>JAUNRU010000052.1:14685-20303 GCA_030535535.1 Corynebacterium casei
GGGCGCCAGGCACAGAAAACCATGCCAGCAGCAAAGCCCAAACGCAGCCCAGCTGCTTCAATGAGATGCTCTGCCTCCACCTGGTTAGCATCTGGGTTGAGCAAGGCTCCGCCCTCGGCCACGCCGGTGAATGGGCCCGACGCGATGATGAGGGTAACTGCCCAGATAAAGAAAATAATCGCCAGAACCACCAGAGCTACGCGTGCACCTGCCAGGCTTGCCAAGCGGCTGCCAGAAACACGGCGCCACTCTGGTTCTACTTCCGCCAGGATGGATTCCGCTAGCTCACGTGAGGGCTCTAAAGGCTTATTCGGTGTCAGTGAGAACGACAGCTTTGCGGCGCGTTCTTGGAATGCCTTGCACTGTTCACAGTGGGCAACGTGGGTGTCAATGACGTCATCTTCTAGGTCATAATCCTCGCCGTCCATGCGGGCGGACAGGGCGTCTTGGACCTGGTCATGATTCAACACGACTTAACACCCCATCTAAACTCGCACGACCAGAACCGAATACTACAACCATCAATAATGCCACGCACAGCACGACGGTGTACTCGAACCCGCCTTCTTCCACGAAAAAGCCGTTGCCAAAGTGAACAAAGTACACCGACAGCGCGCACAACACCGCAAGCATGCCGGCGGCAAATGTAGCCAGCAAACCAATGACCAGCATTGTGCCTGCGGCGAGCTCACCGATGGCGACGACCCACCCGAAAATCTGCGGCTGCGGGACACCCCACGCCGAGAATTGTCCGATGGTGTCATCCATGCCTGGAAAGAAAAGCTTGTCCACGCCATGGGCGATAAACACCAGTCCGAGTACTACGCGGAAGATTAGCAGCGCAGCATCGCGGACAATGGGTGAGTTCATGGCTATCAGATTACCCGGTTAACCACGCTCCAACGAAAGCGCGGGGTGTGAGATTCCCAGTGGCAAAAGCTCAGGGAACGTCTGCACAGAATTTGAAGTCTAGATCCACATGACAACTACTAATGAGAACCCAAACAATACTGAATCAACCATCGATGACGACACATCCTTCAACTCCTTAAACGACGAATCGAGCTTCGAAGATGATGTTTATCCCGGCTGGGCGCGCACCTCTCCGCTGAGCCGCGAATACTTTGACCATGAATGGGGTCAGGCTCTTTATGAAGAGCGCGAGCTCTACGAACTAATTGCGCTTCTGGGCTTCCAGACCGGCCTGAATTGGTCCATGGTGCTTAACAAACGTGAGCGTCTGCGCGAGTGCTTCCACAACTTTGAACCAGATGCTGTTGCGACATTTACCCACGACGATATTGAGCGCCTGCTCAAAGACAAGAGAATGATCCGCAACAAGAGAAAGATTTCAGCCGCAGTGACTAATGCCCGTGCCACCGTGGAGCTTCGTGAACACGGTGGACTATCCGCCTTTGTGTGGGCGCATGACCCCAACTCTGCTTATGCCTGCGAGACGGTGACGGAATTGGTTGAAAGAACTCCCGAGATTTCTGAGCTCGGCGCAGAGTTGAAGAAACGCGGCTTTACGCAGATTGGTCCCCGACTCATTGCTGCACTCATGCAGGCAATCGGCATGGTTCCAGCTGTCCGCAGACAGTCAAACGCCGCCTAATACCGATGCACCCGAGATTCACCTAGAAAACCCTCCAGCGCGCATCCCCTGCAGAACCTTTAGGTCTGGGGAATGCGCGCTGGAAAGGAAACTACGAAGAGTTCTTACTTTCGAATTTATAGCTTTCGGCCTAATAGCTTTGGATTAGCCAACGCGGCGGGAAGCGAGGTCATCACGACGCTGACGGCGTTGGGAAGGTCGCTGCGGGGCTTCTTCGACTTCCTCGTAGACCTCTGGAAGGTGATCCCAGTCTGGGCTGCTGTCATCAATTTCTACAATTACTGCACCTGGGCGGCGAAGCGAACGAGGGATAGCCAGTTCTTCATCCTCAGCCGAACGCACACCAAGGCGTGCGCGACGAAGCTGTGCAATACGGCGGGCGCGCAGCTGCTGTTCCTGTCGGACCTGGGTGCGCAGTGCGACCAGGTAAGCGACGGTAAGACCACCGGCGACTGCGGCAGTCCACCACAGCCAGCCGCCGAAGATGATGCCCAAAGCAACGGTCAGAACTACAACGAGTGCAAGACCAAACAGCGTGCGCTGACGACGCTGGTAGCGCGTTGCCTTGTTCGCTGCATCCGCCTCAGGATCCCAGCCGCCGCGGCCCACGCGAGCCTGGGCGAACTCAAGTTCTTCCTCAGACAGTTCGCTATCAGAACCCGCTGCGACGTAGCTGTCCTCAAACTCATCGTCATATTCTGCAACCTCAACTGGCTGCTGAACCGACTCTTCTGCATCAATGTCAGCATCAGCGTCAGCAACGTTGTCGTTGTTGTCGATGTTATCGGCGTCGGAGGATGCGTTGTCAGCGTCGGCAGCGGCAGCGCTGTCCTGGTGAGAAGAAGTGGTCTCTTCTGCATCGGCGATATCGGAGTCAACCGCACCCGGGTACATCATGTCCACTGGTGACAAGTAGGTGTCATCCATATCGTAGGCATCCTCAGCCAGCTCATAAGCTGCTGGTGCCGTAAATACCTGGCCTTCAGAAGCCGCTACACCAGAAGTCTTCTTCTCTTCTGCCTCTGCAGGCTTTGGCTCTTCGCGTGGCTCGTCTTCGAGCAAGATGTCATCATCTTCATCGAGCAGCTCAGCGTCATCATCGATAAGCACTGCGGAAACTGGAACAGCATCTGCCTTTGGCCCATCAGCCTGAGCGTTTTGCTTCTCAGCTTCAATGTCGGTGAGGTCAGCGTCAGTGAACTCGGCATCAACAACGTCTGCGGAATCTGTTCCCTCGGCACCATTGATGTCCTTGGTGTCGATGGTGTCGACCTCGTAGACGATTTCACCTTCGATGGTTTCGGCTTCTACTGAATTGTCTGCTGTGGTGCCGCCTTCGGCGGTGGCAGCGGCTTCGGTGGCCTCAGCGGTCTCTGCGGATGCAGCGTTGTCGCATTCGGACTTGATGCGTGCAGCAGCGCCGGCAATGGTCTGCTTCTCAGCCTTGACATCGCCAAGTTGTGCGTATTCTTCGCTGGTGGTTGCTGAAGCAGAGTCGGCGGCTGTTGCGGCTGCGGAGGCATCGTCAGCCTGTGCCTTAGTCTTGGCTGCATCGGCTTCCTTGCGGGCCTTGATGCGCGCTGCCTTGGCGGAAAGCTTCGGACCGCGGTTGGACTCAAGAACACCGGAGTCGCCCTCAAAGAGGACTCGGGTGTCATCAAATGCTTCGCCGGTGCGGCTCATTGGCTTTTGGCCACGCAACAAAACGGGAGCCAATACCAGTAGCCACACCACGATGATGAGAACAATCGCTAATCCTGGAGACACGAGCCTCGGCCACCTTTCAATCTTCCGATTAAGGGATAGACAGTAAATCTCTTCCCAGATTACGTCCCCTACCGAAGGCTTCTTCCCTGCCACGCCGCAGGCATGGGCCAAAGCCGGCAATTGCCAGGAGACTTTAAGCGCAAACCCTGGCTATTTGTCGCTGGCGAGACGGCCAAGCACGCGGCCCGAGGAGCACAGGCGGTCAAGTGCTGTGGTGGAGTAATCCTCGCGGGTTATCGCCACAAAGTGATGGTCGCGCCACGCACCGTTGATATGAAGGTTGCGGCGCAGATAGCCTTCCTCACGGAAGCCATTGGCAGCAAGAACTTTGCCGGATGCCGGGTTTTCCGGCATGTAGGTTGCAGTAATGCGGTGCAAACCCACGCGGCGAAACGCATGGTCAACGCCCAATCCACACGCGGCAGTGGCCACACCAGAGCCGGTGAACTTGGAATAGACCCAATAGCCGATCCAGCAATCACTAATTCCGCCATGCTGAATGTTGCCCAAGGTCAACTGCCCTGCGAACTGGCCGTTGACTTCAATGACCATGGGGACAATCTGCCCAGCACGCGCACTGGTACCCAAGTAGTGAAAGTGGCTACGCCAGTTGGCAGCAGAATGCGCGTCTTTCCACGTGCCCATAGCGGTAGGTTCCACCGGGCGCAGGAACTTCTCATCGCGGATGCGTTGAGAACGCCACGCGTCCTTATCCCCCGCAACTAGCGGGCGCAGGCGCAAACGAATTCCCTGCGGAAATTTCTTGGACTCCGGAAGTAGCACCAGTGGCGTTACTTCTGGCCACCCGGGGTGGTACGGGTGGCGCTGGGAGGAAGGTTCGGGGCTCAGGCGCGGAAGGCGCCAGCCAATTGGATCAAACACTGAAGGTCTTATCCTGGCTAGCTTCTCTGCGATAAGAAGACGACGTCCACGACATCACCTGGGCGAATCGCCGTGACATCTTCTGGCACACGAACCATGGCATTGGCCTCAGCCAGACCGGCCAGCAAGTGCGCTGGTGCACCGGTCGCACCGGAGAGTCCCTCCACCAGGTAGTCAGAGGTTTCCGCATCACGCATCAAACGAGCACGGATAAAGCCGCGGCGGCCCGGACGGGACTCAATGTGGTTAAGCGCGCGGGCACGTACCACGCGACGGTTAGCCACGCGCTTGCCCAGGCTCAAACGAATCAGTGGGCGCACAAAAGTCTCAAAGACCACGAGTGCGGAGACTGGGTTGGACGGCAACAAGAAGGTTGGGGTGCGTTCTTCACCCAGCAGACCAAAGCCTTGGACTGAACCCGGGTGCATGGCAACACGGGTGGTGTCCACATCGCCGAGTTCATCGAGCACCTTGCGGATAACCTCAGAGCCCGCACCGCCCACGGCACCGGAAATCACCAGCACCTCCGAGCGTGACAGGTAGGTTTCCAGGGTTTCTTTGATTCGGCGGGGCTCGCCCTGTGCAATGCCGACGCGCTGAACATCCGCGCCAGCTTCTTTCGCGGCAGCGGCCAGCGAGTAAGAGTTAACGTCAAAAATCTGACCCAGACCTGGTTCACGGTCAACGTCAACCAGTTCCCGGCCGAAAGACAAGACGGTTACGCGCGGGCGTGGATAGACCAGAACTTTGGAGCGGCCCACAGCTGCCAACAGGCCAATCTGGGCAGGGCCCAGCACTGTCCCTGAGGAAACTGCGACGTCACCGGGCTGGATGTCATCGCCGACGCGGCGCACGAAGTCACCTGAGCGCACCGGGCGGTGCGCGGTGACACGTTTGCGGCCACGGTCGGTCCATTCCAGCGGCAAGACGGCATCGGCAAGCGTGGGCAATGGCGCACCCGTGTACACACGGACTGCCTGACGCGGCTGCAGGCGAAGCGGCTGGCGGGAACCAGCGGGCACCTCACCGACGACGGGAAGGGAACGCTCAATTTCCACACCCTCTTCCACTGGCTGCGAACCGATGGCTTTTTCGCCACCGACATCCACAGCGCGCACGGCGTAACCATCAATGACTGCCTGCGGAAAGCCCGGCAGCGGCTGATTAGCTTGTACTTCCTCAGCGCACATTAGCCCCAAGGCATGAGCAATCGCCGTTCGGACCGGTTCCGGCTTAACCGCCGCATCCATTACCAATGCCAGCTGTTGCTCCACAGAGCGCATAATTTACAGGCCCTTCTCTGCCTCGTAATCAGCAATAATCTTCTTCAACTGCGTATACAACGCAGGACCAT
>JAUNRU010000104.1:0-3870 GCA_030535535.1 Corynebacterium casei
CCCGACCAGCGCTGGATTATTGCTTATTCCGCGTTGTCTGCACCCGTGCTGGTTCTGGCAGCAGATGTTCTGGGCCGCATTATTGCCCGCCCGGGCGAGATTGAAGTCGGCGTGGTCACCGCGATAGTGGGTGCGCCAGTGCTGATTGCCCTGGTACGTCGAAGTAAAGCGAGTGGTCTGTGATGTTAATGAAAGATTCTAAGAACACCGATTTCGGCTATTCTTCCCTGACCGTTCGCAACAAACTCTTCTCTTTCAGAATCCCGATGCGGATTCTGGCGGTGTCACTCATCCTGGTCATACTCGGCACCTTTGCCGCCACCGTGGCCATCACCTTGGGCGATTTCCCGATTTCCTTGGGCCAGGTAGTCGAAGCCATCGTTGGCGTGGGCGAGGAATTCCACCTGTTGATTGTCCGCGAATGGCGCCTGCCGGTTGCCATCGCCGCGGTGGTATTCGGTGCGCTTTTGGGATTGGGCGGAGCCATCTTCCAGTCGCTGACGCGTAACCCTTTGGGTTCCCCGGACATCATCGGCTTTGATGCTGGTTCCTACACCGCTGTTGTGTTGCTCATCCTGGTCTTCGGCAACATGCAGTACTGGTCCATCGCAGGTGTGTCCATTCTTGGCGGCATCATCACCGCTTTCGTTGTCTACCTTTTGTCCTGGCGCAAAGGCGTACAGGGCTTCCGCCTCATCGTGGTCGGTATTGGTGTCTCCGCCATGCTGACGTCATTGAATTCCTACATCATCACCCGCGCTGACGTGGATGACGCCATGGTTGTTGGCATTTGGGCAGCCGGTTCTATTACACGCGTGACCTGGACATCGCTTATCCCAAGCGTGGCAATTGCTGTGATCATCTTTATCCTGGCGGCGCTGCTAGCGCGCTCATTGCAGCACATGGAAATGGGCGATGACACTGCATTGACCCATGGTTTCCGCGTTGGCCCAGCCCGACTGGCGCTGATTGTGGTGGGTGTTTCCACCACCGCGCTGGTCACCGCGGCAGCTGGTCCGATTGGTTTTGTTGCCCTGGCTGCACCGCAGTTGGCGCGACGTTTGACTAGCTCACCGGGTGTGAGCCTGTGGCCATCGGCAGCAATGGGCGCAGCCCTGCTGTCTATCGCGCACTTGCTCTCCTTGGTCATTGCCGCCTTCTATCGTCCCATCCCAGTTGGTCTGATCACCGTGTCTATCGGTGGTTGCTACATGATCTGGCTGCTGGTGAGAGAAGCCCGCCGTCACTATGGCCGTATCGGTTAAGCACGAGACAGGAAGAAAATAATGAACACGAAAGATAATTCAACCGCGTCTCGGTTGCGGATTGAAAACGCCACAATTGGCTACGACAAGACAGTCATTAGCAAAAACATCTCTGTAGAGATTCCACACAACTCATTCACGGCAATTATTGGCCCTAATGGTTGTGGCAAGTCCACGCTGCTGCGCGGGCTGGCGCGAGTTATTACACCCGCTGAGGGGCACGTGTATTTGGATGATAAAGATATTTCCAAATACAAGCCCAAAGAAGTCGCACGCGTGCTGGGCTTGCTGCCGCAGACTTCTCTAGCGCCAGAAGGTATTCGCGTTGCAGACCTGGTGGCACGTGGACGCGCGCCTTATCAGTCTTTGATTCAGCAATGGCGCCAGTCTGATGAAGACGCCGTCAACATGGCCCTGACTGCCACCCGTTTGACGGACCTGTCTGACCGTTACGTGGCGGAGCTATCCGGTGGTCAACACCAGCGCGTGTGGATTGCCATGCTGCTGGCGCAGCAAACACCCATCATGTTGCTGGATGAGCCCACCACCTTCCTGGATATCGCGCACCAGTATGAGCTGATGGAGCTGCTGCGTGACTTCCACGAAGAAGGAAAGACCGTGGTCACAGTGCTCCATGACTTGAACCAGGCGGCACGCTACGCCGATCACCTCATTGTAATGAAGAAGGGCGAAGTGATTACCTCCGGCGTTCCGGAAGAAGTGTTGACCAAGGAGATGGTCGCGGATGTCTTTGGACTCGAAGCCATGATCTGCCCAGACCCAGCCACCAGCACTCCAACTGTGGTGCCATTGGATCCTCGCGTGGCCAACCAGCAGCCGAAACTGACAGAAGACGGAACCCAAGTCGCTGCTGGGGTCAATAATCCAGAGTTTTCTAACACCCACTAAATTCCATCCTCTAAGGAGCACGCGTCATGGCCAACAGCCTTCGTCCACTTGAGATTTTCCCGATTACCACCCGTTTCCTTAAGGTCATTAGAGCAGAAGATGTCACCCCGGGCATGCGCCGCGTGACTCTCGGCGGTGAGCAACTCAAAGCTCACACTGCAGACAACGGTTACCCGGTAGCTGAATTTCGCTCGGATGGTTTTGATGATGAATTCAAGATTCTCATTGACCATCCAGAGGTGGAGAATTCTGTTGGCCCAACGCAGCTTGATGGCGTGCTCAATTGGTCCCGCGGTGAAGGCGCCAAGCTAATCCGTACCTATACCGTTCGCCGCTGGGATCCAGAAGCCGGTGAGATTGACGTGGACTTTGTCAACCACGGCGTAGGGCCTGCCACCAGTTGGGCGCGCAACGTGAAACCGGGGGAGACCATTCAGATTGCCGGGCCGAAGTCATCGTCGGTGCATCCGGAAGGCGCTGATTGGGTGCTCATCGGCGCGGATGAGACCGCATTGCCGGCAGTGGGCCGATGGCTGGAGGAATGGCCCGAAGGAGCCCGGGGCCAGGTGTTTATCGAGGTTGAGGAAGAATCCCACCGCCAGGACCTAGTTGTTCCAGAAGGTGTGGAGTTGACCTGGCTGGTGCGCCACGGCGCTGAGGCTGGCACCACCGCATTGCTTTTCGATGCTTTGAAGGCCGCCGAATGGTGGGACGGCAACGTCTTCGCGTGGGTTGCTGGGGAGGCTGGAACACTGACTCCGATCCGCCGTTGGCTAAAGCGGGAAAAGAACCTGGACAAAGACCAGATTGAAGTCACCGGTTACTGGAAGAAACAAAAGGTCACAGCCTCTGCCGAAAACCCTGAGCTGCCTGATTTCAGCGCGAGTGAAAATGTGCGCGAGGTATTCCATGAGCTCAGCGAAATCACCCCGGGCTTTGCCCTGCGCGTCGCCGCGACCTTGGACCTTGGCCCCATCATGGGCTCCGATGTGAACAGTCTTGAACAGTTGGTGGAAGCAACCGGCGCGAATGAGCTTGGTCTGTTTAAACTCCTGCGTTATCTCGAATCAATTGAGGTCACGCAACAAACCCCTTCCGGTTGGAAGCTTACGGACATGGGCCGTGAGCTAGATACAGAATACGTTTCTGAAGACCTCAATTTGGACGGACCTTTCGCCAGGCGTGAGCTGGCGGTGGTCACGGGTCTGCTCGACGCGGTTCGTGAAGGCACTCAAACCAATTACTCGGAAACTGACGCTTTGATTCAACAACGAGTAGAAGCAGAGACCGAATACGCAGGCTGGGTCGCTGGTGCACTTGCTGCCGATGGAGCCTTCGCCAACCTCCGCACCGTGGCCATTGCTGGACCTGGCGTCCGCGCCTTTGCCCAGGCGATTGCCGATAAACACAAAGACACTGCTGTCACCATTGTGGGAAACAAAGCCGAACTTGCCGCGCACCAGGCTAATACCACCAATGAGCGCATTACTCTCCACACTGACTTAGGCGATGCGGATGCCGTGCTGCTGGTTGAAGCAATCAATGAACGCTCAGACTTTGAATCCATCGCGCTGCTAAAAGAAGCTGCAACGCACGGCCGCTTGTACTACTTTGCCCGCGCGCTGAACCCAGTCCGTGCTCATGACCACGACTTTGAAGAAGACCTTGGGCACTTTGTGCTCAGCGGCGGTGGCTC
>JAUNRU010000105.1:0-3861 GCA_030535535.1 Corynebacterium casei
GACTCATGACGGTGACCATGATCAATGCTGCGTCCCAAGAACCGGTTGAGGAATATAGGAAGCCCATGACGAGAGGCACGATGCCGGCGATGATGTAACCTCCTGGCTGCACAAATCCGGATAAACGTGCTGTCACCAGTGGCGAACGGGTACGCGCAGTCAACAGTGCCAGCGCCAGTGGGAAGCACATGCCGCCGATACCCAGCAGCGATGCCCACAGCAGCGGTGCTGCAGTTGGCGCGAACATAACGCCCAACCAACCCGTGGTGGTAATGGCACCCAAGATGATCGGAAGCGGAACAACGCTGTTGAGGCGCGACAGCAGCCAAGGCATGAGCACACCGCCGATAACGTTGAAGCCACCAAGGACAGCCAGTGCGATACTCGCGATGGATTCGCTCACGCCGTCCTCGACGAGAATAGCTGGCAGCCAGCCCATTTGCGCATAGGCGCCGGAGGATTGAATACCAAAGAAGAGCAGCATGGCAATCGCCGTTGGGGACTTAAGCAAAGAGCCACCTGGATTGGAGTTTGCCTTTGGCGACGCTTCTGCCAGTTCATCCGGATCCGGCATAACACCAGCGGATGGCACGTCACGCTTGGTCTTACTCAGCACGGTCACCCAAACAATGGCTTGGACAATAACCGGCACCACCCATACCCCGAGCGCCCAGCGCCATGCAGAGGAGCCGCTGAAAAATAGTGCGGACAGCGGACCAATCGCGCCGGAGGCGCCCAGCATTGCGGTGTATGTCATCATCAACCGCACCTGATTAGTGCCTCGGCTGTGTTCTTTCACCCAGGCTGGCAGCAAAATATTTGCCACCGCAATACCCGCAACAAGCACAACGGTCAGCACAAAGAAAGGTAAATAGCTGTCTATAAATGGGCGGATTGCCAAACCAACCAACAGCGCAACACTTCCTGCGACCAGCGTTGGCGATAGACCCAAACGCCGAGCGATCGGCACCGCCAACCACCCCATGATGGCGAAACAGAATCCCGGCAAAGAGGTCAAAATACCCGCGGTGGAGCTGCTCACCCCGAAGGATTCAGCCACCTGGCCAATGACAGGCGCCAGCGATGACACACCCGCACGCAGGTTAATCGCCGTTATAGCCACCGCGAATACCGCCAGTCCAAACCCTACTTTGACGGCTTTAGACACCTCTTTCACCCACTTTCTTTCACACACGCCACGAATTCACCGAAGCACCCAAGCGCCCAATCGGGAACTCCATGTCAAGACCACTGACCATCCGGCCAGTGGCACAAAATAAAAAGCGCACGAGGCGCAAAAAGATTAAAGCAGCACTTTCCTCGAAAGCGCGTCCATTCAGGCTACGCCACCCTGTTAAGAACTGTCATTTCCTTCATTCAGGTTCACTAGCCCCAAAACCTGTCTGGCACCGGCGAAAGAGGAGGAGCGGTCAGCACTGTGCTAACCGCTCCTCCCTGTTCAAAGTCTCCCCAAGCTAAGGGCAATTGCTCAGAACCTAAGCGTCTTCCTTTGGAACAACTGGTGCCCATTCAGGGCCGGTGACGCCGAGTTCAGGGTCGAGCTTGGCAATGAGCGGCTTTGGCTTGTCCAGCTTGGTGCCTGGTACGACATCAACGCGTGCCCAGGTGGCCTGCTGAGAATCATAGTCACCGGTGATGATTGGGTACTCACGGTTTTCTGCAGGCAGGTTAGTGCCAACCAGGTCAACAGGAGCGTCGTCCTTGACTTCCTGGATCTGCGGGCGGGCAGCCCAGACGCCAGTGCGTCCGAGGGTCTCATGAACCTGCTGCGCGGTGTGTGGCAGGAATGGGGTGAGCATAACGTTGCAATCAGAAACTACTTGCAGCGCGGTCCACAGCACGGTGGCAAGACGCTCACGCTGAGTCTCATCCTTAGCCAGTTTCCATGGCTCCTGGTCCGCGATGTAGGCGTTAGCCTCGCCCACGACGTGCATCGCCGCGGTGATGGCAGCCTTGAACTTGGATGCCTCAAGGTATTCGCCAGCGGTTGCCAGGGTTTCCTCGGCCAGTGCCAAAATCTTGGTGTCAGCTTCGGTCAGGGTTGCTGGAACCGGAACTTCACCGAAGTTCTTATTCGCCATGGACACCGTGCGGTTAACCAGGTTGCCCCAGCCGTTGGCCAGCTCATTGTTAATACGGCGGACAAACTCATCCCAGGTGAAGTCAGTGTCATTGTTTTCTGGACCAGCCACCGCAATGAAGTAACGCAGTGCGTCAGGGCCGAACTCCTTGAGGAAGTCCTTGACGTAGATGACAACGCCCTTGGAGGAGGAGAACTTCGAGCCTGACATGGTCAAGAACTCAGAAGAAACAATCTCCGTTGGCAGGTTGAGGTCACCGTACTTATGCGCCTCACCGCCCTTGGACCCCTTGCCGGCGTAGCCGAGCAGCTCCGCTGGCCAGATCTGGGAGTGGAAGGTGATGTTGTCTTTGCCCATGAAATAGTAGTGGCGTACTTCTGGGGCTTGCCAGAAGTCCTTCCACGCATCAGGGTTGCCGCTGCGGTAAGCCCACTCGATGGAAGAAGACAGGTAACCAATAACTGCGTCGAACCACACGTAGAGCTTCTTCGCGTCATTGTTTTCCCAGCCCTCAATAGGAATTGGGATGCCCCAGTCGATATCGCGGGTCATGGCGCGTGGGCGCATGTCCTTGATCAAATTCAGTGAGAAT
This sequence comes from Corynebacterium casei, assembly GCA_030535535.1. Classification (GTDB taxonomy): domain Bacteria; phylum Actinomycetota; class Actinomycetes; order Mycobacteriales; family Mycobacteriaceae; genus Corynebacterium; species Corynebacterium casei_A. Next base: position 2,695 of record JAUNRU010000105.1, read on the forward strand.
TTGAGGGTGTTTGGACGCCAGTCCTCACGGGTCTTGAGCCACTCGGTGAGGACCTCAGCTAGCGCTGGCAGGTCCAGCAGGAAGTGCTCGGTCTCTACAAACTTCGGGGTTTCACCGTTGATCTTGGACACTGGGTTGATCAGGTCAACCGGGTCCAGCTGGTTACCACAGTTATCGCACTGGTCACCACGCGCGCCATCGGCGTGACAGATTGGGCACTCGCCCTCAATGTAGCGGTCCGGCAGGGTGCGTCCCGTGGATGGGGAGATTGCGCCCTGGGTGGTTTCTTTAATCATGTAGCCGTTGTCGTACAGGCCCTTGAACAGTTCCTGCGCCACGGCGTAATGGTTGCGGGTGGTGGTTCGGGTGAACATGTCATAAGACAGACCCAGACCCGCGAGGTCTTCTACAATCTGGCGGTTGTAGCGGTCGGCTAGCTCGCGAACGCTTACGCCTTCTTTGTCGGCCTGGACCAACAACGGAGTACCGTGCTCATCAGTGCCGGAGACCATGAGTACGTTGCGCCCACGCATTCGCTGGAAGCGTGCGAACACGTCGGAGGGAACACCAAACCCCGCCACGTGTCCGATGTGGCGGGGTCCATTGGCATACGGCCAGGCAACGTTTACTACTACAGACTCAGTCATGCGCTCTACTTTATCCAAGTAGAAGGCGTCTGTGAATTTGACCCCAGAATTTCAGGGGCAATCAGCTACTTGTTGTTCTTAGCCTTAGAGCTGACTTTCGCGCCAGCCTTCGCGAGTCGCTCGGAACGACGGCGCTTGTTGTCTTCTTTTTGCTGTACTTCGCGGTGAATACGGCGCTCACGGGCCAGCTTGCGCTGGAAGGCTTGAGCTTCGCGGTATTCAACGTAGATAACGTCATTGCGCAGGTCCTTAACAATCGCGAACATCAATAAGATGAGCACGATGAGGAATGGGGATGCGGCAACGATCGTGACGTTTTGCAGGTTGGTCAGTGCGTCTTCACCGGTCAGCAACAGCACCAGGCCTACGGCTGCGGTGAGAACACCCCAGATGGCAGAGAGCCATGGAGTTGCGTCCGAGCGGCCGTTTTGGGACATGGAGCCCATTACTGTCGATGCCGAGTCGGCCGAGGTAATGAAGAAGGTAGCCAGCAAGATCATGCCAACCACCGCGGCAACAG
>JAUNRU010000006.1:0-4757 GCA_030535535.1 Corynebacterium casei
CTCTCTGTGCGATATATACATATTGACACAGGCCCACAGGCTTGGCAATAGTCTTTGCCAAAGATTTTTTAGGCAAGGCTAAGTTTCTCTTTATGCATTAAGTGGCGCCCATGGTTTCACCTGCGTGAATATTAAAATAGTTCACATTAATTTTTCCTGTCAAAGCTCTGAATATTATTCGGAAATTCCCAAAATCTGCACAAAATCCGGCTTCCGCATGACGCGATATCACCCAAAAGTTGGTTCCAACCAATCCCCAAGCCTCTCTAGCAACATTCCCCTACCCGTACCCGCCAGCGCCCTGACAGCTCCCCGATAGCATCTGCCGAGCCACGGCTCGTCCACTTCGCGCTCACGCAGGCACGCGCGCTCGGGAGTTGCTCTGCTCTGGTGAGCGCGAAGGGTACATGGGCCCGCAATCGGGAGCCGAGAACGCAGAAGGCTCCTCGCCCGGAAATACCGGGGAGGAGCCTGCAAAGAGACCGGGCCGTGTTAAACCACTGCGTTCTTGCCAACCACGACAACGCCGGAATCTGAGATTTTGAAACGCTGCGCATCACGCTCAGGGTCGACGCCAACAATGGCGCCGTCAGAGATAACCGCATTCTTATCAATGATCGCGCGGCGCACCACCGCACCTTTGCCTACACGGACACCAGGCAACAGCACGGAGCCCTCAACAGTCGCGCCATCGGCAACGTGCACGTCAGAAGACAAAATCGAGTTACGCACAGTGCCGCCGGAGACAATACAGCCAGGAGCAACCATGGATGATTGCGCGATTCCGTTTTGCACGAACTTCGCGGGCGGGAAGTTCTGCGTCTCAGTGGAATGAATTGGCCAGTGACGGTTATACAGGTTGAAGATCGGGTGGACCGAAATCAGATCCATGTGTGCTTCATAGTAGGAGTCGATGGTACCGACATCACGCCAGTAACCACGGTCGCGGTCAGTGGCACCTGGGACTTCATTGGCCATGAAGTCATAAACATGTGCCTGCCCTTTGTCCACGAAATAAGGGATGATGTTCCCGCCCATGTCGTGGTCGGAGGTGTCATCGTGTTCATCGGCAAGCAATGCGTCAATGAGCGCCTGCGTTGTGAACACGTAATTACCCATGGACGCATAGGTCATGTTCGGGTCATCAGGGGTTGACGGTGGATTCGCAGGCTTTTCGATGAACTCCGTAACTGAGCCCATTCCATCCGCCTGAATGCAGCCGAACGCCGTAGCCTCCTCACGCGGCACCCGGATACCAGCGACCGAGCAATCCATGCCGGTGGCGATATGCTCCTCCACCATCATGGATGGATCCATGCGGTAGACGTGGTCCGCACCGAAGACAATGACATAGTCCGGCTTCTCATCATGAATGAGGTTTAGCGACTGCAAAATCGCATCTGCGGAACCGTTGTACCAGCGCTTACCGCGGCGCTGCTGCGCGGGCACGGACGCGATGTACTGCGTTGTTGGGCCCGAAAGGCTCCACGCCTGCGAAATATGGCGGTCCAACGAGTGCGACTTGTACTGCGTCAATACCGCAATGCGCATAAATCCTGCGTTGACCAAATTGGACAACACAAAATCAATCAAGCGATAGGACCCACCGAAGGGAACAGCAGGCTTGGCTCGGTCTTCTGTCAGCGGAAACAACCGCTTCCCCTCGCCGCCCGCGAGGACAATTGCTAAGACATTAGGCTGGCTTCTCACATCTCCCAGCGTATAAGCAATTCAGCACTTTCGCAGGGAAACGTACCTATATCACCTACCCCCGCACAATTAGCAAGCGGGCAGGGTGTGCAGCCGCTAATGTGGCAAATATGAAAGCAGGCATCTTTTCTAAGGAATATCCGCCGGAGATTTACGGCGGCGCTGGTGTGCACGTTGCTGAGCTGACGCGGTTTATGCGCGAGCTCATTAAGGTGGATGTCCATTGCATGGGCGCTCCCCGGGATGAGCCAGGTGTGTTTGTTCACGGCGTTGACGCAGAGCTTGCCGATGCCAACCCCGCCCTTCAAACCCTATCCACCGGATTGCGCATGGCGAATGCTGCCAGCGGCATCGATGTCGCGCATTCGCACACGTGGTATTCCGGACTAGGCGGCCACCTGGCTGGGCGCCTGTACGGCATCCCGCACGTGGTCACGGCGCATTCGCTGGAGCCGCATCGCCCATGGAAGCGTGAGCAGCTCGGCGGCGGTTATGAGATTTCTTCCTGGTCGGAAAAGAATGCCATGGAATATGCTGACGCAGTTATTGCGGTCTCCGCTGGCATGAAAGATTCCATTCTTGACGCCTATCCCCGCATTGATCCCGATAAGGTGCACGTGGTGCTCAACGGCATTGATACCGAGCAGTGGCAGCCCCGGGATAATGGCCTGTTGGAAACGCTTGGAGTGGACAGAAATCGTCCGATCGCTGCATTCGTTGGCCGCATCACTAGGCAAAAGGGCGTACCGCATCTGCTGAAGGCCGCAGCGAAGTTCAATCCCTCGATTCAGCTCATCTTGTGCGCCGGGGCGCCAGATACCCCAGAGATTGCGCAGCAAACGCAACAGCTTGTCGATGCACTCCGTGCCGAGCGCGACGGCATCTTCTGGGTAGAAGAAATGCTGCCGCGCGAGCAGGTCCAGGAAATCTATACCGCAGCTGATGTTTTCGTGTGCCCCTCAATCTATGAGCCTTTAGGCATCGTGAATCTGGAAGCCATGGCCTGCGAAACCGCGGTTGTCGCATCTGATGTTGGCGGTATTCCAGAGGTTGTCTGCGACGGCGAAACCGGCACTTTGGTGCACTATGACGAAAACGACACTGCGACCTTCGAGGCAGATATCGCCGAGGCCGTCAACGCGCTCGCACTTGACGCTGAAAAGTCCAAGGCCTTTGGCCTAGCAGGGCGCACGCGCGCAGTGGATTCTTTCTCGTGGGCCACAATTGCAGCTCAGACTATTGATATATACCGTTCTTTGGTGTAGGACTTGCACACGCAGTTCGGATTTTGTGTACAAATGGTTGGCATGACTGTTCATCGCCCAGAGCTACATTTCGCACCAGAGTCCGGAATTGTCGAAGCACCAGCTGGTGCACTTCTCGATGGCAACACGTGGCACCTGTTCTTCCAGCACCGCGCGGACCCCACTTCTCCGTCACGGTGGGGTCATACCTTTTCCGAGGACTCCCCATTTGATTGGTTGGAGTGCGATGACCCGCTAGCCCCTGAAGGCGAAGAAACCGGCCTGCGTGCAGGTTCTGTCGCAGCAGTCGGCGGTGACGTCAATTTGTATTTCACCTCCGTCAAAGAAGGCTCGACTAGCATTCAGATCGCTCGTTATGACCTGTTTGATGATGTCTGCGAAATCTCCGACGATCCCACTGCTTTGGACACCCGCGTCACCCGTCGCGGTGAATCCATCTCTGACCAGTCTGAATTCCAGCGCTTCCGTTCCCCCTGCGTTGTCGCCGACTGGGTCGATCCGGAAAAGCGCGGCGAAGGCCACGATGGCTGGCTGATGCTCACCGTCGCAGGCGACGCCAGCGCTCCTCAGCTGGTGGTATTCCGCAGCGACGACGCCGAAAACTGGACGCTCGCCGGCCCCCTCGAATTCAAAGGCGATCCCGGCCACGAGCTGCAGCCTGGTCAGGTTGTAGTCTCCCCTCGCATCATTCGCCTTCGCGATGAAGTGGATGAACGTATCTATGATGTGCTGATGGTGACCATCGAAAAGCATGGCGTTGAGCACTCCGGCTACGTTGTTGGCCGCCTCAACGGCACGACTTTCGATGTTGCCGCACCGTTCCAGCGTCTTGATTTTGGCCACGATTTCACGCGCCCCCGCATCACCAACTACACCCCCGGCAGCATCGATGACGCCAAGATTTATGACGAAGGCATGCTCTTTGGCTTGCTCAATGGTACCGGACGTCTCGATGATGCAACCACCCACCGCTCTTGGGCTGAAGGAAACTGGGCGAATGCAATTTCACTGCCCCGCGTTGTGACGCTGCAAGGTGGCACCATCTTCCAGACTCCTCCGCGTGGTCTCCCTGAGGCCATCAACAACGCCTCCCGCGCAAGTTCATGGACCGGGCTATTGGAGGTCCCCGAGGGTTCCAGCGTGACGCTTTCGCTTAACGATGGCTCCGGAAACCCCGCCGCCACCATCCGCCACCGTGGCTCCACGCTTGAGCTCGATCGTTCCGCATCCATCGACTCCGAGACCGCCATCGCTCCGCTTGCCGATGGCGACTCCGACTCCCTCACCGTCATCGTCGACGGCTCCACCGTCGAAGTCTTTGCCGACGGAGGCCAGGTCGCCATGGCTTCCCGCGTCTACTTCGAGGGCGGCTGCTCCTCCATCACCGCCTCCACCGACGGCGACGCCGACATCATCCGCGACTGGTACATCAACCACAACTAACCCCCACTACCCGCTACTGGGCGTCGGCGGCTTACAACTCGCTGCCCCTCATCACTGCGCTCCCAACGCCGCTCTCCATACTCTCCCTATACCACCGCGCCGTACCCTTCGCGCTCACCGAAGCTTGCTCTCTAGCCAGCAACCTCAACCCCGTGAGCGCGAAGGGTACATCTGTATGCATTCCCCACCGCCGAGCCACGATCCCAGCCCACCGCCTGCCAACCTCTGGGCATCGGCAAGCATCTGCGTCGCCGCGCCTGCTTTGCAACCGTCCGCGTCCCCTTCGTGCTCACCACAGCCAACCTTCTCCCGACTTAGCTCTCCGCGGTGAGCGCGAAG
>JAUNRU010000006.1:4857-56922 GCA_030535535.1 Corynebacterium casei
CGTGCTCACCACAGCCAACCTTCTCCCGACTTAGCTCTCCGCGGTGAGCGCGAAGCGCACATCTGCTGTCTGCGCTCCCCGCGCGTACCGTTCGCACTCACGGGCGAATCCCTCCTCGCGAGAAGCCGCCCCTCAGTGAGCGCGAAGAGGACACACGGTGCGAGAGGAGCGCGAGGCGCGGGAATGCGGGCTGGTCTGTGCGGCTCGAGGTGGCGTTGAGGCAGCAAAAGCCCGCAGGCAACAAGTCCTGCGGGCGTTGGCTGTGAAATCTAGACTGCGTGAAGGCGGTCGAGGCGGGCGTGCGCGGTGACAGACATCGTCTGCGGCAGCGCGGCCATGCGGTCAGCGAGTTCTTCGGCGGAAATGTGGCGGGCGGAAGGGCTCATCGCGACCTGCGCTGCGATGGATTCCTTATCCAACTGGATTGCGAAGGCCAGGTTGACTGGGTCGGCGGCCTGCTCAAGGTGGCCGGCGGCTTGGTCGTACATGCGCTCAACCTTGCCCTCTTCCACGCCCAGGATTCCCAGCGGGTCACGCAGTTCGTCGAGGTGACCGGCCTGCGGGGTCAACACGATGACCTGGCCGCCTGGCGCAAGAACGCGCTGGAATTCGGCTGGGTTTCGCGGGGCGAAGACGACCGAGATGGCGTTGATGGATTCATCTCGAAGCGGGAGTCGCTCCCATACGTCGGCGATGACAGCGCCGACGCGCGGATGGCATTTCGCAAGGTGGCGCGCGGCGTGCGGGGAAATATCCAGCCCGACGCCACGAGCGCCTTCAATGGAGTCAAGAGTGTGCGACAGGTAGTAGCCGGTACCGGCGCCAACTTCCAACAGTGCTGGCTCTGGAACATCATCGGCGTTAACGGTGCTATCAAGCGCGTTTTGCACGGCGCCAGTTACGGCTTCGACGAACGGCGCGAAGTGGCCTTTAGAAAGGTATGCCTCGCGCGCGGTAACCATGTCGGCGTCATCGCCTTTGTGCTTGAGGCCGGCGCCAGGCGCGAGGGTTACATATCCCTGCTTGGCGACATCAAATGAGTGACCAGATTCAGAAACCAAACGGCTATAGTCATCCGCGCCTGACAGCGCGGTTCCATCGGCGGGGTCGGCCAAAACATCAATAATGTGCGAGAGCATAAACCTAGATTAGATCATTTGATCGCCGAAGCGATACTGCGGTGGGTTACTGGGCAACCTCGGTGAGCAGCTCGCCGAGTTCGGCGGCTTCTTCCTTGGTCAGCTCCACTACGATTCGGCCGCCGCCGTCTGAGGGGATGCGCATAACGATCTTGCGCGATTCGATTACAGCTTCCATTGGTCCACCGGTGGTGCGCGGCTTCATTGCTGCCATGTGAATTCTGCTCCCTTACTCATTAAAAATTCACTGTCTCTCCGCAAGCTCCCAAGGCTGGGGCTGTGAGGAAAAACTCAGTGCTTCTGACCCAGTATAATCTTTTTTCGGCCAAAGCACCCGGGATGTTTGTCACGAGCAGGAAGTATGCGCAGGTCGCAGTGGGTTATGCTTGGGGGAATTCTTCGGCTTCGACTGGGGTTTCGCTCTTCGCAGTGCTTTCCGATGCCACACTTTTTGCTACCGCCAGCTCCTCCCGAGTGCGCTGCAGTTCCGCAGAGAATACAGCGAGTAGGTCATCGACCTGTGCTGGGGAATACCCGCGCTTGACGGTGCTGAATCCGACTTTGTCGATCTCGCCGTTGAGGGCAAAGGCACGGTTGCCCTGCAACGTTGCCTGAGCTTCCTCGGCTGGTAGATCAGCCATGACGGGTCCACGGCCGATGACTCGTGACATGAACCAAGTCGTGAGGATCGCGAACAGCGCGATGAGTGCCACCACGATGATGACGGTGAGAACTACGCTCATTGGATCGCCTCCTGCGAATCTACGGCCTTTTTCTCTGATTTTAGCTGCGCGAGCGGCGGGCGTTGGCGCAGCTCGCTAAATAGTACGCGCGGGTCTGTTTCGTAGAGCTTTGCCCGGTCGATGATGGTTTCTGCGACCACGCGTGCCATCGGCGCGAGCTGATGCAACGGACGGTTGCGGTGCACGCGTGGTGGCAGCTTGACCTGGGAAATAGATCCTGCGCCATAGAAGTGCGCGATGTCGATCATTAGCCCGGCCTCGACGCCGTAGCCGTCAACGAAGGGCAGCTGTCTAGCAATAGACCGGCGAATGGCGTACTCCCCTCCCAGCGGCTGGGCGATGGCAGAAAGCTCAGGAAAGAACATCTCCAGCAGCGGTTTGGCGGTGAGTTCCGTAACGCGCCCGCCGCCAGTTGGCTGGTCACCGAAGGTGCGACTATAAACGGGTTTGACCAGGTTCACGGCTTCATCAGCAAAAGGCGCGGCCAGGGCCTGCACCAAACCGGGAGCTGCGGATTCGAGGTCAGCGTCGACGAAAACAACGATGTCGCCGGAGGACGCGTGCACACCCCTCCAGAGGGATTCTCCTTTGCCGGGGCGCACGGGGACATCGGAAAACACATCGCGCCAGTTGATGACTCGGGCGCCGGCGCGGGTTGCTTCGGCGGCAGTGGCGTCGGTGGAATCAGCGTCGATGACGAGGACCTCGAGCGGATTATCTGCCAGACACGCGCGCACCACATGGACGATGGTGGGTTCTTCGTTGAGCGCGGGAATAACTACTGAAACGCTCATGCCAGACCTCGTGTTGTTGCCAAAGGCGCAGCCAGTCCTTGGATAGCTGCGGTCATGCGGATTGCATCAATGGTTTCTTTGACCTCATGCACACGAAAGGCCGCAACGCCTTTGGATGCAGCCCACGTTGTGGCAGCGAGCGTTCCAGCCACCCGGTCCCCAACGTCGCGGCCGAGAGTCTCGCCCACAAAGTCCTTATTAGACAGCGCCATAAGCACTGGCCAGCCGGTGGCAACCAGCTCATCGATGCGGCGAAGCAACTCCAGTCCGTGGAAGGTGTTTTTGCCAAAATCGTGGGTCGGGTCGATGAATGTCAGCTCCGGCGGGCAGCCCAGATCAACCGCGCGCTCTGCCAGCGCGGTGGTCTCAGAGATGACATCGGCAACGACATCATCGAAATGCACGCGGTGCGGCCTCGTCCGCGGAGTCACCCCGCCGGTGTGTGAGCACACGTAGCCAACGCGACGGGCGCCGGCGACCTCAATGAGCTCGGGGTCCCAGCCGGCCCAGGTGTCGTTGATTAGGCTCGCGCCAGCATCAATAGCCTTCTCCGCCACTGACGACCGCCAGGTATCAACGCTAATGACAACTTGCGGGTGCCGTTCGGAAATCTCCGCGATCAACGGCACCACGCGGTCAATTTCAGCCGCAGCGTCCACGGCATCACCGGGTCCTGCTTTGACTCCCCCAATGTCCACGATCGATGCGCCCTGCGCCACGACTTCATCGCAGCGCGCAATCGCGCGGTCCATGCCCCAGGTTGCACCCTTGTCATAGAAAGAATCCGGGGTGCGGTTAACAATTGCCATTACCTGGGCTAAAGGTGCGGCAGTGTTAGGCGTCCTGGTCAAGTCGGCGGACTCGCTCATCGGTCATCTCCTTGTGCGCAGCAACGATGTGCTCCACGGCTTCATCAACCGAATCGGTAAGCAAGAAAAGGTCCATATCCTGGGGGTTGATATAGCCATCAGCCACCAAGGTGTTTCCCATCCACTCAACCAAACCAGACCAGTATTCGGTACCGATAAGCACGATTGGGTAGTTGGTTACCTTGCCGGTTTGTACCATGCAGAGCATTTCAAAAAGCTCATCCATCGTACCCATGCCTCCAGGCAAGCAGACAAAAGCCTGCGAGTACTTTAAGAACATGGTTTTGCGTGCAAAGAAGTAGCGGAAGTTGATGCCGAGGTCGACGTACTTGTTCAAGCCCTGCTCAAAGGGAAGTTCAATGCCAAGACCCACTGACAGGCCGCCAGCTTCATACGCGCCACGGTTAGCGGCTTCCATGATGCCAGGGCCGCCGCCGGTGACAACGGCATAATCTTCGCCAACTAGTTTCGCGCCGAGTTCAACGCCTTGGGCGTACTCCGGTGCTTCTTCTTTGGTTCGCGCCGAGCCGTAGACGGTCACGGCTTTCGGCAGTTCGCTCAGGGCGTCGAAGCCGGCTACGAATTCGCCTTGGATGCGCAGCACGCGCCATGGGTCGGCGTGCTTCCAGGCGTGGTCAGAGCCAGATTCCAGCAGTCGCTGGTCATAGGTTGAGGTTTGTTCACCATCGGTGCGCAGCAACATTGGGCCGCGCAGGGTGCGGTCTTTTGCAGCGCTTTCCGATGTCCTCTTCACCCGCGGCTTGTCATGTGGATTATTGCGTACGGGAGCCATGATTGGTTCCTCCTAGGTAGTTGTTATTTAGAAGTAAGATAAGTCTGTAGAGCCTGTGCCACTGAAGTTATCTGTTCGACCGGACACTGCTCATCGCGCTTGTGTGCAAAGCCTGGATCACCTGGGCCAAAGTTGACAGCCGGGGTGCCCATTTCAGAAAAACGCGCCACATCGGTCCAGCCGTATTTGGCGCGGACGTTGCCACCGACGGCATCGATAAGCGCTGCGGCTGCTGGCTGGCCTAAACCCGGCAATGCTGCCGATGCCACATCATCCACCTCGTAGCTGATGCCGGCCTCGCCCAAAGCGGCATCGGCAGGCAATTGCTGCTCTTCGGTGAGCCCTAGGACCTCCAGCAGGTGGGCCATGGCCTCATCAGTACTGCGATCCGGCGCGAAGCGGAAGTTGACGAACATCCACGCCACGTCCGGCAACGTGTTGGTAGCCACCCCGGCCTCAAGATGAACAATGTTAAGCCCCTCGCGGTACGTGCAACCGTCGATGGTGACATGGAGTGGGCTATACTCTGCAATCCTGGTCATGACCGGCGCCAATGTGTGCGCCGCATTCGAGCCCAACCATGCGCGAGCCGAATGCGCACGGGTGCCATGTGCTGTGACCCGCAGGCGAATCGTGCCCTGGCAACCAGCCTCAATCATCGCGCCCGAAGGCTCCCCCAACAATGCCAAATCTCCCTGCAACCACTGCGGATTATCCCGCTGCAAATGGCCCAAGCCGTTGAACTCCGTGGAGACCTCCTCGCCCTCATACGCGATGAGCGTCAAGTCATGCTGCAAGTTCTCTGCCGCCGCAAGCTGGGCAAAAGTGTGCAGATACACTGCCAACCCGGACTTCATGTCAACCGTGCCGCAGCCGAACATGATGTTGCCCTCCATGTGGTGCGGAACGTTGTCCGCAATCGGCACCGTATCCACGTGACCTGCAAGAACAGTCCGCGAAGCCAATCCGCGATTCGTGCGCGCGCACACCGTATTGCCATAGCGCGCGAGCTCCACGCCGGCGGCCTCCAAAGGCTTTAGCGCCTGTTCGATCGCGTCGGCGATGGCTTCCTCATGGTGCGACGGGCTCGGGATATCAACCAGTGCCTTAGTCAGCTCAATCGGATCCTGGGTCAAATCAAGGTGGGAAATAGTCACAATCCGCCATCGTAGCGCGAAACCCGCTGCCGATCAGGGCGGATGCGGCGTGTAACATCCCTAACGGTTATTACCGGGATGAAAGAAAAGTGGGCGATGAGTAATTCAGAGTCAAATAAGTTAAAGACTAGGCACCTGACCATGATGGGTCTGGGCTCCGCAATCGGCGCCGGTCTCTTCCTAGGCGTCGGCGTGGGTATCCAAATTGCTGGCACCTCCATTTTGCTGGCTTACTTGGTCGCCGGTATTTTGGTCACGCTGATCATGTACATGCTCGGCGAGATGGCCTCCGCTCGCCCATCACTGGGTTCCTTCTCCACTTATGCCGGCCAAGCGTTTGGCAACTGGGCACGTTTTACCATGGGCTGGCTGTACTGGTTCATGCTGATCATGGTGATGGGAGCTGAGATCACCGGCGCCGCCGCCATCTTAGGCTCCTGGTTTGGTGTCGCGCCGTGGATCCCGGCGCTGGTCGCAGTCGTTTTCTTTGCCGTGGTCAATTTCGCCGCGGTGCGTGGTTTCGGCGAATTTGAGTTCTGGTTCGCCATTATCAAAGTCGGCGTCATTATCGCTTTCCTAGTCCTCGGCGCGTGGCTGATCTTCGGCCCCGCCGAGACTCAAACCGGTAGCTTTGTAGAAAACTTCACCCCTAACGGCGTCCCAGGGCTGGCAGCTGGCCTGTTGGCCGTGGCCTTCGCCTTCGGCGGTATCGAACTGGTGACTATCGCCGCTGCCGAGTCTGAAGATCCTGCGCACAACGTCGCCACGGCTGTTCGCGCGATCATCTTCCGCATAATTATCTTCTACCTGGGCTCCGTCGCGGTCATCACGCTGCTGCTGCCTTTCGATAACATTCAGGACGCTGACGTCGCCGCCCAGTCCCCATTCACAGAGGTTCTGCGCGTCGCCGAGATTCCTTATGCTGCGACATTTATGGAATTAGTCATCGTCGTCGCGCTGCTTTCTGCCTTCAACGCGCAGATTTACGCCACCTCCCGCCTCGTCTTCGACATGGCGCGCGATGGCAATGCACCAGGCTTTTTCAAGCACACGTCCAAGACCGGTTCCCCAACCTATGCGGTCATCTTGTCCATGGTCTTCGCGTTTGCATCGGTAGGCCTGCAGTACTGGAACCCACCTGGACTCCTGACCTTCTTGTTCAACGCAGTGGGCGGCTGCCTGCTGGTCATCTGGATTTTCATCGTGACCTCCTACATCAAACTCAAGCCGTCGCTGGAGTCCACTGAGCTACGCGCCCCAGGTTTCCCCTGGGTACCGTACGCAGTGCTGGTAGGCCTAGGGCTCATCGTTTTGCTTATGCTTTTCGATGCCTCCGCGCGCGGCCAACTCGTCGCCGTCGCCGTCATCGCCGGCGGACTGACGATTGTGTCACTGTTGATGCCTAATTCTCGCGCAAAAGTCTAGGCTTACCTATACTTCCTAAGGTAACCATTCCCTCGACCCTTCTAAGGCTTGAATATTCAATGACTTCTGCATCTGCCCGCGGTTTAGCAACTATCACCCACGACGGAACAGTATTGGATGTTTGGTTCCCAGCAGTATCCCTAGATACCCCAGTTTCTGCTGCCGGCACCGAACGCTTGGAAGAAGTTCCACAGCAGTTTGCAGCCCTGGTTGGCCCTGATGAGGAGCGTGGCGTAGCGCGCATCGCAGTCGAAACCTCCATCGCGGACCTCGACGCAGCACCTATCGATGCATACGATGCCTACCTGCGCCTCCACCTTCTCTCCCACCGTGCGGTCAAGCCACACGGCCTGAGCGTTGAAGGCATCTTCGGCCACCTGGCAAACGTTGTGTGGACCAACTACGGCCCATGTGCTGTTGCTGATTTCCAGATGGTGCGCGGACGTCTTGCATCCCGCGGCCCAGTCACCGTCTTCTCCGTGGACAAGTTCCCACGCATGGTTGATTATGTTGTTCCTTCCGGCGTACGCATCGGCGACGCTGACCGTGTGCGTCTTGGCGCTCACCTCGCTGAAGGCACCACCATCATGCACGAGGGCTTCGTAAACTTTAACGCTGGCACCCTCGGCGCTTCCATGGTCGAAGGCCGCATTTCCGCAGGTGTTGTGGTCGGCGATGGCTCTGACATCGGCGGCGGCGCATCCATCATGGGCACCCTGTCCGGCGGCGGCAAGGAAACCATCTCCATCGGCGAGCGCTGCCTGCTCGGCGCGAACTCCGGTGTCGGTATCTCGCTCGGCAACGACTGCGTCGTCGAAGCAGGCCTATATGTCACCGCTGGCTCCAAGGTCGCAGTCTTCGGCCGCGTTGCCGAGGTAGCAGGCGTTTCCGAAGGAACTTCCGTCAAGGCTTCCTCCCTCTCCGGTGCATCCGGCATGCTGCTTCGCCGCAACTCTGTTACCGGCGCCATCGAAGCAACCGAATGGAAGGCCTCTGCAGTCGCTCTCAACGAGGACCTGCACAAGAACTAACCTTTCCGGTTCTCCCCGCGCCTTATCGACTTCACATCGGTAAGGCGCTTTTTGCTGGCCGCTGCCCTATCCGTCCGCCATCACCGCCGCACGCCTCTCGCTCCAGCCCGCCCGCATCTGCCAACGCGGCGCATCGCCAAGCCCTGCCAATCATCGCCAAGCACCACCAGCCCCGACAGCCCTGAAAATCTCGCCACATCCCCTTCGCGCTCGCTAGAAGCTCGTTGCTGGCCAGGAGGCAGGCGCCGGTGAGCGCAAAGCGCACATTGCCCACCCAGCTCCGGGGTTCTGTCCTCATCTCCGCCGCCGCGTACCTTTGGCGCTCACCACGAGGGCCGTCCTGGCCAGAGGCCTTCCTTCCGTGAGCGCGAAGGGGACACGGTAAGCGGAGTCCCAGTTGAACCGGCTTGGGTGCTCTCGATGAGGAGCCGCTGGGGCTCAAAGGGCTGTGTTGCTGCCGCACGTCCCCTTCGCGGTCACTGGGGCAAGGCTCCTAACCAGAGCGCTGCGTCTGGTGAGCGCGAAGGGGACCCGGGTGGCTTCGGAGCTGCGTACGAGAGAGGTACAGGGAAGAAGGGGTACTGGGCGGGGTCGAAATGGCGGGGTTATCCACAGAAAGATGGTGATGTGTCCGCAAAGCGGGCGAATTCGGGTGGGTTATCCACAGGTTGTGCTGCAAGGGGTGGTTTGGGGTTGCGCAGCGGCGATAGCGTCAGGAGCATGGGAATCTGGACGACGCAGGCGCTGAGGGCGCGGGGTATCGGCAAGCGCAAGCAGGCGCGGATGGTTGCGGACGGTGAGCTGCATCGCGTGCACCGGGGCATTTACGTGGACGGTAAGGCGACGCCGGACAGCTTTGCGCGAGCGTTGACGCAATCGCTTGCCGATGTCGCCCTGACCGGGCATTCCGCCACGCAGAAGCACCTCGGGCAGAAACTGACCTTTCCGCTTGAATTGGAGGGGCCGCGGACGACTAGGGGAAAGAAGTTCCAGGTCAAGCACACTCGCAGGCATACGACGCAGGTCATCGATGGCGTGCGGGTGGTCGAGCCATTGTGGGCGGCGAGCACAAGCAAGTATGAGCGAGGGTGGTTGTTGGAGCGTTATTATCAGGGGCATAGGGGCATCGAAAAGCTAAGGCGTGACGTGGAGCGCATGAGGCGGGTTCCGCGGCACCTGCGGGAGTTTCTGAAGAGATGCTCGATTGGCGCGGACAGCGTCGCAGAAAAGATTCTTGCCGATGAACTGCGGCGGGCAGGATTTCAGGTACAACACAATGTGCTCTTTGCTGGATACCGCTATGACCTGTGGTTGAAGAAGCTGGGGATTCTCATTGAGGTCGATGGCTATGAGGTGCACAGTGATGCGAAGAACTTTGTGAAAGACCGCTGGAAATCGAATGATGGCGCGGGCTTGGGGTGCGTGGTGCTGCGCTTTAGTGCCGAGTGCGTGCGCTTTCACCTCAAACAAGTGGTGGCGAAGGTACAGGAAATCGCGCTGTGGATTCGGCAAGGCCGGCCACGGCGCGATGAGGTGGGAGCCAAAGGAAACCCGGTGTTCAACTGGCACGAAGGTGTGCGCGGAGTGTTTATTTAGGCGCGGTATCCGCGACGAAAATGGGCCTTTTAGGCCGGGAACGGAAAGTCCAGAGCTTATTAATCACGAAATTGATCGGCATGGACACGATGATGGAGATGGCGGATGCCCAGTAGAACTTGGTGCGGAAGCCGGTGGAGTCATCGAAAATCTCGGGCGACAAAGCGATTGGAGAGTTCACGTTCATCAGCAGTGTTGCCACGACCTGGCTGACTAGGAAAGCACCAAGACCGGTGAGCAGGAACGGGAAGAAACCACGGAACCAAGTAATTCGGCGGGCCTCTTTGAATGTCCACATGCGGTTGAGCTGGTAGTTCCAGGTGTTCGCGACCAAAAATGCGATGGTCATGAACACGTGGTACCAACGAATGTTGAACTGGGTGCCAAAGAGGTTGATGAAGACGTCGTGCTCGGTGATATCTGCAGACCACAGGGCTAGCCTCTTGGTCAGGTAAACGATCAGCAGGTTGACCACGGTACCGGATCCACCCACGATGCCGAATCTGAGGAATTGCCCCATGTTGGAAATAAAACGAGCTACCGTCATGCTCTTTAGTAACCCTTCTTCGTGGACAATTCTTCGCAACAAAACTTAACGCTGCGGTTAACAGAATATTAAGCGCAGAAAGTTATTAAAGTCTAGCGCACGCAGGCAGCACAAATCGCCACCACGCGGTGGCAATTCGCTGTGAAAACTAACTAGCGCTGACCTGCAGCTGCAAGCCGCTCGCAGGCGGCTTCGACGCGCTCATCGGTTCCGTTGAGTCCCACGCGGATGTACTCAGCGCCGACCTCACCATAGAAGTCGCCGGGGGCAACGAGGATACCAAGGTCAGCGAGCCACGCAACGTCTTCGCGGCAATTGTTGCCGCTGGTTGCCCACAGGTACATTCCGGCTTCGGAATGAGAGATGGTGAATCCGGCATCGCTCAGCGCGCGCATCAGCTTGGCTCGGCGAACAGCGTAGCGCTGGGCCTGCAGGGCTTCTGTTTGGTCATCGTCAAGCGCTGCGACCATGGCTGCCTGGATGGGACCTGGCACCATGAGTCCGGCGTGCTTGCGCACTTCCAACAACTCGGCGATGAGCTCGTCGTCGCCGGCGAAAAAGCCCGCGCGGTAAGAGGCCATGTTGGCGGACTTGGACAACGAATGCATAGCAATGAGGCCAGTCATATCGCCATCTGTCACGCGTGGATCCAAGATGGATACCGGCGGGTTGTCATCATCCCACGCCAGCGCCATGTAGCACTCATCGGAGGCAACGATGGCGTCGTGCTCACGTGCCCACGCTACGATGGCGCGCAGCTGCTCCACGCCGAGCACCGCGCCGGTGGGGTTGGATGGTGAATTGATGAAGACTAAGGAAGCATCGGCGAAGTCGGCGGGGTCATCGGCACGAATAACCTCTGCCCCAGCGATCTTCGCGCCCACTTCATACGTGGGGTACGCAACGGACGGAATGACGACAGACTCGCCGCGCATCCCCAACAGCGTTGGAAGCCACGCGATGGCCTCCTTGGTGCCCACTACTGGCAGCACAGCCTTGTCGCTGAGCCCGGTGATTGCGTAACGGCGCTCCAACGCATTCGCAATCGCCTGACGCAGCTGGGGCGTGCCGGCAGTTTGAGGATATCCAGGTGCAGAGGCCGCCGATGACAGTGCGAGCTGTACGGTCGGAGAAACCTCATCTACAGGAGTGCCCACGGACAAATCCGCGATTCCATCAGGGTGGGATGCGGCTTTCGCCTTTGCATCCGCCAAAGAATTCCATGGGAAATCTGGCAATACACTGCCCAATGGGGAACGTGCCATGGGTTGAACTCCTTTGTAGAATTTAGTCCTGGTTTTGTGGTGGTAGAGCTTTAATCATATCCACGTCAAAGTCCTGTGGGCCGAGGCCCGCAGCACCACCCGGGGAGCCGAGGTCATCAAAGAACGCGGCGTTAGCATCGTTGTATTCCAGCCACTCATCTGGAACATCATCTTCGTAGAAAATAGCTTCTACAGGGCACGCAGGTTCGCAAGCGCCACAGTCCACACACTCATCTGGGTGGATGTAGAGCATACGCTTGCCCTCGTAGATGCAATCTACGGGGCATTCTTCAACACAGCCACGGTCCATTACATCGACGCAGGGCTGAGCAATTGTATAAGTCATGGGGTATTAATTCTCCTGAAATCCGGCACTATCCAGACATTTATCAGTATGTCACTTGGACACTACAAATGGCCAAACACCACCTATTATCCCGGCAAAAAGCAAGGCGACGGTGCGAATATTACTTCCTAACCATTGATCTCCGGTAGTTGAGCCGATAACCAAGAAGGCAAAGAATCCGAGCACCCACACAATCAGCGGGATTGCTGCGATGAGCGGGTTCGGGGTCCAGAGCCGCGCAGTCTTGGTTAGGACTTTGCTAAACCACCAGGCGATCAAGATTGTAATCGGAAAGGCGATGCGCATCCCGCTGGGCAGGGTTATGTATGCGCCCAGGTAGACAACTTCCAGCACCAAGGAGAGCAGCGCGCCGACGGAAAGCCAGAGGAGCCCGCCGACAGCCTCGCCGCGGGAGAATTCAAAGGGCACGAATGAGCTACTCATTGAAAAATTCCTCCCATGCGTCGCCGGTCAGAGGCTTATGGTCGGCGGCGTGTAAGACCGCGGCATCGGCAGCCAGGTCGGCATCCAACGGGATGGATTCGCCGAGGCTGCGTTGCAAATATTCCGCACGGATGATTGGCATGACCAGGTTGTTCGATAGCGCATAAGCCACTGGCGCGAGGGCAGGTTCGTGACAAATCGCCCAAGCAGGCTCAGGGTTGGTTTCCGTCACGGTGCCGTTTCCCAGCCACACTTGGGTGGGGTGCGCGGCGATGCCAGCAATTTTGGCGTCGAGGGCGGCATCGGAAAGTGGAAGCTTCAGGTCGTATGCCGCGTTGGTGAAATTGTCCAGGTAGTCATCGGAAGGCTTGTGCCATTGCTCGGCCGCAGTAACGGTTTCCAGGGCTTGGTAGATGGCTTCGCGCTGGTAGATGGTCCACCACACGTTGGTCACACCAGCAGCTTTGCACGCGCGCTCGGTCGCCTTGTGCACCGCAATATGGTCCGGGTGGCCATAGCCGCCATCAGGGCCATAGGTAATCACAGCATGGGGTTTAAAGATTGCAAGTTGCTTTTCGATGCCCCCTGCCGCCTCATCCACACAATTAACCAGAGCGCGCGGATTTTCATGTGCTGGGGAGCCCACCATTCCAGAATCCCGCAGGTGCCCTGGCGCGATAAGATGCTCGCTGCGGGCGCCGATGGCACACGCTGCATCCTGCAGCTCCCGGATCCGGAAACCGCCGAGAAGGTCACTGCCTTCAAGCGCTTTAAATCGCTTGCCGATGACCTCGCCCTCCTCCCCTAACGTCGCCGTCAGCAGGAGTACATCTGCACCATGCATGGTCAACTCTGCGATGGTGCCGCCAGTAAACAGCACTTCATCGTCTGGGTGTGCGTGGACAACTAGTACACGCTTGCCCGCGAACTTCGAGCTAATCCTATTCGTCACTGTCGTTGACCTCCCATTCTGGTGCCGAGGCAATTCCACGGTGCCAATCTATTATGCTCTTCTCGCTGTCATCAGTGCTATCATCCACATCACTTTCCGCACTGTCTGCATCTTCCGCGCTGCCGGAGACTTCGGCAGCATCCGAAGCCTCCGCTTCTTCGGAATCGAAGGCGCGGATGCGGGTTTCATCGATAAGTGGCAAATACAGCGCTTGCTCGCGGTTGACTTCGCGGATAAGCGCGAGGCTTTCCCGCGCGTTAATATCGCCGCTCAGTATCGACTGGGCGGTCGCCTCGAACTCGTCTAGGCATGCAAGTGAAAGATTGCCAGACCACAACTGCTCCTGTGCGCCCGCGCGTTCAGTTGCCTGCGTGGATGTGGCTGCTGACGTTGTTGTCTCAGAGGTGCTGCTGGTGCTCTCAGTCTCTTCGGGAACCTGGCAGGTAAAGAAGCTAGCCATATTCGCAGAAGTCACGGAAGTATCGACGCCGGCAATGACAGCGTCAACCTCGCCCTCGGGCAACGAGTCCTCAATAATCGTGGTCATGCGGTTTTCCACCACGTTGGCTTCAACACCAGCAAGGCGCAGCATATCCACCATGGTCAGTGCCGCATTCGATGCAGCAGCATCAGTGGGGTCCACTGCGATGCGCACCGGATTATCCTGACTAATTGCAGCCAATGCTGCGATGTCGTCCGGGCTCGCTGTACCCAGCAGCGGATTCCCGCCATAAGGCACCCGCAAATCCGTGGTGCGTTCGGTGGCAAGGCGCGCGACTTGGTCAGAATCAATCAAAGACAGCAATGTCCGACGCAGCTGCGGAGTCGAGAGAACCTCAGATTCCGTGGACAAATTAAGGCGCAATTGGCGCGCGGGGTTGACGTTGACTGCGTGAACATCGCCAAGCAAGCTGAGCTGCTCCTTGAGCGTTTGTGCCGGCTCAATATCAACGAAGCTGACTTGACCAGAGCGCAGCAGCGTCGCCGCCTGCGATGTCGTGCGAATAGCACGCAGCTGCACCACATCAAGACCGGCCGGGTCTTCGCCCCAGAAACGGTCATTGCGGTTCAAAGTAATCATGCCGCGGGCTTGGTCAATGCTGGCAACGCTAAATTTGCCTGCCGATGCCGGAATATCCGACTCCAACACCCGCTCGAACTGACCGGGCTCCAAAAGATGCGAAGGCAGCAAATGCGAAAAGAGCATGTGCCAGTCTTTGACACGAGTGGAAAAGTCTACCGTCACCACACTTCCGCCCGAAGAGGTGGTGATCTTCGAAATGGCGCGATACGGCGCCACATTTCGAACCCCCGGAGTGGACACCATTTCGGTCCACAAATATTCAAAATCAGCACCCGTAATCGGTGTGCCATCAGACCACTGCGCGCCATCTTTAATGGAGTAGCGCAAACGCTGCTCCACCCCGACTGGAGCATCGACTTCCATCGCCGAAGTAAGCACATCAGTATCAACAAAGTTTCCGTTAAATGCCGACGGCAAAACCAGATCCGCGATGGAATCAACCAGCTCCGTGTTATCGGAGACTAGATGCGGGTTAAACCCAAGCTGAAAAGCGTCAATGCCGACAGAGACAACAGAACGATCCGTTCCCCCATCGTCCTCGGTGCCTGCCGAATCTGGGTCCTCAGACCCCTCAGAGTCAGCATCGCCTTCGCCCTCATACGCAGCCTCGTCGTGTGAGGCTGCGTCGTCTGCGGGGTCATCTGCAAGCTGCTCTTGCTCATCAACAGTCGGCGCCGGGCCAGGATTAGCCATGCAACTAACCAGCAACGTCGCGGACAAAGCCAATGACGTGCCGGTTAAGCGCTTAATCCTTGCCCGACGCATGAGTTTCTACTTGTTGAGCTGCTTCGCCTTAGATGCCGCACGACGACGATCGGTTGCGGACAAGTGCACCTTGCGTACGCGCAGGACCTTAGGGCCTACCTCAACGCACTCATCGTTGCCACAGAACTCCAGTGCCTCTTCCAGAGACAGGTTACGAGCCTTAGACAAAGTCACGGTTGCATCCGCGGAAGCTGCACGCATGTTGGTCAGCTTCTTTTCCTTAGTGATGTTGATGTCCATGTCCTCATCACGGTTGTTAGCACCAACGACCATGCCCTCATAAGCCTCAACGCCTGGCTCCACAAAGAAGTCACCACGGTCAGACAGCTGCATCAACGCGTAAGCGGTGATCTGGCCGGAACGGTCAGCAACCAAAGAACCAGTTGGGCGAGCCTTGATTTCACCAGCCCATACATCCAGGCCATCAGATAAGGAGTTAGAGATACCGGAACCGCGGGTCTCGGTCATGAACATGGTGCGGAAACCAATCAGACCACGCGCTGGGATGCGGAAAGTCATGCGCACCCAGTCGCCCTCGCGGACATCCATTGCCTGCATCTGGCCCTTACGGTTTGCCATGAGTTGGGTAACTGCACCCTGGTACTCACTTGGCACGTCGATGGTGACCATCTCGTATGGCTCGTGAACCTTGCCATCAATGACCTGGGTAACAACCTGTGGCTTACCAACGGTGAGCTCGAAGCCCTCGCGGCGCATGGATTCAATCAGTACGGACAGAGCCATTTCGCCACGGCCCTGAACTTCCCAAGCATCCGGGCGCTCGGTAGGAAGAACGCGGATGGACACGTTACCGATGAGCTCCTGGTCCAGACGTGCCTTCACGACACGTGCGGTCAGTTTGTCGCCGCCGCCCTGACCAGCCAAAGGCGAGGTGTTCACGCCGATGGTCATGGAAATAGCTGGCTCATCGACCTTGATGCGTGGCAGTGGAACTGGGTGCTCAGTATCAGCGATGGTGTCGCCGATCATGATGTCTGAGATACCAGAGATAGCGACGATATCGCCGGCGATTGCCTCAGCGGTTGGCTGGCGCTCGAAGCCAACGGTGCGCAGAAGCTCCGCGACCTTGACGTTCTTTACGTGCTGGTTGCCTTCTTCATCGTAGTGAATCCATGCAACCTGCTGGCCCTTCTTGATGGAGCCAGCCTTGATACGCAGCAAAGCGATACGGCCAAGGAAGTCAGAGGAGTCAAGGTTGGCAACGTGTGCCTGTAGTGGTGCATCCACGTTTGCCGATGGCTCTGGCAGAACGTTGTAGATGACATCGAAAAGCGGCTGCAAATCATCACCTTCTGGGACGTTTGCATTGCCAGGGTTTTCAGTCGACGCGATACCCGCGCGGCCGGAAGCGTACAGTACTGGCAGGTCGAGCAGCTCTTCAGCAGCAGCGGAAGCCTCTTCATCTTCCAGGCCCGCAGCGATTTCGAGCAGCAGATCCTGCGCGTCAGAGACAACTTCATCAATACGTGCGTCAGGGCGGTCAGTCTTGTTCACCGCGATGATGACAGGAAGCTTCGACTCAAGTGCCTTGGTCAGCACGAAGCGGGTCTGCGGAAGTGGGCCTTCCGATGCATCGACAAGAAGCACAACGCCGTCCACCATGGACAAGCCGCGCTCAACCTCGCCACCGAAGTCGGCGTGGCCAGGGGTGTCAATAACATTGATGATCAAATCGGCGCCGTCTTTACCCTGGCCCTTGCGGTGAATCGCAGTGTTCTTGGCCAAAATGGTAATGCCGCGCTCGCGCTCCTGGTCATTGGAGTCCATGACGCGGTCCGAGTGGTCGCCGTGTTCACCG
Organism: Corynebacterium casei; assembly: GCA_030535535.1. Lineage (GTDB taxonomy): Bacteria > Actinomycetota > Actinomycetes > Mycobacteriales > Mycobacteriaceae > Corynebacterium > Corynebacterium casei_A. The sequence continues at coordinate 21,627 of JAUNRU010000006.1, forward strand.
AATGCGCCGGACTGCTCCAGCATGCCGTTGACAAGGGTGGTTTTGCCGTGGTCAACGTGGGCGACGATGGCAACATTTCGGAACTCAGTGGTGGTCACTAAAGGAATCTCCTCACAGAAAAATTTAAAAGCTAGCGTCTAAACAGTACTCGTTGTTGCCTATTCATGCACTATTGACGCTCCCGCATGTGACCCATATCCTGCCAACTTGCTGCCAGTCGCCGTAAAATTCTTTCGCCACGATGCCCTGACCGGCCACGTTCCCCGACCCACCGCCGACCACATTGCCCGCCATACCTGCTGGGACATCGGCAGCATCGGCAGCAATGTGCGCTTCGCGCTCACCGAGGCAAAGCAACTCGCTAGCCGATGCTCCCCCGTGAGCGCGAAGGGGACACAGGGTTGGGCGATGGGTTAAATAGCGCTCGGCACGGCGTTGGATTCTGGGCGCAGTGACGGGGCGGGAGTGCCGGGACGGTCGGGCTTGGCGCGCTGGGATGATGCCCCGTGTCGGTGGCTGGGAAAAGTTCGGGCGCGTATGTAACGAAACGGACTCAATGGACGAAGTAGTAAACAACAGTCAGCTTTTAGGGTTGACTGCGTGCAAAAAGTGAATATTGTTACAGGGGGTGTCAAAGTTATTAGTGTTACAAATGTTATGCATGTGACTAACGCTAGGGCTTGACGCCACGAAGTAACCTCAATCATTTCACTAACCCAAGGATGTAACCCAGTGAGCAAGAACCGCCGTTTGGCCTACGCTGCAGCTCTAGCAGCTGCCCTACTCGGTATTGCTACCCCGGCGATCGCACAATCAAGTGCGGGGTCGTCGGCTGGAGTATCGCAGGTGGCATCGTCAAGCGGTGTTGAAAACCCGCTGGATGAGTTAGGCCGCCCGACTGCCGCAACCCAAGCCCAGGTCCGTGATTTCGCGAACCAACCATGGATGCCACGCGATGCTCGCAACGCAATCTTGTCGGCGCTGGTGTTCTACGCGGGCGAAGGCGATGGCGAAAGTGGAGTTCCGCTCGTTGAGGGCGGACCGAACTTTGAGCAGTTCTACTGGCCAACGGTCTCGGGCAAGTGCATCGGCGGCCAAGGCGACTCAGTCGGCTCAGCCATTGCTGTTCCAGGCCCAACGGAAATCCCAGCACCGGGCGCGAAGTCAGGCGAAACCGCCTTCGTGTTCACCGCTTTGGGAACCGAGCCAGCAGCTCAGCGCCAGGGCGACATGCATGTTCAGTGGTTCAACATTGACACCTTTAAGACTGGTATCACTCCCCTGAGCAACAACGGCATCAATCCTGATGGACCAGCAACTGTTTCTGGGACCGCATCTACGGGTAAAGGAACCATCGTCGCGATGGTGTCCGGCACGGTCAAAACTCAAGAACAACCCTGCAGCTTTGTACCTACCGCAGCCATTTTCGAGGTGAAATAAAATGAGCGTCGATCTTCATCCGGTCAAAAAAGAAACTTTCAACACGACTGAACACGTCAACGTTGATCCGAAGGGCTATCTCCGCGAGGTAGACACCTATAAGATCACTGACTTCGGCCTTTACATGGCGCGTGGCGCCAACCACCCTAAGTTCGGTTACCTGGAGTCTTGGCTTCTGCCACAGCTTGGCTTGCGCGCCAACATCTTCCACTTCCGCGATGGAGTTGAGGAGCGTCAGGACTTCTACATCGACGTTGCTGAGATTGACCGCAACGGTGATGTGTGGACCACGCGCGACCTGTACGTGGACTTGATTTCTAACACTGGTGAGCCGATTGATGTCCAAGACATCGATGAGCTTTCAGCGGCAACTTCTGCTGGTCTTATTACTGCTGAAGAGGCAGAGAAGGCTATCGATGCCACCTTGACCGCCGTCGAGGGCATCACCCGCTATGGCGACAATGCTATGGAGTGGCTTCGTGCACTCGGCATGGAGTTAACCTGGGCCAACGATGTTGAACTCACCCCGGTTTCTTAATCTTTTCTTTTTCTAGCTAGTGCGGTTGCCCAGCTGATGTCCGGTGCGCGCGCTACACTTCCTCCAGTACTTTATTTCACCTCTGGAGGTATCTCATGGCTGGCGGACTTCTCGCTCTCTTAGATGACGTTGCATTGATTGCACGCTCGGCGGCGTCATCGGTTGATGATGTCGCGGCCCTTGCCGGCAAGACCTCGCTGAAAGCTGCGGGCGTGGTCATTGATGATGCCGCTGTTACGCCCCAATATGTGCAGGGCGTTGATCCCAAGCGCGAGCTGCCCATGATTTGGCGTATCACCAAAGGTTCTTTGGTGAACAAGCTCGTTATTATTTTGCCGATTGCGCTGCTGCTGTCGTGGCTGGCACCGTGGGCGCTGGGCCCCATCTTGATGTGCGGCGGCGCTTATCTTTGTTATGAGGGCGCACACAAGATTTTCCACAAGCTCATGCCGTCGGATGAGCATGAGAAAGAGCCCACCGTGGTCAAGGGCAAAGAGGCCGAAGACCGCCTGGTGAAGTCAGCGATTACTACTGACTTGATTCTGTCGGCGGAGATCATGGTTATCTCGCTGAACTCCCTGCTGGATCAGTCTTTCTGGATGCGCCTGGGCGCTTTGCTTGCGGTCGCGATTCTCATCACCGTTGTTGTCTACGGCGCGGTTGGCTTGTTGGTCAAGATGGACGACATTGGCTTGTCGATGCTGCGTCGGCGCGACGGCAACTCCCCTCTCGGCAGTGCTTTGGTTAAGGGCATGCCGCATGTCCTCAACATCATCGGGGTTATCGGTACGGCTGCAATGTTGTGGGTCGGCGGGCACATCATCGTCGCCGGCCTCTCCGACTTTGATGTCACTGAACCAGCGGACATCATTCACGGTCTGACCGACTTGGTGCCAGCTGGGTTCCTCACCTGGTTGGTTGATACCGCCGGTTCGATGGTCTTCGGTTTCATCGTGGGCACCATCATCGTTGGCGTAATTGCGGGCGTGGACAAGCTCACGCCAGACAGCAAGGAAGAAAAGGAAGAACCAGCGGAGGCTGCTTAACAATTAGATAAACAGCAGCAGCGACACCGCCATGATGGCCATGCCGACAATCAGACCGTAGATGGCGTGGTGGTGTTTGCCGGTTTCAACGGCAGCCGGCAAAAGTTCGTCGAGGCTGATGTAGACCATGATGCCGGCGACCATCGCAAAGCAAATGCCCATCGTTGCTGGCCCCATGAATGGCATGAGCACTAGGAAACCGATAAGGGCGCCGATTGGTTCGGCGAAACCGGAAGCGGTTGCCCACCAGAATGCTTTGGCGCGTGACATGGTGGCGGCGCGCAGCGGCACGGCAACGGCGATGCCTTCGGGGATGTTGTGAATCGCAATGGCCACCGCCACCGGAATCGCGATGGTCATGTCTTCAAGTCCCGCCAAAAATGTGGCGAATCCTTCCGGAAAGTTGTGAAGCGCCAGCGCACCTGCGGTAAAGACGCCTGTCTTCATCAATCGATTCTTGCGTTCGGCCTGGGTGACGGTGCCCGGCTCGTGCGGGTTGATGGAAGCCGGAACCATCCGGTCAATGATGCCGATAACCGCGATGCCCGCAAAGAAAGCACCGACGCCTGCCCATTGGCCTGCCTTATCCGAGCCGAAAGCAGTGGTGAGCTCTTCGGTTCCTTTGGGCAGGATTTCCATGAAGGACACGTAGAGCATCACACCGGCAGAAAGCCCCAGCGCTGCCGCCAAAAAGCCCGGCCCGGGATTGCGTCGCCCCACAGCGATGGCGCCGCCAATTGCCGTGGACAGACCCGCCAGCACGGTCAGCCCGAAGGCAACCAAAATGGTGGACAGCTCATACATAAGCGTCATTTTATAGCCCACGCTGTTGACGCGCCCAACTAAGCCTGGCCTAGTATCGATCCCATGTCTGACTATCCATTGCCCGCGCATCATCTTGGGGTTGAGCACCTCGCGGTGCTGGACTATGTCTGCCTGTCCACAACGTTAGCGTTGCCGGCGCAGACGCAGATTCCGGTGACGCTGGAGGCGGATAATCGCACGGGAGGTTGGCGGGTGCGCAGCATGTTTGGCACGGTAGGTTGGCTCACCGCCGAGGAGGCAGCAGAGTTTCCTGATATGGAGCGGTTGCGCTCAGCTGGCATGACGGCATCGACCACCGCGGTGGTGGATTTGGATGATGTTGCGGTCAATTTAGGCTTGGCGCCCTGGCATATCGCGCGCAATGACCAGCCGGAAGGTACGGTTTTGCTCGCGGGCGGGGTGGCAGCGGGGCTGGATACGTCGATGTCTTCCGATGTTCAGTCATCCCAGATTGAGGCGTTGGGCACCGCGTGCGTCTTCGTGCAGTTTCACCACGTCGCCGGCAGTATTGTGGTCACCGTTGATGACGCGGTGTTGGGTTTGTTGGGCCAGGCTACCGATTTCGAGTTGCTCACCCAGCTGCTTGCCCAGGCTCCCATCGCCGCCCGCGCATACATCGCCGACGGCATGGTCGCGGTGGATTTACCGGCGGATCCTAATAATCTTTTTGCCCCCTCGGTTCCGTCTTTGCCTTCGCTTTTCGATGCACCCCTCATCTCCGCCCCACTCCCCACTCCCGGCGAAGACACAGAAGATGCAATGCTCAGTTTCGACCCGAGTGAGTATCTAGAATCTGCCGAGGCCACGAAACCGAAATCGCAGCGTTTCCTGACCACTCCGCAGTTTGATGACCAACCAGCAACTGAGGCTTTTGAAGCACTATTTCGCAAGCACGATCTGGGTGAGCCGGACGAAGATTAGGTGACCACGCGCGTGGTTTCACTGGTGCGTTTGGTCAGCCCTGTGGAGTCCATGTATTCCAATAGCGGCACCGCGATTCGCCGGGTGGTGTCGAGTGCTTGTCGTGCCTCGGAGAGCGTGAATTCTCCCGGCAGCTGCGCCAGAATGTCAGCAGCTTTGCGCGGGGCACTTGGCAGCAACACGATGGAGTCAATGCGCAACAGCCGCCCGGCGCGCTCTGCCGCAGCCAGTTCATTAGTACCCAGGCGCAAGTCTTTGAGAGTGTCTGCATCTGGTGCTGCGAACGGGGCTTTAGCCAGTTGTGCTTCGAGTTGTGCCACGGATTTCTCAGCGGTACCAAGGTCGCGTGGTGCGGCCTGGGGATCGCGGATGAAGGCGCCATCGCGTTTAAGCTTCGCACCAGCCAATAGGATTGCGAGTAGCGCGTCTGATGGTAGCGCGAGGTTGGTGAGCGCGGTGGCGAGCGGGAGGGCATCGGCAAGCGAATTGCGCGCCATGTATGAATCAAACATCTCGCGCAGCTGCTTGCTCCAGCGTCCAATGGCCGCGGCGTTGACCCACCAGTCCTGAAACTCGATGACCGAGGTTGGTTTGTTGTCGGTGTCAAAGCCTGCTGATGCAAGCTCCGTCTTAGTAATAGCCTCCCGGCGCGCGACATAAGCCCCGGCATCGCGTGGGTCGTGGGAGCTCAACTCCTCAGCGCGCTTAGCTGGTGCGCCGCGGCGACGAATGGACGGCGGGTCCATATCCACCACTTCAAGCCCCGCGAGCTTGTCCAAGCCCGGCCCACGCAGCGCGAGCCTGTCACCGATGCGCAGCGGCAGCGTCGCGCCTTGCACGGTCAGCCGCGCGTGCTCCGCTCCCAACGGGCGCACATGTACCGGTACGGAAGCCGTGCCCACGTGAAGGTTGAGTTCTTTGGGCACATTGTCCAGTTGTGCCCCGGTGCGACGGCGAACGTCCAGGATTTCTGGCCGCCACCAGGTGCTATCCGCGGCGGTGAGCACGTCCCCGCGCGAAATACTGTCTGCATCAATACCGCGCAGGTTCACAGCCAGACGCATCACCGGCGCTGCTTCTTCGACCGCAGAGTTTTCGCTGTGCAGACCGCGCACAGTCACTTCGTGCGTTCCTTGTGAGGTGAGGATGCGTAGGCTATCGCCTGCTTTCACACGCCCTACAGCCCACGTTCCGGTAACAACAGTGCCGGCACCTTTGACAGAAAACGCTCTATCGATCCACATCCGCACCGGCTGTTCAGCGGCTTCGGCAAGCACCGTATCTGCGGGCAGCACCGCATCGAGCGCCGCGCGCAGTTCTTCCATGCCTTCGCCGGTGTGGGCGGAAACGGCCATGATGGGAGCATCGGCAAGCGAGGTGCTCCGGACTTTCTCCCGCACCTGTGTCTCGGTAATGCGCTGGCCATTGTCTATGCGCGTGAGCACGACGATGCCGCGGGAGATTCCCAGGGCATCGATAGCCTCAAGATGCTCGGTGGTCTGTTCCTTCCAGCCTTCATCCGCGGCAATGACCAGCAGGACCGCTGGCGCGGGGCCAAGACCAGCGAGCGTGTTCGCAATGAAGCGCTCATGCCCGGGCACGTCCACGAAGGCGACATTCGCGCCGGAGACAAGGGTGGTCCAGGCAAAGCCCAAGTCGATGGTGAGCCCGCGGCGCTTTTCTTCTGCCCAGCGGTCTGGGTCCATGGTGGTCAGCGCATTGACCAGGGTGGATTTACCGTGATCAACGTGGCCAGCGGTCGCATATACGTACATCTACTCCGCCAGACTTTCCTTCGCGGCACGGATGGCCGCAATCAAATCTTCATCTTCGCTCGCCGGAATGCAGCGCACATCCACCAAACACTGTCCCTGGTGCACGCGTGGCAGCACCGCCGGGGTTCCTGCGCGCAATGCCGCAGCCACGGATTCCTCCAGTGCCACAGCGAAACCTGGCAGCGGGTACTCCGGCGCACCGCCCCCACCGACGCGGCCCGGGTGCTCAATGACTTCTCCCCCAACTGCGGCTGCAACAGCGCGGGTGCGCTCCAGGTGCGTATCCGAGTCTAGGTGCAGGGCGTCCTGCACAGCGTTGCTGGGCGCGTTGATGCTTGCTTCCAGCGCGTTGAGCCGCAGCTTATCGATGCGAACCGAACGCGCCAGCGGATGCTTCTTCACCTTGGCAATCGCTTCTTTTCTACCCAGCATGATTCCGGCCTGCGGGCCGCCCAGCAGTTTGTCACCTGAGGCAATGACAATATCCGCGCCAGCGGCCAACTGCGCCTGCAGGTCTGGTTCCTCCGGCACTGTTTTATCAGGTTGCAAGAGCCCGGAGCCGAGGTCAACGATGAGGGAGATCCCGTGGGCATCGGCAAGCTGGCGCAACGGAACTATTCCTACCGATGCAGTAAAGCCCTCAATCCGGAAGTTAGACGGATGCACCTTCAAAATCGCACCAGTCTTGTCACTGACAGCGTCTTCATAGTCCGCCAAGTGCGTGCGATTCGTAGCGCCAATCTCCTTCAAACGAACCGAGGTGGACTCAATCAGCTCCGGCAGGCGGAATCCCGCGCCAATCTCAATGAGCTCCCCGCGGGAGATAATCACTTCTTTTTCTGGTGCCAACGCGGCGGTGGCCAGCAACAATGCGGCCGCGCCATTGTTAACAACCAGCGCATCCTCGGCTCCCGGACACGCTGCAAGCAACGCTTCAATCGCCGCGCGCCCGCGTTTCTTTGACCGCAGACCCGTGGCTAAATCCAGCTCCACATCCGTATATCCAGCCGATGCTACCAGCGCGTCAATCGCTTCCGGCGGCAATGGTGCGCGGCCAATATTGGTATGAATAATCACGCCCGTGGCGTTGAGGACGCGGTGAAGGGAATACGGGGTGGCATCGGCAAGCAATGCTGCAACCTCATCCATCACAGCCTGCGGCGCGATGTCTCCCGCCCGCGCCTGTTTAAGCACCTGATTAATCCGGGCCCGAATAATGTGCTCCGCCAAATAACCGCGGGCAACCTCCACCGCCGGCGAGGCCAAAATCTCATCAGCACGCGGAATGAAACGCCGCGGGTCAGTCATCAAAGCTCCTTTGCGCAGGTGGCGGAGACGGACAGGAATCGAACCTGCCAGACCAAGCTACTTGGCCTCACCGGTTTTGAAGACCGGGGCGCCCACCAGGACACGTACGCCTCCACTACTCAAAGTAGTAGGTTGGGGAATATGACACCAAAACTTACCTCTTTCGCGGCCGGCGGCGGCTGCGCATGCAAGATTCCCGCAGGTCAGCTTGAGTCCGCAATCGCCGGGCTCATTGGCAATGATGACCCCAACGTCATTGTTGGATTAGAAGATGGCGACGACGCCTCCGCGATTCGCATCAACGGCGACACCGCAGTGATTTCCACGGCGGACTTTTTCACGCCAATGCTCGATGACCCCTATGACTGGGGGCGGGTGGCTGCCGCAAATGCGCTTTCCGATGTCTACGCCATGGGCGGCGACCCCATCACCGCCATCAATCTTGTTGGTTGGCCAGTGGATTTGCTCGGACTCGATGTGCTGCGCGAGGTGCTACGCGGCGGCATGGATGTATGCAACGAGGCCGGAATTTCTGTCACCGGCGGGCACTCCATTACCGCGCCGGAGCCCATTTACGGCATGTCTGTTACCGGCATTGCAAACCCCGACAAGCTCATGCGCAACGATTCCGCGGAGGCTGGCCTTCCGCTGACGCTGACCAAGGGCATCGGCGTCGGGATTTTTAACAACAAGCACAAAGCCACCGGCGAAGTCTCCGCGGAGGCCGTCGAATCCATGACCACGCTTAACCGCGACGCTTCCAAGGCTGCGGTTGCCGCTGGCCACAAGGCCGCCACCGACATCACCGGCTTCGGTCTGCTCGGCCACCTGTACAAGATGTGCCGCGCATCCGGCATCAACGCCGAAATCAACTTCGCCGACGTCCCAGAAATCCCCGGCGCAAAGCAAGCTCTTGCCGATGGCTTCGTCCCCGGCGGCTCCCGCCGCAACCTCGATTGGGTCCGCGAACACCTAAACGTCGCCAATACCTCCCTTACCGAGGAGGACCTGGTCTTCCTCGCCGACGCCCAAACCTCCGGCGGCCTGCTTGTAGTCGGCGAAGTCCCAGGTTATCCAGTCATCGGCCGAACTACCGCCCGACCTTCCGGTTCTGATGCCGGCGCCTATATCACGATCAATTAGTCCCTCACACCGCGCTCCCCACCAAGCGCGCTGCTTTTAGCTCTGTTCAATCTTCTGCAAGCCTCGCGGGTTTATCCCGCGGGGCTTTCCTTCTCTGCTCCTGCCCCGCCCGCCTCGCTCCTTCCGCGCTCCCCCGTCTCGCTCCATCCATTCCCGGCCCGCTCCGACACACCCCGCAGCACACCGCGTCCCCTTCGCGCTCACCGGAGGCAAGGCCCTCAGGAGAAGAAAGACTTTGGCGAGCGCGAAGGGGACGCAGAGCGGGACAGCGGGACGGGAGCAGATGCTTGCCGATCCCTACTTCGTGGTGATCACTGAATTGGTCAGGCCAGATTCGCGCAAGCGCGCTTCGGCGCGACGCTTTTGCGGGCCGATGGTTGCTTCGGGGTCTTTGGCGGATGCGAGTCCGCCTTCGAGAACACCGAGGCGAGTACACAGCGAGGCGGCGGCAAGGCAGCCGCCGGAAATCACAGAAACTGCGCGGGATTTGGTCACGGACGCGAGCGCAGTGCCGACGCCGCCGGCAATAGCGAGGTACTCAGAAGCCTTCATGAGCTTGCCGGGCTTGCCCTCTTTGAGGTGCTTGACGTGCTCGGGTTCCATGTTGTCTTCCATGAAGCGGACCATCGCGAGGTCAGCCGCGACACCGGTCAGAGCAAGCGCGCGGGCTGGACCGGCGTGCTCAACAGGCGTGGTGATCATGGCGGTGCCGCCAGAAGCCAGGGACGCAGAAGACACGAATACGTAGGGCAAGTGCTTCTTGGCGCCGTTCCAGGTGGGATTGGATGTATCGGCGATCAGAACTGCGGTGTAGCCGGCCAAAGGGCCGCCGAGAACTGCGGAAACAATACCGGCGGGACCAGCAGCTGTGTGCAGCACGCGGTGGACAACATTTGGCAGAGGGATGACATTCTTGGTCATCTCAGCTGCCTCGGATGCAGCTGAGACAGCGGCTGCGCCAGAGAATCCGCCGAGTAACCACGAGCCCATGTTCATCGGCGAAGAAGCCTTGAACACGCGGAACATGTTGTAGAAACGCTCAGGACGGCCGAGGTCCAAAATGAGGAATCCGGAGCCAAGACCAGCTGCGATGATGGAGGTCAGACGCGTTGCGCGCAGCAGTGGTTTGTTGGAGGTTGCCTGGGCACCCGCGGCGAGCAGCGCAGAGCCGCCGCCGATGCCGCCGAGCCAGAAGTACACGCCAATCGGCCACTCCCATGGTGGAGCCTTAACCACGGGCTGGCCGTAGTAGTTGGCGAACTCAAAGTCCATGGCCATGCGCTCTTCGCGCGAGCCGTCCTGTGCGCCAGCGCCACGCTTTTTGCGCGGTCCGTTACCCTTTTTCTTCTTTCCGCCACGGTAGCGACGTTCAGATCCGGGTGGGCGGTACTCGTCAAAATCTGGCATCTATTTCCCTCCTTTACCAACTAGGAACGAAGCCGCGACAGCAACGCCCATGGCGCCAACAGCCTTGGCAAAGGTCTTCGCCATCGCCGGCAGGTCCGCGGTGGGAACGCGCGGGTCAGGCGGAAGGCCATAGACCTCTGGGGAATCGAGAAGCAAGAAGATGGAGCCAGTGCCTCCGACACCGTCTTCACCGTTGGCGCCATACAGGCGCGCCTCGGTTTGGCCCTGGCGGTGCAGCTCCGCAACGCGCTCTTGCGCGGCAGACAGCATATTTTCATAGGTACCAAACTGGATGGAATCAGTTGGGCAGGTCTTGGAACAGGCTGGCTGCTCGCCCATCTTCAGGCGGTCGTAACACATGGTGCATTTTTGAGCCACGCCGAGATTTTTGATCGGCATGGTCTCACCAGGCGTGTGATCCGGGCCTTGCGGGCGCAGCTGCTTGAGCTTCTTAAACACGTTAATACCAGCATGTTCAGGCACTTCTTGCGCCTCAACGTGGTTGGCCTTCAAAGACACGCCGCCGTCCTCACGGCGCTCAATAACGCCAAAAGGGCAGCCGGCAACACAGGTGCCGCAGCCGTTGCAGACATCATCCTGGACCACGACGGTGCCAAACTCAGTGCGGAACAAAGCACCGGTTGGGCAGACATCGAGGCAGCCAGCATTGGTGCAGTGTTTGCAGACATCGGAAGACATCAGCCAGCGGAAGGTATCGGTGTCAGGAGGGGTGGTGTCGGCGGGCGCGGCGGGAGCTGAGGCATCGGCAGGCGAAGTGCCAATGGTCGGCATGCCCAGGGAGACCAGCTTGGCGCCTTCCTCACGTGCTTTGGTGATGCGCTCATTGTCCTGCTCAATAAACGCTACGTGGCGCCAGGTATTCGCACCGAGCGCACCGGTGTTGTCGTAGGAATTGCCGGTCAGGTTGTAGCCTTCCACCGGGTTGCGATTCCACTCCTTGCAGGCAACTTCGCAGGCCTTGCAGCCGATGCATACCGAGGTATCGGTAAAAAAGGCCATGCGTTGATAATCGTCATAGCCGTGCTCATGCGAGCTTTCGGTCAGCTGGTTGGTTGACACCGTCATTAGTCTTCGCCTCCTTCGCCTTCGTCTGATTCAGAGCCTGGGACCTCGCCCATTGCCGAACCGTGTTGTGCAGATCCGTCGGCGGCGCCTTCTTCCCCGCCTTCAGCGTGGATGTCACCGTCGAGGTTTCTGCGTAGTTCTTCTTCTTGGTCAGGTTTAAAAGCGACGCCAGGAGCGCTTGCCGATGCCTCCACCGGTTCCTTATCCACCTTATTCGGAATGAACAGGTCGGTCGTAGAAGTACCTTCTAGCTGCTGCTCATCGGTATCGATGAGCTCATTGCCGGTATCCAGTGTCAACCCAGCACGCTTTTGGTATTCCTTGAGCATCTCCAAGCGAGCCTTGCCGCGTGGGCGACGGCCCGCCTTGATTTCACACGCACCAACCTTGGAGTTCTGAATGAACACATTCGGCTCCAGGGTCAGACCAAGGAGGTCATTGGCACCATCGCCAGTTACTGGCGATGAACTGGATTGACCATAGTGGAACGGCAGACCAATCTGGTGGAAATCCTCCCCATTAATGGTCATTGGTTCCATGCGTTCTGTCACCAGCACGCGAGCCTCAATCACACCGCGTGGCGAGATGATGGTTGCCCAGCCGCCATTTTCCAGCCCACGCTTCTCAGCCAGAGCTGGGTCGACCTCAACAAAGAGATCCGGCTGCAGCTCCGCCAGGTATGGCAGACGTCGACTCATAGCACCCGAGGTGTACATCTCCGTCAAACGATAAGTGGAGAAGACCACGGGGTAAACCTCTGAGCCAGGCTCGCCGGCCATCGGCTTAGACATATTGTCTGGGCGCTTGATGGTCAGACGCGTTGGCGACTGCTGCTGGCTGTACAAAATGTTGCGTGCCGGGGACTCGTGCGGTTCGTAGTGGGTTGGCAGGGGGCCATCGGAAAGCCCCTTGGGTGCGAACAACCAACCACGACCATCTGCCTGCATGATGAAGGCATCCGTGCCGTCGAGTGCGGCCGGACCTGTGGCATCGACCGGCGCACGATGCGACGGATCGAGATTGACCGGGAAGTCTGGCACGTCATTGCCCGTCCAGCGGCCTGCCTCAGCATCCCACCAGATGTACTTCTTGCGCTCTGACCACGGCGTTCCATCAGGTGCCGCCGATGCACGGTTGTACAACATCCGGCGGTTCGATGGCCATGCCCAACCCCACTCCAGAGCAACCTCATTTTGTGAGGAGCCCGAAACCTTGCGGGCGGACTGGTTGATATTGTCTTTGAACACGCCAGAGTAAATCCAGCAGCCACCGGAGGTAGAGCCGTCTGTCTTCATCTCCGTAAAGCCAGGCAGCAGCTGGCCCTTCTTGGGGCCATCCAGGTAGTAGCCGTTGATTTCACGCAGCACGTCTTCCGGATCCGGCTCGCCATGCTCGGTCTCTTCATAATCCCATGTCACAGCCAACAAAGACGCGTCACGAGGATCGGTCGAATCCGCGAGCTTTTCGCGAATACGCTTGCCTAACTGGTAGAAGAACCACAGGTCAGACTTTGCGTCTCCTGGCGGATTGGTGGCCTGGAAACGCCACTGCAGCATGCGCTGAGTCTGAGTAAAGGTACCAGCCTTTTCCACGTGCGTTGCCGCAGGCAGAAGGAAGACTTCGGTGCCGATGTCCTCAGTCTTGAGCTCACCAGTCTTAATCTCCGGCGAGTCATACCAGAACGATGCCGTCTCAATCTCCTGGAAGTCACGAACAACCAGCCACTTCAAAGCTGCCAAACCACGGCGCTGCATGCCGCCGTTGGACTGCGCGACAGCTGGGTTTTGGCCGAAGACGATATAGCCTTCGACAATGCCGTCGAGCATGCCCATCAAGGTTTCATAGGTGGAATGCGCGCCGTTGATGCGCGGCATGTAATTCCAGCCCCAGTCATTGTCCTCGGTGGCCTTGTCGCCCCAGTAGGACTTCATCAAAGACACTGCGTAATTCTCACGCAGACCCCAGAAGCCCTTCTGGTCAGCCTTGGCCGTTGCATCCAGGAAGTCATTCCAGGTGGTGTGGTCTGCATGGGGCATCGGCAAGTAGCCCGGCAAGTTGTTAAATAGCGTCGGGATATCGGTCGAGCCTTGGATGGATGCGTGCCCACGCAGCGCCATAATGCCCGAGCCAGGACGTCCGACGTTGCCCATCAGCAGCTGCAAAATCGCGGCAGTGCGGATGAACTGAGCACCGAGCGTGTGCTGAGTGAATCCAAGTGCGTAGGCAAAGACTGTGGTGCGCTCCGGATTGGAATTCTGCGCGATCGACTCCGCGAGATAGTAGAAGTCATCCTGGGAAATACCGCAGGTTTCCTCCACTACTTCTGGGGTGTAGCGCGAGTAGTGGCGCTTGAGAATCTGGAAGACCGTGTTCGGGTCCTGCAGCGTCTCATCACGCTCTACATTCCAGGAAGCACCCTCTGGCTTTTGCACATACTGCCACGAGTCAGTCACGTACTTGCCGGTCTCTGGGTTGTAGCCAGAGAACAGACCATCGAGGTCTTCGGTGTCAAGGAAGTCCGGAGAAATGATCGACGAAGCATTCGTGTAATTAACCACGTAGTCGTGGAAGTACAGGTCATTGTCAATCATGTACTTGATCAACGCGCCCAGCAGCACCACGTCGGTACCACCGCGAATAGCAACGTGACGGTTCGCGAACGCCGAGGTACGCGTGTAGCGCGGGTCGACGTGGATTACGCGGGCACCACGCTTCTTGGCTTCAACAACCCACTGGAAACCCACTGGGTGGCACTCGGCCATGTTGGAGCCTTGAATCAGAATGCAGTCAGCATTCGCCATATCCTGCAGTGGCTGAGTTGCGCCACCGCGGCCAAACGAGGATCCCAAACTGGGAACCGTGGCGGAGTGTCATATGCGGGCCTGGTTCTCAACCTGGACGGCGCCAGCTGCGGTAAACAGCTTCTTGATAATGTAGTTTTCCTCATTATCCAAGGTCGCGCCGCCCAGTCCTGCCACACCCATGGTGCGGTTGAGAACTCGGCCTTCATCATCAAAGTCCTGCCATTGGTTGCGGCGGGACCCAATAAAGCGGTCCGCAATCATATCCATTGCGGTTTCAACATCGAGCTCTTCCCACTCGGTGGCGTGAGGAGCTCGGTATTTAATCTTGGTCAGGCGAGTCGCTGAGTTCACCAGCTGCTCGGATGCTGCACCCTTCGGGCACAAGCGGCCACGGGATACTGGGGAGTCCGGATCGCCTTCAATATGGACAACTCGGTCGTCTTTGACATAGACGCGCTGGGAACAACCCACAGCGCAGTAGGGGCAGACCGACTGGACTACTTTGTCGGCCTCAACAGTACGTCCGTGCATGTCACGGGACTTGGAGGATTGGGTGGATTTATCCCGGCCAAACAAGTCGCCGCGCTGCATCTGGCGCACAACGGGCCAATTCAGCGGACTCAACTTTGACATAGCCCTAAAAGTACCGCATGAAAGTATTTTTCACACGTTAAATACGCACATATGGTCCGAAAGATGTAACACGGAAAACTAGCCCCAACGTGGCCGTATTACATGTTGACAACTTGCAAGCTCAGGTACTTCTCCGCGCCTTCGCCTTTCACCATGGCGGGGATGAAATCAGCTGGTTTGGGGTGGTCCGGCAGCGCTTCAAGGTAGACCTTGTGCTGCTCTAGGGAGCGCACGCCGGCTTGGATATCATCCTCAGACACCAGCAGGCGGTGGGTGGGGTTGGCACTCCCCGAAATCAGGAGCCGGTCCGCTTTCCAAGGTTGCTCGCTCAGGTCGCGGTGGGTCCAGGGATTGTCAGCATCGCGGATGGCATCCACCACAGCTTCGCCGGTGATGCGGTGGTCAATGTGGTTGATGCCCCAGCTTGCCCTGAATTCAAAGTTGATAACGGCCACGGTGTCAGGTTTGAACTCACGGATTTCTTTCGCCACAGCTTTTCGCACCTCCAGGCCATATTCCATCTCCCCGTCGGGAAAATTCAGGATGGTCAGATGCTCGACGCCGACTTCCGCGCAGGCAGCGCGTTGTTCATCGGCACGCAAGGTTTTAGTCTTTGCTGGGTCCATGTCGCGAATACCAGCTTCGCCGGCAGTCAGCAACAAGTATCCAACTTCCTTGCCCGCGGCGGTGAAGTTGTTGACAGCCACGGACAGACCATACTCAGCATCATCAGGGTGGGCAACAACCACCAGTACACGTTCGATTTCTTCAGGTTTCAGCAGCTCAAGTTCCATACTCGTCCATCATGCCAAAGGTTAAGGTTTTACGCTTTGCTTGCCGATGCCCCCTCTCCCCTCTCACCTGTTGGAATGTTCCGTGCAACACATGACGTTGTGTTGTTATGAATTTAAAGCTAAAGTGAAGCGGTCAAATAAACTGGTCTGTCTATTTAATTCAAACAAGGCAGTCTAGAAACCAACGAAAGGTACTGAGCATGTCTGATACTTCAACTCGCTCGGAAGCAGCCACTAACAAGCGCTTCGGCCTGCCCAAGTGGGCGACCGGATTCGGCGCACAGGTCTTCGCCGGCCTGATTATTGGTCTGATTTTAGGATTCATCGCATCCGGCATGAGCTTGCAGTGGCTCTCGGACTTGCTTAGCGGTGTCGGTAACGCCTACGTGCAGCTGCTGCGTGTGATGGTTCCGCCGCTGATCTTCGCAGCGGTTGTTACTTCCGTGGCAAACCTGCGCAAGGTTGCCAACGCGGCAGCGCTCGCGGTATCCACGCTGGTGTGGTTCGCGATTACTGCATTCCTGTCCGTACTCGTGGGTATCGCGGTCGCGCTTATTATGCGCCCCGGTGTTAACTCCACGGTCGATCCATCATCTGCCGCCGATCCATCCCGCGTTGGATCCTGGACTGGGTTTATCCAATCAATTGTGCCGGATAACTTTATCGGCCTGTCTGCATCGACAAGCGATGATGGCGTCTCTTTGTCTTTTGCTGCCCTGCAGCTACTGGTCATCTCCCTGGCCATCGGTATCGCTGCGGTTAAGGCCGGCGAAGCTGCCGACCCATTCCTGCGCTTTACCGAATCCTTCCTCAAGGTCATCCAGGTCATCCTGTGGTGGATCATCCGCTTGGCACCAATCGGTACCGCCGCGCTCATCGGTAAGGCTGTTGCAACCTACGGCTGGGATGCGCTCGGCTCCTTGGGCAAGTTCGTGCTCGCCATCTACGTCGGCCTTGCACTGGTACTCGCAGTTGTCTACCCAGCAGTAATGAAGTTCAACGGCATCAACACCATCGAGTTCTACAAGCGCGTCTGGCCAGTATTCTCCCTCGGCTTTGTTACCCGCTCCTCCATGGGCGTTATGCCAGTTACCCAGCGCGTCACCGAACGCTCCATGGGCGTGCCAAGTGAATACGCATCCTTTGCCATCCCGCTGGGCGCGACCACCAAGATGGACGGCTGTGCCTCCATCTACCCTGCTATCGCTGCAATCTTCGTGGCACAGTTCTACGACATCGACCTGACGCTGACTCACTACCTGCTGATCATCTTCGTCTCCGTTATCGGCTCCGCCGCAACCGCGGGCACCACTGGCGCAACCGTCATGCTGACCCTGACCCTGTCCACCTTGGGTCTGCCACTGGCTGGCGTTGGCCTGCTGCTCGCCGTCGAGCCAATCATCGACATGGGCCGCACCGCAGTCAACGTCACCGGCCAGTCCCTGGCTGCGACCATCGTGGCTAAGCGCGCAAAGATCCTGGACCAGGATGTTTGGAACGCCGGCGCCAAAGGCATCGAAGCTTCCGTCTCCCCTTCCCACAAGAAGGAAGACGCTGAGGTCAAGGCTTAACGCTTTCTGACCCGCCCTCCTGCGGCCCGCACCTGATGTTCTCGGTGCGGGCCGCTTTTTACTACCTTCTCCGCTGCCCCTTCCCGCGCCTCGTCCCGCCCGATGTGCGCTTCGCGCTCACTGGGGAAAGCCAACTCGCCAGGCGCAGGACTTCGGTGAGCGCGAAGGGGACGCGGCCATTTCAAGGAGGTATGCGGTGACCGCGGGCGCAGCTTGGAGTGAGGGATCTGTATGTCAAGGAAAGCGTTGAAAAGCAAAAAGGAAAGTGCCCCGTGAGAACACGGAGCACTACAGAAAAGCTTTTAGAAGCGCGGGCGCTTCCTCGTCGGGCGGCTACTTCTGGTTAAGGCCTTCGACGCAGTCGGCGTCGACCCCACCAGTGTTTGCTTGGAGGTCGGCTTCTTCGGAATTTGGAACCTGCTCGACGCGGATTTCTTCGTGGGTTACTGGTACTTCAACAGTCTGAGTCTCAGTAACAACGTACTTGCGCAGGCGGGTCTCGCCAGCGGGGACGCCGGACTGTGTGCTGGCCACTTCTGAAGTGTCAGTTGTGCCCGCGTTTTCGGTGACATCGGTGGAACCAACAGCTGCGGTCTCGGCGGCGGTGTTGCCTGGGATGTCGGTGGTGTGGGTGGAGGAAGCACCGGCATCGTACTCGCGAACATTATCGGAGAAGTCTGGATGTGGGCGCTCATTATCGGATGAGAAATCTGGATTGTTGGCGGCAGCGCCAGCAACACCGGCTCCTGCCACGCCCGCACCAGCAGCACCTGCGCCGGCAACACCCGCGCCCGCATCAGTGTCAGTGTCACCAGCGTCACCGTCACTATAAGTATCAGTGTCGGTGGTGGTTCCTGGGCGCTCGCCGCCGGTGTAGCCGTCCACGTGGGAGGCGCCGGAAATGCCGTAGTGATCGTAGATTTCGGTCTGCTGGTCTGGGGTTAGTGGCTTGTCAGTATCGAAATCTGGGGCGTCTTTAATGCGGTCCTTGGGGAAGGCAAGGGTCAGATTGTTGCCGTCGATGGAATGGCCACGCAGTGGCACAAGCGAGTTGCCCATGCCGAAAAGGCCGTGGTTGACGTCCACGAAGGTTGGCTGGCCGGAGTCGTCGTCGACGAAGACTTCGTTGACATCGCCAAGCTTGTCGCCGTTGTTGTCGTATGCGGTTGCGGAGAGCAGGTCTTGAACATTCTTAGACATTGAAAAGACTATCCTTTCCTCGATGTGAGGTAGATTGTTTCTTCTTTCGCTGGTGCACTCCCCATCGACCCTGCTAGGGCATTAATTCCTATCATCGGAGCGCTAGATTCCAGGCTAAGTAAATTCTTTGGCTTGTGCCGAAATGTTTGCCGGTTTGAGCATCGAAAAGCAGCAAAGCGCCTGCACAGAACTGCAATTACAAGTTGGTAAAGATGGCTTTGATGTTTGGCACGCGCGGTAGTTGGGTGCACAATGGCGGGTATGAAGTTTGCGCCACGTCGTCCCTCGCCCATGAATGGTGTCAAGCCGAGCAAGCAAGATTTGGAGCAGTTTCGCCTGGCACCGGTGGATGACATCGTTCCGGCAGCGGATGAGACGCAGCGTTTGCGCATGCTGATTGTGGGAGTAAATCCAAGTCCGTGGACGGCGGCGGTCAATGCGCCGTTTGCACATCCAGCAAATAGGTTTTGGCCATCGCTGCAGCGTGGCGGAATTATGAGCCAGCTTGTCGATGCCTCCGCGGGTCTTCCCGACTCCGCCCTTCAAGAGTTTGCGGACAAGCGTATTGGGCTGACCAATTTTGTGTCAGAGCTGGCCACTGCGCGGGCGAGTGAGCTCACGAAGGCGCAGCTACGTGAGGGTGCGGCTCGGATCGTGAAGATGGTTTCCCGGCTGCGCCCGGAAGCGGTGGCGGTTGCGGGAATTACGGCTTATCGGGATGCGTTTGGTCTGCGCAAGGCGAAGTTGGGTTTGCAGGATCCGGCGCTGGTGGAGGTTCCAGCCGGGTGGCCGCGCGATGTGCAGTTGTGGGTAGTTCCGCAGCCCAGCGGCATTAATGCGCACGAGAATATCGATTCGCTGGGCGCCAAGTGGGCTGCGGTGTGGAATGCCACGGAGCCCGAAGCACACTAGCGCCTAATGCAGACTGCCAAGCAGCGAATCGCCCGTAGGTTCGTCAGGTTCGTCCGCGATGAGGGCTCCAAGCGCGGCGGTGATGCCGGCAACCAGGTCATCGAGAGGCACGGCGGGTTGCTGGTGTTGCTCCGGTATATAAGGAACATGGATAAATCCAGCGAGAATATCTAAGTCAGAGGACGCGAGATAATCCAGCACCGAATACATCAGGAAATTGCAGACAAACGTGCCGGCGGTGGTGGAAAGCTCCGCCGGAATGTTGTGCGCACGGATGGCTTGCACCATGGATTTCACCGGCAGCGTGGCAAAGTAGGCGGTGGGCCCGGCGGGGTTAATGGGGGCATCTACAAGCAACGCTCCCGCGTTGTCCGCGATTGGTGCGTCGATGAGGTTAATCGCGACGCGCTCGGGCGTAATCGCGTGGCGGCCGCCGGCTTGGCCGAGGCAGACAACGGCGTCGGGCATATGCTTGTCGATGTTCTCCCGGGCCACCTTTGCTGCCAGCTCAAACTCGGTGGGAATCTCGGACGTAATGATGTGCGTATCGCCAATATTGTGGGGCAGGCGGCGCGCGATTTCGAGCGAAGGATTGATGTCTTCGCCGCCGAAAGCATCAAAAGCTGTGACAAGGATTGTGCGGACCATGTCTTTACCCTAGGGGAACTAAACCTTACGCAGTATTAATTGGGCTGATAGTTTGTACTGTGGAATTTGTTTAGCGCCGAATAGACCGGAGTTTTAAATGCGCAAAAAGTCCCTCAGTCCAATTCTTGCCACGGCGGCGGTTGTTGCGCTGAGCGCGACGCTTGCGCCGGTGGCAACCGCCCAAAGCTCGATGTCTTCTCTGTTTTCTGGAAGCTCCTCTGGATCTTTGAGTAGTTCCGGAAACAATGGCGGTGGCGGAAATGGCCACGCTCAGGAAGTCTCCCCCGGCATTGATACCACCTTGATTGGGGATCTGCTGGGGCCCGAGCTTTCGGAAGAAATCGGCCTGTTGGTCGGCGACTTGGGCGTTATGGCGCAATTTGGTGAGGGCGAGGAGTTTGCCATCATCTTCGGTGATTCTTGGCGCGGCAACAAGCTGGGCAATGGTGACTGGATCCGTATCCCTGGTGTTGTGGGAGTGAAGGAAAACGGCCGCATCAAGATTTTGCGCCCGCTCAATGAAGGCGATATCGCACAAGAGCTGGTGGATATCCCCGAAGACGGCATCTTGACGGTTATTCCGTCGGACATCATCAACATTGATGGCACTTTGTACATGCAGGGAATGCGTGTGCGTGGGATTGGCAACGTGCTGCAGACCCATATTTGGCGTTCGACGGACAATGGCCAGAACTGGGACCTAATTGGCACGGCCAAGCCAGGTTTCAACTCAGGAATGACCAATCTGATTTCCTGGGCAGAAGGCCCGGATGGATACATCTATCAGACATCGACGCAGTTCCAGCGCCAAGATGATGTCTACTTGCAGCGCTTTAAGCCAGAAGACATCGCAAATTATGGCAAGTGGGAGTACTTCCAGCCAGATACTGGGCAGTGGACGGGAAAGATTGGCAAGCCAATCGTGTCCACCGATGTGCGCGCGGGTGAGCTAAACCTGCGCTACATCGAGGGCCACTGGGTCTTGGCGATGTTTAATGAGCAGCGCATGGCAATTGAGGTGCGAATCTCTAGAGAAATCGACACCGATTGGAATGCGATTAAGCCTGCCGATGTCGTGGTGTCCGGTCCTTGGAACCAGACCCAGGACGAAAATAACTTCTCACAGCTCTATGGCGCCTACATTGTTCCAGGCTCCACACTGGGCAACATGGACTTGGTAGTTTCCCAGTGGAAGACCAGCGATGACTCCCGCTATAACTCCACGCAGTTCAACGTTAAGGGCTTGGATAAGTTCTTCGGCGTGACGCCGCAAACCAACACGATGCTGCGGATGGCGCCGCAGGTGGATGAATCCGCACGTGGCAACCAGGATGTCATCGAAGTTTCGGAGACTCCAAGCACCGAGCTGCAACAACAGTCCGCGGCCGCTCAGGGTGAATCTGTTGAGAAACTCCCTGAAGACATCACGGTTGTGCCTTTGCGTTAATACCTAGGCTTTGAAACCTAGACAGTAGCTCTACGCCACGCAGAAATAAATCCTCTTGGGACGAACAAGATTTGTTCACCCAGAGGGTTTTGCGTTTTCTAGGAAGGGTGACGCGGTGCGCATCTTTCCTAAAGAAGACTATTTCTTCACTACTGCTAAATTCTCGCCACCATCAAAGATGGAACGACCATGCGGTTGAATATCAAAGAGGCTGTCGCCCAGTTGCTGGCGCGCTATCTCAAGCGTGTGGTGTGCATCAATGCTCATCCAGAAATGAGCCGAGGTACCGAAGTACCGGCTGAGTCGCAGGGCGAGTTCAGCGCACAAACGATTGTTTCCGGACATTGCTTCTTCAAGTTGTTCAACAGGCATGTTGATTGCAAGCGCCAAATCGTGAACATTCATGCCGGAACGGCCCAAAACTCCTCTTGCAGAAGCTCACCCAGTGATGCAGAAGCTAACATGTCGACTTCCAAGTGTTGCTTTCACATTCGTGTTCCATTTGCCCCACCGTATCGAAACAGGCCAGTCTTTCGCGAGTATAACGAATGTATTACAGCAGGCAGACGGCACTTTCTTAAGAAATTCAGGCCGTGCCGATACCAAGATTGAACTAGACCCTTAAAGTCCAATAACGGATACATAACTTTATTGAGACAGGGCCTCACGCCCTCATGTAGGAACTTTTTCAAACAAAACTATATATATTAATCATTGGGAAGAATAGAGCGAGCCAAACTGTTAAAAACAAAGCAAGGGCTACATGTGCAGCGGCCATGAATTACACATCACATATCCAATATTCAACACTTTAACGACAAAAGCATTGAGCTCTGAACATATTAGTTAGCAAACATTCGATACCGGGTTTTTCTCAATCTTCGCAGCAGCCTAGTTCGCATTTAGAAAGTTTCCATCAATCTTTTGGCGCGGACTTCGCCGACTACCCCAATCAAGTGGTAAGGCGCCCGAAGCACTCCCCCTATACGGGCGGGTGAATTGCCGATCTTAAAGTGTTGAATAAAATGACGGTTTTTTTGTTGGCGCGTAGCCGAATGCAGAAGAATTTCGTTCAGGGTGTTATCCGTATACTCGCCACGAGAAGCAAAGGGGAAAATCATGATTGCGTGGCTGGAAAAGCACCAGATATGGCTGTACTTGGCTGCCTTGGCGTGTGGCGCGGCACTAGGACTGGGAACGCCCGCGGCTGCACCGGCGCTAGAAGTGGCCATTAACCCGGTCCTGGGGCTGCTTCTTTATGCCACGTTCTTAGCGGTGCCTTCAAACAGAATCGGCCAGGGCCTTAAAGACTTGAAATTTCTGGGTATACTTTTCGCACTGAACTTCGTTCTGGTCCCGCTGGTGGTGTGGGGATTGACGCGCTTTATTGCAGCGGACCACGTCCTACTCGTCGGCGTACTCTTTGTACTTCTGGCGCCGTGCATTGACTATGTCATTGTCTTTTCGCATCTTGCTGGCGGTGCCAGTGAGCGGTTGCTCTCCGCTACTCCCCTGCTCATGCTCGGGCAAATGGTGGCCTTGCCGCTGTATTTATGGCTGTTTGTCGGAACGGACTTTGTACGCTCAGTCGATTTCGCGCCTTTTGTAGAAGCTTTTGTGCTTTTTATTGTTCTTCCACTGCTTGCTGCGGGGCTCACGCAATTCGCGGCCGCACGGACAGCGT
Organism: Corynebacterium casei; assembly: GCA_030535535.1. Classification (GTDB taxonomy): domain Bacteria; phylum Actinomycetota; class Actinomycetes; order Mycobacteriales; family Mycobacteriaceae; genus Corynebacterium; species Corynebacterium casei_A. The sequence goes on from JAUNRU010000006.1 coordinate 44,809, forward strand.
GGGGAAGAAAGCTTGAGGCTATGGTCTCCGCTGCGATGGTGCCGTTGATGATAGCCACGTTAGCCATCATCGTGGCATCGCAGATTTCAGGAGTCTCGCACCAAATTTCCAAGCTCGTAGGCTTGATTCCGCTCTATGTGGCTTTTGCGGCCAGCATGGCGGTTATTGGTGCGGTGGTATCACGCGCAGCGGGGCTGGATGTTCCAGCACAGCGCGCGATGATTTTTAGCGGAGTAACCAGAAATTCGCTGGTCATTTTGCCGCTGGTTTTGGCGTTGCCAGCGCAGTTCGCGCTAGCGCCGCTAGTGGTTGTGACGCAAACCTTGGTAGAGCTCCTCATCATGGTGGTCATGATCTGGGCGCTACCCCGGGTTATTAAACAGTCAGCTTCTCTTCGTGCTTAGCCTCTAGGTAGCTAGAGATTGCCAAGCGGTTGATAGCAGAGCGGCTCACGATTCCCACCATGTGGCCCTGGTCGTTGGTGACTGGGGCTTTCTTCAGGTTGGCATCGGAAAGCGCTGCGACTGCATCCGCAACCGTTGCGGTGTGAGGAAGGGAAATAACGTCCTTGGTGGCCAGGCGCATGACGTTGAGCTGTCCAAGCTCCTGCATTGCCTGCTCCAAATCCTTGTCCGCGCCGATGGCGAAGGAGTAGATGTTGGCGGAGCTTGGGTGCGCGGCGGACAGGTAGCGCAGAATATCGCCATCTGAGATGAAACCAACCAGGCGGTTGTCTTGGTCCACAATAGGTGCGCCGGAAATGCCCAAGGAAGTGAACTTGTACAGTGCCTCCAGCACGGTGCTCTCAGACTTGATGCTGTAGACATCGGTCTTCATCAAACCTGCAACGGTGCCGGTGGATTCAACCTGTGGTGCCTCTGGCTGTGCGGCCTGAGGCTTACGCGCAGAGTACGCACGGATAGCAAGGTAGACACCGATAAGGGAGGTAACAATGACCAATGCGACCGCGGCGCGGAAGCCAGTGATGAGGGAATCAACTTCATTGTTGCCGGAGGTCATCTGTGCCTGGCTGACCATGCCGTAGATGCCTGCTGCCAGCGAGGTGCCGACGCCGCCAGCGATCTGGAAGCTGGTGGAAACAACCGTGACACCGTGTGGGCTAGATTCCTGATCCAGGCTAGACAGCGCGAAGGTCTGTGAAGGACCGATAACGAAAGCGGTTGCCAGAACTGCTGGAACATAGAGCGCACCGAAGATAACCAGTGAGGTCTGACCAGCGGCAAGGCCAACGAGTCCGACGAATACTGCCATGACGATAAAGCCCAGCGGGATGGAGACGCGGCCGCCGAAGCGGTCGAACCAGCGACCTGCGATTGGGCCAAGAACAACAGTCAACAAGATACCTGGTGCCAGGGTTAGGGATGCTGCCAGTGGTGCGGTGCCGCGTGCTGCCTGCAGGAAGAGCGGGATGATCACGTTCATTGCGAAGACAAACAGCAGACCGAGCATGGTCATGGCGACGCCACGGTTAAACGCTGCGGACTTGAATGGGCGGAGATCGATCAGTGGGTTTTCAATGCGGTTTTGGCGCCTAATGAATGCCCACAGGAAGAGCAGACCAACGATGATTGCACCACCGGAGACCAGGATGTTGCCGCCGAATGCAGCGGATACGCCGTAGAGAATGCCAATTAGTGCAACTGCGATGAGCAGGAAGGAAGCAACGTCCAGCACTGGGCGTCCGAGTTCAACAACGGTGTAGAGAATGATTGCGCCGGCAATCAGTACGAGGACTACCAGCACGGCGAATACCCACATCAGGGTGCGCCAAGGCGCAAAAGTAAGTAATGCACCAGACAGCACGATGGCCAGTGATGGGCCGAGCGTGGTCATAGCAGCCATGATGCCCATGTTCATGCCGAGCTTTTCACGTGGTGAAACAGCCAGGGTGATGTTCATGCCAATTGGGGTCAGCAGACCGGTGCCGATTGCCTGCAGCAAACGGCCGATGAGCAAGGTGGCAAAGTTTGGTGCAAGAGCACCGATAACAGAGCCCACAACCATGATGGCGGTAACGGTGATAAACAGTGACTTGGTTGGGAACCGGCGGTACAGCACGTTGGCTACCGGAACGAATACAGCAGCAACCAAAAGGTAGCCAGTGGTCAGCCACTGCACGGTGTTAACGTCGACGCCGAAATCATTCATGATTGGTGCAAAGGCGACGTTGAGGGCGGTTTCATTGAAGGTGGCCAAGAATGCTGCGGCCGCCGCGATGGTAATCATCCAGCTTGGCGATGATTTGGGCTTTGTTTGGGCATGGGTGGTTGATTCCATGGAGTCTCCTGACAATCAGCGATGGTGTTGCTCGAGCGTGCCGTGTCAGAAGTCCTGGTGCCGGGGACTTCGCGTGTCGTTTCGTCGATGAGATTCGAAGCAAAGAACTAAGAATCATGTTGGCTACTTCGGCCAAGCAATTAAGGTAGCAGATATTTACTTTTCGCATAAGCCGAAACCAATCCGAGCAGGTCAATCATGCAAAATTGAGCACAAAGATGCTTCAATATTTGAGCATAAACAAAGCCCGTTTATTCGTCTTTTATGCGCCATAGATACAAAGAGGCTGCGCACTGAGGTTCGAGTTCAGTGCACAGCCTTCAAGGTCTAGCCCAATGGCGAAACTACTTAGCTAACAAGCGCCATGCTTTCGACGTTTTCAACTACGCCGTGCTTAGCGCGTTCAGAGCGCGCGTGGGTGCACAGGTAGAAGATTCCGGCGAGCACGCCAACAGCGGCAAGCACGGCATACATTGCGCCAAAGCCGATGTACGCGCTTAGCGCGCCGAGGATGATTGGTCCGAAGCCAAATCCGATGTCCACGAAGAGGAAGAGGGTGGAGAATGCGGAACCGAATTCGCTCTTATCCACCACGCCCACCGCGATGGCTTGAACGGCAGGCATCAAGGTGCCGTAGCCCAAACCTGCGAGTAGGCCGGCGACGACAACCTGCCAGTTGGCAGTGGAAAGCGACAGCACCACGAAGGAGACCACAAAGAAGAACAAGCCGAAGTAAATGACCACGTTGTCACCGCGGCGGTCTTGCAGTTTGCCCAGGAAGGAGCGCATGACGAACATGGAAATCGCGTAAGCGATGAAGAACAGGCCAGCGCCAGCGACCACGTCGCGTTCTTCAGCAAAGGCGTTGATGTGCGCGATAACGCCGGAGTAGGCAAAGCCCACGAGCAAGATGAAGATGCCAATTGGCACGATCTTTGGATTCACAATCGACTTGAAGCTGAACTTCACTGGAGCAGGTGGCTGGCCGTTTTCATCGAGTTCTGGTTCTGCTTCAGAAGTACGGAAGTACATGATGACCGAGGCAATGAGCGAGATGATCGAGATGCCAAGCACCACGACAAAGAGCATCTGGTAATCAAAGGAGCCCAGGACAAACAGAGCCAAAGCTGGGCCTAGAGCGGCAGAGACCGTAGTTCCCAGTGCCAGGTAACCAGTGCCCTCAGAGCGGCGGGCGGAAGGAATGAGCTCTTGCACCATCGCCATGATCGCCGTAACGGAGAAAGCATAGGCAACACCGTGGAAGAAACGGTTGGCATATAGCAGCGGCAAGGAATCAATCGGGATATACAGTGCACAAGCAATGGTTGTGGCGATAACAGAAATCAGCACAATCTTGCGGCGCCCGAAGCGGTCAATAATATAGCCCGAGACGAAACGGGAGAAGATTGCACCGATAACAATGGAACTAGCGGCAAAGCCAGCTTCAGTTTCCGAAGCACTAAATTCCTTAATGGCATACAGCGCCATGGTGGTAATCAGGAAGTAAAACACCAAGAATTGCAGCAGGTTGGCAATCCAGCCCATCACAAAAGTTGGTGTAAAAAGTTTTACCTCTTCAGTTGTTTGCACGTCTCTCCTTGCTCAAGTTTTATTGCATCATGCAAATTGCATGCTTAATTAAGGTATACCCCTTTATTGCATCGTGCAACTGTCCTGTTAGGATAAGTTTTAACTAAGCCCATGTGCGCGTTTTAGGGAGCGAGTTTAGAAGATGTCAGCAGTACCGTCAGAAGCCAACAATCAACAAGGTTCAGACAAAGCTACGGCTCCAACGGGGTCTGAGCAGGAAGTGTTTGATCAGATTGCTTATGAGGTCATTTTGCTGACCCGCTACGCCGCACAGAACTTACCGGCGATTAAGCGCGAGACCATCATGGATCGCAGCGCGCTGATTTTGCTCTCCCGCTTGGATGCTCAGGGGCCGATGACGGTCAATGAGCTCGCTGAGGCTTTTGGCCTTAATGTTTCTACGGTGCATCGACAGCTCAAGGCAGCGATTGCCAATGATCTCATCGAGGCCATCGAAGACCCCGAGAATCCTGCAAAGTTGCACCGCCCCACCGCCAATGGCATGGATACTTTGGGCGGGGAGCTTAGCGCCCGCCGTGAGGATTTGGCCAAGATTTACAACGATTGGGACGCGAAGGACATTGAGGATTTCGCGCGTCTGATGCTCAAGCACAACAAGAGCCTAGAGAGCTACTTGGAGCTGCCATGGCCGCGCCCGAATAATGCTTAAGCATTGCTTGTCGATGTTTTAACTACGACTTCTTCACCACACTGGACTTGAGGCGCATCTGCCCAAATCCAGGGACTTTTGCTTCGATATCGTGTCCATCGACCGGGGTTTCTAGAATTCGGATGCCGCTGACTTTGGTACCAATCTTGATGGCGCCGGAGCCCTTGACCTTGAGGCTTTTCACTATGCTGACGGAGTCGCCGTCATTGAGTACATTGCCTACGGCATCCTTTATAACGCTGGTATCGGCAGCAGCCGCGTCATCCGCCGCAGCCTCTCCGTCTACCCATTCATGAGCGCACATTGGGCAGGCCAGGAAGCCGCCATTTTCATAAGTAAATTCACTGCTGCATTCTGGGCAGGGAGCTAAAGTGTCAGACATAAACTGCAGATAGTACCCGATCTACATTCAACTTCGCAGGTCACACCCCACAATGCAGGTGCACTGTTAGCATGGCTTTATGGCTATGAAAGCAACTCGTACGAATCAGAATGAATACACCGTCACTAATCAGGACGGCACCTCATTGAAAGTTTCTCCACATGGCACGCCTGGCGCCTTCTCCCCCGGTGAGCTCTTGCAAGCAGCACTGCTTGGTTGCGCATCCTTGTCTGCCGATGCACAGCTCTCCCACATGCTGGGAGCCGATTTCGATGCCGAAGCATCCGTTAAATCCACTGAAGCCGACAACTTCATCACCGAAATGCTTTTTGAGTTTCACATTAAGATGGAAGGCCTCGATGACGCCGAGCGCGAGAAAGTCATCAATGCAGCCGCAAAGAAGATTGAGCGCCTGTGCATTGTTAAGCGCTCACTGAGCAAGGGAATCAACACCGAAACGGATATCTCCGCTTCTTAATCCAGCACAAAAGCCCCGCATTCCACGGCAACATTCATTCAACTGCCGTGGAATCAGGGGCTTTCTTTGTGCTTATCAGAGCGCGTATGAGTGAAGATTCTTCAATGCCTTCTCAACGCGTGCGGTTGCTTCCTCCGAGATATCCGCCATTGGCGCGCGTGGCAGACCGATGGGGAAGCCCTGCAGGTCAAGGCCCTTCTTTACAGCCGCGATGAATGGCTCGGAAATCATGGCATCAATGACTGGGTAGACCTTGTTCCAAGCGGTCAAACCCTCTGCGAGCTGGCCTTCCTGAATCAGCTTAACCACAGCAACAATTTCTTCTGGGATGACATTTGCAGCGCCAGCCATGACACCGGCTGCGCCTTCTACCAGCGCGCTGTAGATATAGCTGTCCCAGCCAATGATGGTGTCCAACGCATCCGAGTGGTGGTGGATGAGCCGCAGCGCCTGCTCCCAGTTTGCAGAGGAGTCCTTGATGTAGTGGATGTTATCGAATTCCCGCGCGAGCGAGCCTGCGGTATCAGCATCGAGGTTGACGCCGGTTGCACCCGGAATGTTGTAGAGCATGACTGGCAGTTCAACGGCATCCGCAACGGTGCGAATATAGTTGGTGGTCTCATCCAAGCTCAGCGGCTCATAGTACGGGGTGACCAGCATGAGAACATCCGCGCCAGAGTCTTGGGCCTTCTTGGACAGGCGGATTGCTTCACGGGTGGTGGTTGCACCGGTTTGTGCGATGACAGGAACGCGGCCAGCGGTGTGAGTGACCACGGTATCCACCAGTTCAATGCGCTCTTCGCTGCTTAGCGATGCAAACTCGCCGGATGAAGCGGTCTTTGGAAATGCTCCACATCCCCTCGGCTTGAAGCTCACGGTCGTAATAGACAATCTCTGCGGCCTGCAGATTCTCCAAATCTTGTGGTTCTTGGCGCACTACTGTTTCGGTAGCGTCCATTTCTTGGCCACCGGTATCAAACACAATGCGCGAGGAAGTACCGACCTCACCGTGGTTTCCGCTCAAAGGCTCATGCTCTTTCAAACCACGCAGCCACTTGGGGATGGAATCCACATCTGAGATCAAGCGAACTACATCTTTTCGGGGTAAATCAATCTCGATGGATTCCGTGTACTTCACTACTGTCTCCTATTAAGCTCATATCCGTTTAAACCCCGAGGTCTGCCCGGGGTTTAAACCCACTGTTGGAACTGCTCGGCAGTGGTCTCGGACAACCACTTCTGCCACAGTGGCCCGAAAGAAACGCGGCGCACGCCAAGATCCTTCAGCGCGGCAAGGTCACCTGCACCATGTCCATTAACTGGATGGGCGGTGACGTTGAGCGGAATGGAAACAACATCCACCAGGGTCTGAACCTGGTCTGCTGACTTCAAAGCAACCGGGTAGACCGAACGTGCACCTGCCTGCTGCATCAACTGAATGCGCTTGGCGGCTTCCCCCATTGGATCCTCAAACACGTCGGTGCCTAAACGCACGGCGTCAGTTCGACCGTTGATGACAAATTCAACACCTGCTGCATCTGCTGCTTCGCGTGCAGCAGCAATGTAGTCAGCGTGCTCTTGTGCTTCACGAACGCGGTCGCCTTCGGTGTGCACAACATCTTCAATATTCGCACCAACTGCACCTGCCTCAATCAGACGGTTGATCAGGTCGGCAGGCTCGAGTCCATAGCCGGATTCCACGTCTGCGGAGACAGGGATACTGACCTTCTGTGCAATCTTGGCCACTACTTTCAGGTACTCGGAGAAGTCCATGTTTTCACCGTCCGAGCTGCCAATCGCATCTGCTACCGGGTGACTGCCCACGGTTAGTCCTTCAAATCCTGCTTCTTCCACCAGCGCTGCGGACCAAGTGTCCCAGGCAGTTGGAAGAACCAGTGTCTTTCCCGATTCATGTGTTTGTGCGAACTTTGCGGCCAGTGCTTTAACGTCAGACATCTCATGCTCCTTCGCGGTGACAGCCCCGCGCTGATACGCAAGGCTTAGGAAATTTCTGCGTCTAGGCGCCACTGTACCCAAAACCTCAATCACACCAGCGGCCACGGAAACTGCCTGTGTGATTGCGGGCGAGGCAGGAACGGCAGACGCACAATCCGCGAGGCACGCCGCTGCAGCGCCTCAATTTCCACCGGGCGCAAAAGCTCCCACAGCTCTTCCGGAACTTCTGTTAGAAGCGGTTCGACAGCCTCGACCAGCTCATCCGGAATGCTGTGACCACCGAACTCCCAAATCACCGTGCGCAATTTTGGCTCCACGGAGAAACACAGCCCATGGTCAATGCCCCAAACATGATCTCCTTCAAGGAGCACGTGACCGGATTTTCTGTCAGTGTTATTGCACAGCAAATCAAACACCGCCATTCGCAGAAACTGCTCATGCAGGTCTTCCCGGGAATCAACCAGCGGGAAGTAGTGCTCACCATCATTATGAATAAACCACTGCACTGACCCCACCCCAGCCGGGGCATCGTGGACAATCACGGTCGGTGGAACCAGGTGCCAACCCAAATGCTCACTGAGTACAAAAGCCGCGCGCTCACGCGCATGCAATCCGGGTGGAAAGTCCCACAGCGGCTGCTCCCCCGCTTGCGGTTTGTATACAGCCCAGGCGTAATCATCCCCGAGTTCCAAGTCCACCACGAAACCAATATTGCTGGACTCCACCAGCTGCTGGACTATTCCCATTTCCCCGTGGTTTAAAAGCTCTAGCTCCCGTTCAAAAGGCGGCTCAATCACTACGCCACGCCTTCACGCAGATAAGACAATGAACCCGTGCGGGAGTTGGTCACCAACATGCGCGAGCCCTCTCCGGAGAATTCCACGGCAGAAATCGATGCAGTATCAATGTGGATTTTTTGAAAGGAATCCAGCGGAGTACCCACAAAATGCGCAACAGCAGCCTTGATTGTGTCAGCGTGACTGAAGGCAGCAACCACCTTGCCGGGGTGACGCTGAGCGATGTCTTCAACGGCGTTGACCATGCGGTCTTGCATCTCTGTAAAGCTCTCACCCGCGGGGAAGCGGAACGTGGAAGGCGAGCTTTGCACCTGCTTCCACTCCGGAAGTTTGTTCAGCTCCGTGAGTTTTTCTCCAGTCCATTGGCCGAAGTCGCATTCGATCAGGTTGGTATCGGCAAGCAACTGCAATCCCTGCCCAGCCACTGTCGGCGCGGCGGTCTCCTGTGCGCGCTCCATCGGCGAGGAATACACAGCGTCCAGCGCCAAACCCTCCAAACGCAAAGCCACATCTCGTGCTTGCTCCTGCCCGCGCTCCGACAAATGCAAACCCGGCGTGCGGCCCGGCAAAACCTGACCCGTAGTGGGAGTCTGACCATGCCGAATAAGCAAGACGATAGTGGATGCTTCTACCTTCTTCATGCCATGCAGCATACCCGCGAGGAATATTTAGCACCCTAAACGTAAATTTATGACTAGGGTGAGGGGTGTGAGTCTTCCACCTAATGTTTCCACGGTCGGTGAGCTGAAGGCCGCCGGCTACCAACACCGTTCCTTGCGCGTTGAAATCCGCGACAACCTGCTGGATAAGCTACGTAAGGGCGAAGATCCTTGGCCAGGTCTGCATGGTTTAGAACAGACGGTCATTCCTCAAGTTGAGCGCGCGCTGATTGCTGGCCATGACATTGTTCTGCTCGGCGAACGTGGTCAGGGCAAGACGCGTCTGCTGCGGTCTATGACTGCATTGTTGGATGAATGGGTTCCCATTGTTGCCGGCTCGGATCTGCGTGAAGATCCTTTTGCGCCGATTACAGACGCCACGCGTGAGCGCATCGAACGCGAAGGTGATGACTTAGAAATCACCTGGATTCAACGCGATACCCGCTATGCGGAAAAGCTTGCTACACCTGATACTTCTGTTGCTGACCTCATTGGAGACATTGACCCGATGCGCGTGGCTGAAGGCCGGCGCCTTGGGGATCCGGAGACCATTCACTATGGTCTGATCCCACGTTCCAACCGTGGCATCGTTGCGATTAATGAGCTGCCTGACTTGGCAGAGCGCATCCAGGTGTCCATGTTGAATGTGATGGAAGAACGCGACGTTCAGATTCGTGGCTATATGCTGCGGCTTCCACTGGATGTGCTGGTTGTGGCTTCGGCAAACCCCGAGGATTACACCAACCGTGGGCGCATTATCACCCCGCTCAAAGACCGCTTTGGTGCGGAGATTCGTACGCACTATCCGCTGGCGCTGGAAGATGAGATTGCCGTTATCCGCCAAGAAGCCCACCTGGTGGCGGAGGTGCCGGAAATTCTCCTGGAAATTCTGGCTCGATACACCCGTTCTTTGCGTGAGTCTTCTGCGGTGAACCAGCGCGCTGGTGTTTCTGCGCGTTTCGCGATTGCGGGTGCGGAGACCATCGCCGCGGCGGCCTTGCACCGCGCGAGCATTCGCGGCGAACACGACGCTGTTGCCCGCCTGGTCGATGTTGAATCCGCAGTCGAAGTTCTCGGCGGCAAGATTGAATTCGAGTCCGGCGAAGAAGGCCGCGAGTGGGACATTTTGGACTACACGCTGCGCACTTCGACAGCGGAAACGCTGCGCGCTACGTTGCGCACCTTGGACTTCAATCCGCTGATTGCAGCCCTTGATGGCAGCGTCACCATTTCCACTGGTGCGAGTGTCTCCGCCAAAGATTTCCTTGCAGGGCTGCCTGACCTGGGTGAAACCACGCTCTATGACGATATTGCAAAGGCCTTTAACGCCGGTTCTGAAGGTGCTCGTGCCAACGCAATTGAGCTGGCGTTGGAGGGGCTGTTCTTGTCTCGCAAGATTGCCAAGGACTCTGGCGAAGGCGAAACCATTTACGGTTAAGGAGCAAGACCTGCAATGACTCATCCGATTGGTCCGCGCCGCGGCAAGCGGAGCCGCTATGGCCGCTATTCTGGTGGCCCGGATCCGCTTGCCCCGCCGGTGGATCTGACTGATGCTTTGCGCGATATTGCCAATGACATCATGGCTGGATATTCGCCGGAGCAGGCATTGCGGGAGTATCTTCGACGCGGCGCTCAGGGCCAGGATGGTTTTGATGAGCTGGCGCGCAAGGCCGCGCAGCGCCGCAAAGAGTTGTTGGAGCGTAACAACCTCGGCGGCACGTTGCAGGAGGTTAGAGCATTGCTCGAGGATGCCCTCCGGTTGGAGCGCGCACAGCTCGCCCGCGATATTGATTTAGACGACACGGACCGTGCCTTCCGGGAGATGCAGTTAGAGAACCTTCCGGAATCCACCCCGGCTGCGGTTTCTGAATTGAATAACTACGACTGGCAGTCCACGGATGCCCGCGCGAAGTTTGAACACATCCGTGACCTGTTGGGGCGGGAGATGCTGGACCAGCAGTTTGCGGGCATGAAGCAGGCGCTCGAGGGTGCAACTGAGGAAGATAAAGCAGCCGTGGCGGAAATGCTGCGCGACCTCAATGAACTACTGAACAAGCACCGCGAAGGTATAGATACCCCGACTGATTTTGCCAATTTTATGGCTAAACATGGCGAGCAGTTCCCGGAGAATCCACGCGATATCAACGAGTTGATCGATATCCTGTCTAAGCGTTCTGCCGCCGCACAACGCATGCTGAATTCTATGTCGGAGGAACAGCGCAATGAGTTGATGCAGTTATCTTCGGAGGCTTTCGGCTCACCGGAGCTACAGGGCTTGATGGGAGAACTAGCAGGTAATCTACGGGGGCTGCGCCCCGAACTTGATTGGTCAGGGTCTGAAGAATTCACTGGCGAGGAAGGCATGGGTCTTGGCGATGGCACGGGCACCATGCAAAACTTGGCAGAGCTTGACCGTCTAGCGGAGCAGCTGCGGCATGATCATACTGACTTGGATCTGGATGCGCTGCGCCGCCAGCTCGGTGATGACGCTGCGGTTTCTGCAGAGCTGCTGGATAAGATTGACCGCGCGATGCGCGAGAGCGGAATGCTGCGACGCTCTGCTGATGGTTCGTTGAAACTTAGCCCGCAGGCGATGCGCCGATTGGGCAAGGCATTGTTGGATGATGCAACCGAGCAGCTGTCCCCTCGCTCAGGGTCGCGGGATTCCCGGCTGTCCGGCGCCAGTGGTGAGCAAACAGGTGCAACGCGTCCTTATGAATACGGCGATACTCAGCCGTGGGATGTCACGCGCACCATCACTAACGCCATCCAAAGAACCGCCGGCACGGATGAGCCATTGAAGCTCACGCCTAATGACATTGAGGTGGTTGAAACGGAGCAGCGCACGCAGAATGCTGTCGCGCTGCTAGTGGACACAAGCTATTCGATGGCCGCGGAAGGCCGCTGGATTCCCATGAAGCAAACGGCTTTGGCGTTGCATCATCTGATCAGCACGCGTTTTCGCGGTGATGAGCTAGCGCTCATTACTTTTGGCCGCACCGCTATGACCACCGACATTGAAGAGCTCACGGCGCTGCCGCCGGTGCAGGAGCAAGGAACGAACCTGCATCACGCGCTGCTGTTGGCTGAGCGTTTCTTTGCACGTCATCCTTCGATGCAGCCCACGCTGTTAGTGGTGACTGATGGTGAGCCAACCGCCTACTTGCAGCCCGATGGGCATGCGTGGTTCAACTGGCCAACGGACCAGCACACGATGTTCTCCACTGTTACGCAGCTGGACAAGGTGACCAAGCGCGGCACCCGCACGACCTTCTTCCGCCTGG
>JAUNRU010000053.1:0-14181 GCA_030535535.1 Corynebacterium casei
TCCTGCACAGAAACGTGTACTGTGCCACGATAGTGTTCATGCCTGAAACGATTTATCTTGTTGCGCCCGCTGGCCATCCAAATTTCGGTGATGAATACATCGTTTCAGCGTGGTTGCGCGAGCTATATCGCAGGCGTCCGCATGCCCAGGTCATTTTGGACTGCCATACACCCGGTATCGCGTCAATCCTGCATGCGAATGTGCACCCGCACCTGACGGTGACGGATACCTTGTGGCACCTGGCGCTCAAGTGTTCCACGCCGGAAGAAGTGGTGGAATCGCTGGGGAATACCTACTCCAAGCCTTTGCTGACCACCGGGATGAACTTGGCCAAGACCGCCGATATTGTGCACGTGCTCGGTGGTGGCTGGCTCAATGACACGTGGCCTCATCACCTCAAAGTGCTCGCAGGAGCGGCTTCATTGGGCAAAGACTTGAGGGTGATGACCGGGCAGGGGTTCATCCCAGGGGAGAAGAGCAAAGATGAGCTTGGGCGGTGGCTGAAGCGCTTTGATCATGTTGTGGTCAGAGACGAGCCTTCACATGCTCTGTTCGCTGATGTCGCACAGATGGACCGGGGAGTAGATGATGCCTGGCTGGCAGCTGCGGAATCCACAACTCGCCACGGTCTGGGCTGGGGCAATGCCGATGCCCGCGAGCGAGACTTTGTCATCGCCGCGCAGTCAGACCTGCTTGACATTGGTGTCGAAGAACTAGCGCAGCGCATCATGCGGCAGCTTAAGCACTTTGGTGCGCAAGGACACCAGATTGCGTACATCGAATGCATCCCTGAAAACGACTACAAGGTCCTGGATGCACTTCGGGACATTGATGAAGAACTCATGCGGGAAACTCGGGTTGTCGCATTCGATGAGCTGTGGGCCTTTGGCCTGCCTACCCGCCAAGGACAAACCTGGATTTCCACCCGGTTTCATCCGCATCTTGTGGCGGCTGCGCGCGGTGTATCTGGAATTTCGATTTCCGCTCATGCTGGCATGTATTACTCGGTCAAGCATGCATCGGTTGGCTCGTCGTGGACAATCACGGACCTGCTTGTACCCGTTGAAGCCGGCGCGGGACTCTCGCCCCAGCACGCCGACGAAAAGAAAGAGCAGGCTGAAGAGTTAGCCGAGCTCATTTACCCCATGACGCGGCGGCAGCAGGTCAAGATGGGCTTGAAAGACACCCTCCGCAGTGCGAAACGCCGCATCATCAAATAGGGCGATTAAGGCACGCGCTTGGTCCACTCTTCGGTGGAGTACTTCTCATCCACCAGGGTCTGCACGGCCTGCAGGTCAGCGTCTGTGAGCTCAACCTCCTGGGCGCCGTAACGGGAGGAAAAGACCGACTTGAGAGTCTGAATGATGCTCTCGCGGGAAGCGCCGGTTTGCCGACGTAGCGGATCCACACGCTTTTTCGCGCTGCGGATACCCTTATCAGAGATTTTGACCTTGCCAATGCGCAGAACCTGCATCATCATGTCGGCGTCAATGTCATAAGACATGGTGACGTGGTGCAACACAGCGCCGCCGCGACGCTTTTGGGCAGCGCCACCAATCTTGCCGCCGGTAGAGGTGATGTCATTGATGGGTACATACCAGGCATCCACACCGTGTTCTTTCAATGCGGCCAGAACCCAGCGGTCAAGGTATACATAGGATTGTTCGTAGCTCAGGCCCGCCACCAGGGATTCCGGCGCGTAGACGGAGTAGGTGATGCAGTTGCCACCTTCCATGAACATCGCGCCACCGCCGGACATACGGCGAACAACGGTCACGCCGTGTTCCTCAACGCCCTCGGGATGAAGTTCATTGACGTAGGACTGGAAGCTGCCGATAACGGTGGCGCGGTCTTCCCAGTCCCAGATGCGCATGGTGGGTTTGCGCTCACCGTTGGCGACTTGTTCCAGGATTAGCTCATCCAGCGCGACGTTGACCGGAGTGGGCAAGACGCCGGGGTGCAGGATTTCCCATTCGAAATCAGTAAAGTCCTTCGCTCCAGTAACAGCACGACGCACAGCTAAAGCCACGTCACTGGTCTGAAAGCCTTGCAGTTCCGCGCCGTCAAATTCAGCGAGCGCGGCGTCCATTTTGTCGCGCAAACGATCCGCAGGATCGCTTGTCGATGCCCCCTTGAGCGCCCCGCTCAACGCAAAGAACGCCTCATCTGGTTCGATGAAAAAATCACCCGAAATCTTTACCTCGGTGATAGTGCTGCCGTCTGTATCAACGTCAACGACCACCAGTTTTCCAGCCGGAACTTTTACTTCGAAATGCTTGGTCATAAGCTCCCACCCTAATGAATTTTCAAACTTTAGGTTGAGGGCGCTTGTTCCGGCCACGGGAAAATCTGCTAGGCCCAATAGGCATAGTCATAGCAGTGCAATTGTGATGGATGATCAAATTGGACTTGTTTACCCAGATGATGATGTAGCCGAAGAAGTGGTCTGAATATCTTCAGGGCGCGTCTTCAGCGTGCGGCTGGTGGAGAAAATTGCGGCGCCGATTAAGCCCACGATGGCGAAAGCGAAGAAACCCCACGGATATGCAAGACCTTGGGCAACCAGCAAGCCACCAAGCATCGGGCCGGAAATCGCGCCCAAGCGGCCCACGCCAGCAGATAACCCCATGGCGGATGCGCGGACGGATGACGGGTGGTTCTCGCCAACGAAGCCGTAGACCAGAACTTGGGAAGAGAAGACGAATACGCCGGTCAAGAAAATCATGATGTACAGAGCAATCAGCGGCAGCTTCACGGCAAGCAGTGCAAGGAAGACTGCGGATGCCACGAACCACACCAAGCTGGTCTTGCGTGGGGAGTACTTATCCGCAATCCGGCCAGAGATGAGCAGACCAACCACAGCGCCGATATTGAGCACCATGAGGAAAGCCAGAGAATTGCCCAAATCATAATCAGCATCGCGCATAATCTGCGGCAGCCACGTGTTCATGCCGTAGACCAAGAGCAAGCCCATGAAGGAGGTGCCCCAGATAGCTAGGGTGTTGCGGCGGAAGGTTGGTCCAAGCAGCACCTTCATGGTGTTGTTGTTTTCAATTTCTGCTGCGTGCTTTTCGCCCAATTCATCCTCCAATGGGATGTTGAACTGCGCGGCAATCGCCTTAGCTTCGTCGACCCTGCCAACTGTCTTCAAATACTGCGGTGACTCTGGCAGCAGGAAGTACATTGCTGGGACCAAGACGAGTGCTGGAAGTGCACCCGCAATAAACAGTGAGTGCCAGCCCAGTGGCTCAATCATGACGATGCCCAAAAACGCAGTAGCGACAGCTCCCACGTGGTAACCCGTCATCAACGTGGTAGAGGCAGAACCAGACTTGGTGGCACCACGGAATTCCGTCACCAGTGCAATGGCTGTTGGCAGCGCGCCACCGAGACCCGCGCCCGCGAGGAAGCGCAAAATGACGAACAAGGCCACGCTGTTAGTAAATGCAAGGAAGAACGTGAAGATGGAAAAGAGCGTCACCGCTAGCATGAGAACGCGCCGGCGGCCGAATTTATCGGTGAGGAAAGAGATGATGAGCGCACCGAGCATCATGCCCACTAGGCCAGAGGTGGACACTAACGTGGCTTCGGCCGCGCCAAAGTTCCAGCGCGTATCTTCCATCATGGATGGAATGGCAACGCCCAAGACCACAAGGTCGAAGCCGTCGAGCAGCATTGCCAGCCAACACAGCACCGTAATGACAGCGGGGTTCTTAGCGCCGCGTGCGGCACGCACTGCGGCTAAAGAAGCTGAAGAAGTAGATGAGTACATGCGTTATGAAGCCTTCCTTTTTAAGGGGAACTTAGATGGAAGGGAAGTCCCAGCCGACATATTGCTGCGCAAGAAGCTGGCGGCCGGCATCGGAGGATACAACGGTGGAAAGCTCCGCTAGGCGGCGGTTGGTGTGGTAGGCAGAGGTCAGTTCGTCTTCGGCTGGTACGGAGTGCAGCATGGAAGACATCCAGTAGCTAAAGTGCTGGGTCTTCCATACGCGCGGCAAGGCGCGCTCGGTGTAGGTGCTCAGCAGCGAGCTTTCAGACTTTTTCACGGCCTGGACCAGGCCCGGGGCCAAGGCGCAGATATCTGCCATGGCAAGGTTAAGGCCCTTCGCGCCGGTGGGCGGCACAGTATGCGCAGCATCGCCGGCAATGAACAGCCGCCCGCGCTGCATTGGGTCAGTTACTGCGGAGCGAAAGCGCAACACAGCCTTGTCAGTGATCTCACCTTCGGACACAGTCACGCTGTCGGAATCGGCGCGAAGGTGCAGTTGCTCCCAGATGCGCTCATCTGGCCACATCTCCGGGGTGTCATCTGGATTGCACTGCAGGTAGTAGCGCTGCACGGATTCCGAACGTGTCGAAATCAGCGCGAAACCCTCAGGGTGGGTTGCATAGATGAGCTCTGGTGCGGTTTGCGGTGCATGAACCATCATCCCAAACCAGGCGAAGGGGTATTCGTGCTTCATGCGGCGGCCATCATCGCCAGTAATTAGCTTGCGGGTAAGCGAATTAGAACCATCGGCGCCAATCACATAATCGGCGCTCAGAACGGATTCGTTGCCGTCTGCCGTGCGGTAGTACACCTTGGGATTGTCGGACTCGTGGTCATCGATGGAAGTTACTTCGGTGTTGAACCAAACTTCGCCGTTGTCGCTCAGGCGCTTAGCAATGAGGTCGATGAGCACCTCATGCTGCGGATACACTGCGACATGCTTGCCGGTGTATTTAGCAAAGTCAATGCGGTGGCTTTCACCAGCGATGGAGATTGAAATGCCTTCATCGATTTCAGCTTCCTGGTCTAGGCGTTCGCCCACACCGGTCTTGCGCAACAGGTCGATGGTGCCTTGTTCCAGGATGCCGGCGCGCACAGTGGTCTCAACTTCTTCGCGGGATTGCTTTTCGATGACTACAGAGTCCACCCCCTGCAAGTGGAGCAGATGCGAAAGCATAAGTCCCGCCGGCCCGGCGCCGACAATAGCTACCGGGGTGTGTGATGATTCTGAACGGGAATGGATGCCCATATTCATGCCTCTTTCGAACTAGGACCTAAACAAGCGAAACCAGGGGGAGGAGAGGTCTCTATCTCCCACAGAGCTATCGCGAGTAAATGTAGTGATAGAGACAATATAGTCAATGTGCGCAGTATGGCGTCACAATTCGCTATGCGAACATGAACCCCTGGGTCTTGGCGCTATGACCTGCAATTCTGTGTGCTCCAAAGGAGGCGGTGGAATTATGGGGGCAGATTGCTGGGGTGAAATATATCCTGCGATGAACCATTATTTTGCGCCGAATAGTGCCGAAATTTGGCATTGATCGCTGAGAAAAAACATCCCCAAGATCAGGTGGCGAGTGGCAAAATTATATGTAATACTCGTAATTGTCAGCGCGCGGCCCCCGGTCCTTCACCCCCGATAGTTCCGGAGCGAGCCCCCTGACACGGAGACACTAGGACACCCCCCGAGCCTGGTGTCTCCACTTAAGTTTTCACCACAAACTGTGCCCCGATCAGAGACGGCGCGTGCGTAAGATGATGAGAAGTACCGTTCAGACTCACCCGACGCACTATCGATTGGACAGAAGCGAGCATGGGTTTTCAAGAGTACGCATCCGAAATTCACGGGGAGACAAGATTCGCCTCCGCCCGCTGCAAGAAGATGATCTTCCGCGTCTTGCTGCATGGTGGAATGATCCGGCGTGGATGGTCCTTCAGCAAGCAGCCGTCTTTCCAACTCCGGAAGCATCGACCGTAGAGATGTTCCGCAATTGGAGTCGGAATGATAATCCTCGAGGATTTGGCTACTCCATTGAAGAAATTGAGAGCGGCAAACTTCTTGGCCACGTCGCCGTCTGGGGAGTCGATCCGGTGGTTCGCGCAGGAACTCTCGGAATCATGATCGGCGGCGAATTCGTAGAGCACGGCTTCGGCACAGATACGATGCGGGTTGTGCTCCGATACGCCTTTGAAGAACTCGGGCTTAACAAAATTGAGCTGAACGTCTGGGAATTCAATACTCGTGCATTGCGCACCTACGAACGTGTCGGGTTTGTCGTTGAAGGAACTCGCCGCGCGGCTGCATTCCACGCCGGCAAATTCTGGTCACAGATCCACATGGGTATTCTCCGGAGTGAATATCTCGAGGCACGCCAAAAGCCCTGATTCTCGAACCTCCACGGG
Organism: Corynebacterium casei; assembly: GCA_030535535.1. Lineage (GTDB taxonomy): Bacteria > Actinomycetota > Actinomycetes > Mycobacteriales > Mycobacteriaceae > Corynebacterium > Corynebacterium casei_A. The sequence continues at coordinate 6,179 of JAUNRU010000053.1, forward strand.
GGAGTGAAAGAGCAGAGAATCAGGGCTTCAAACGCTAGGGAGGCCTAGGCGTCTAGTCCAAGTAGTCACGCAGAACCTGCGAACGCGATGGGTGGCGCAGCTTCGACATCGTCTTCGACTCAATCTGGCGAATACGTTCACGAGTAACACCGTAAACTTGACCGATTTCGTCTAAAGTACGCGGCATGCCGTCGGTCAGGCCGAAGCGAAGGCGCACAACGCCTGCCTCGCGCTCAGACAGAGTAGTCAATACGTCTTGGAGCTGATCCTGGAGCAGGGTGAACGAGACTGCATCGACAGCAATGACTGCCTCAGAGTCCTCAATGAAGTCACCCAGCTGGGAGTCGCCCTCATCACCAATAGTCTGGTCAAGGGAAATTGGCTCACGAGCGTACTGCTGGATTTCCAGCACTTTCTCCTCGGTTATATCCATTTCCTTCGCCAACTCCTGCGGGGTTGGCTCGCGGCCCAGATCCTGCAACAGCTCACGCTGGATGCGGCCAAGCTTGTTGATGACCTCAACCATGTGGACCGGGATACGAATGGTGCGTGCCTGGTCCGCCATAGCGCGGGTAATAGCCTGACGAATCCACCACGTAGCGTAGGTGGAGAACTTGTAGCCCTTGGTGTAGTCGAATTTCTCAACTGCACGGATAAGGCCCAAGTTGCCTTCCTGGATCAAGTCCAAGAATGCCATGCCACGACCGGTGTAGCGCTTAGCCAGCGAAACAACCAGACGAAGGTTTGCTTCCAACAAGTGGTTCTTAGCCTTGCGGCCATCACGAGCAATCCAACGAAGGTCGCGCTTATGCGCAGGGGACAGCTTCGCAGCCGCGTCACCTTCCGCAATCAAACGCTCCATGTCATCGAGACGGTGCTGTGCGTACAAGCCCGCCTCAATGCGCTCCGCGAGAGAAACCTCTTGCTCAGCATTGAGCAGCGCAACTTTACCGATCTGCTTCAGGTAAGCACGGACCGAGTCAGCAGAAGCGGTGAGCTCTGCATCCTTACGCGCCTGACGCAAGGTTGCGGATTCGTCCTCGTCCCAAACGCTAGCGCCAGCGTCTTCCTCGGACTCTTCCTCATCCTCCTCGGCTTCGAGTTCTTCATCCGGCTCGCCGAACTCGTCCTCATCGATCTCCGCTGCATCAGGATCGAAATCAGTTTCTTCCTGATCTACGTCTTCCTTGTTTGCGTCGACTTCCTGATCTTCCAATGCCTCTTCGTCATCGGATTCTGCAGAAGCCTTCTCAGGAGAAGTTGCCTTTGAAGCTGCTGACTTACGGACAGTCTTCTTAGCCGTAGTCTTGCGCGCGGTCTTCTTAGCGGTTTTCTTGGCCGTTTTCTTCGCCGTCTTTTTGGCAGGGGTCTTTACCGCAGGAGCTTCCTCTGCACCCTCGCTGAAAGCCTGGTCTGAAGATTCAGTGGCTGCCACGTACGCCCTTTCGCCTAGACATGATTTGTTTGAAACTTAACACGCAGATTGCATAAAACCTGGATTTACACCCTCTAGGTGCGACAAATAATTAAAACGCCTAAGAGGGTGTTTTAATTTCCTGCCGCCAGATGAGAGGGGGTTGCAGTGCTAACTGCATATCCCATCGCGTGCGGAGTTGCTCAATATTGAACGGTCGACCGCCAAGTATAGATGATGAATAAACATCATTGCCAGAACGGGTCGGCATTCTTACTATTATAGAGCGCTTTTTGAAATATTGGTTTGGACACTCAACATAATGGCTTAAGGCGCGATGTCACGAGTAACGGCCATCGCCGCGCCGATGATTCCTGCCTTGTTACGTAGATGAGCAGGAACAACCTCAGTCTTGATGGTCAAATGTGGACCCCATTTTTCAAAACGCCGCGAGATTCCGCCGCCGATAATGAACAGGTTCGGATTAAACAGCGCCTCATACTCGTGCAACACGCGATTAACGTGCTTCGCCCACTTTTTGAAAGACAGATCCTTATCTTCCTTGACTGCCGATGATGCCTGGTGTTCTGCTTCATCAACGCCGACGATGAGATGTCCAAGTTCCGAGTTCGGCCACAACTTTCCGTCCAGCAAGAATGCTGAACCAATGCCCGTGCCAATGGTGAGGAAGATGACCGGTCCTTTTTTTGCCTTGGTATCACCGAAAGCAACCTCTGCCAGGCCGGCCGCATCGGCATCGTTAAGCACCGAAATGTGCCGATCGGAACCTAGATGGCGGTGGAAGAGCTCGTAGGCATCCACCCCAATCCATGACTTATCAACATTGGCCGCTGAGAGGACCATCTGACCTTTCACGATGGAAGGCAACGTAATGCCGACAGGTCCTTCCCAACCTGCCTGCTCCACGATTTGTGCCACCGTGGATGCGACTGCCTCGGGGGTTGCCGGTTTCGGGGTTGAAATCTTGATGCGATCTCCAACAAACTCGCCGTTATCCAAATTGACTACGGCGCCTTTGATGCCGGAACCGCCCACATCAATGCCAAAAGAAGTGTTCATGCGCACAAGTTTATAGAAGTGCACAATGGTTGGTATGACTGAAATCAATGTGCGTGAATTTCGTGACTATGCCGCAGGTCTAGCGCAACAGGCCGCGTCCCTCATTTTGACGAAGCGGGCTGAGATTACCGCGACCGATGACATTCGTTCGCACAGCCAGACAAAGACTTCTGCGGTCGACCCTGTCACCGAAGTAGATACTGCGGCCGAAGCGTTCATCGTGGACAGCATCCGCCGAGACCGACCCGATGACGGAATTATTGGCGAGGAAGGCGCCGATATCCCATCGAAATCCGGCGTCTCGTGGGTTATTGATCCTATCGATGGCACCGTCAATTTCATGTATGGGCTGGGGGAGTATGCAGTCTCAATCGGGGCAATGGTCGATGGGCAATATGTTGCCGGTGTGGTTATCAATGTGGTGAAGCAAACCTTGTACTCCGCCGCCGTGGGCCACGGTGCGACCGTGACCTACCGCGATGGCACAAGCACTATCTTGCGCTGCCGCCAGGAAACAGATCCACAGCTTTCTCTCATCGCGACTGGCTTTGGATACACCACGACGCGGCGCTCCGGACAGGCGAAAATCCTCCAAGAGTTGCTACCGCAAGTTCGTGATATCCGGCGCATGGGCTCAGCCGCCCTTGATATGTGCCGAGTTGCCGAGGGTACAGTGGATGCCTACTACGAACACGGCGTAAAAATTTGGGATGTTGCTGCCGGCATCGTGATTGCACGTGAAGCAGGCGCCCAGGTCCGCGTGCCCGAAGTATGGGAGAAAAACTCAGACCGCGGCACATTGGTGTGGGCAGCTTCGGCTGATTTGGCTCCTGCTTTTGAACGGCTGCTTTCTTCCGTTGGTGCGAACGGTGAAATTGACTAGTTTTTAGCCCTCAAAATGTTGGGCCAGACTTGAACGGCCCAGGAATTTTCACCCGCAGTAGGGGTAAAATCACATCACCGTTCGCTACCAGAGAACCTGCAGGTGAGGGCAAAAACTCCGGGAGGAATATACGTGGTGGGGGTAAAAATCATAGTTTGGAGCGTCAATGAGTATGACAGATGCAGAAATGTCCTTTAGTATGCGCGATCGACGAAACGTAAACCGTATGTTTAACGCTATTTAAGGACGCATCTATGGCAACCGATTACGACGCACCACGTCGTCGAGTTGAGGACGAGCTCGAGACCGACTCTCTTGAAGGTCTCAAGGCTGCTGAAAACGACAACAACGGCATGGACGACGACGGAGAAATCGTTGAGCCGTTTGAGCCACCAACAGTGGACCTCACCGGCGAAGAACTCAACGTGACTGTTATCCCACGCCAGGAGAACGAGTTCACCTGTTCTTCTTGCTTTATCGTGCAGTCAAACAAGCGCCTCTCACATGAGGAGGACGGCCAGCCAATCTGTCTTGACTGCGCTTAGTCTGTGTTTAGTCTGCCGTTGAGGTTTAGTTCTCAGTAACGCAAAAGCGGCATCCCATTCTGCTGGGATGCCGCTTTTTCAATTCTTGAAACTATGAGAAGTGCTTCGAGGCACTATCTATTTCTCGAGGTCCTTAATTGCGTGGTCTGCTTGTTCCGGAAGGAAAGCTCGCAGCAGTGCCTCGGGGTCCTTGGAGCTGACAAGCCAATAAGGCGTTGGATCCTCTGGGTCATCGAGCACCAACATGACCAATTCATCAACCCACTGGTGAGAGACAAGAAAAGCTGCTGGGTCTAATTGCGGCCCCAATGCGCTGCGGCGCGCAGATTTTGGAACTGCCAAGCTACGCGAGACGATATCGTGTGGCAACTGAGCGCCCTTGACGGTTATCCACCGGGAACCATCCGGGTCTTTTTCGACTTTGATGATCGTGCCGGACATGGAATACAACGCCCAAGCCATCAGGCCGAAAGCAATAAGGAACGTGAGGATCGGCCAAATATCCATGCGGTTAATCCCCACAGTCGCCGCAAGCAGTCCCGCTACAAATGCGGCTGCCAGCCACCAGTACCAAGGAACCCATTGACGTTCCTGGTATAAAACCTCGGCATTTTCGCCTGATGTTGTGCTGTCTGGTGTGGAATTAGCTGATGAAGTCACAAAACACTAGTGTACTTGTTTCCTTTTTTTTAGCGAACTACCTTGACCTACGCCACATCGCTTTGTGGCGTGCCCGCTGAATGCGCCAAAATTCAGCTGGAGATGCCAGCCAAGCACCGTTGCCAATCCAATTCTTATGCTTTTAGTGGCGCTCTATGGTGATGTTCGCATCAGAGTGGCGGTATGGTGTGGGACGTGAATGGATACGACAAAATGACTGAGAACCTCGACAACGCTGGCACGCCAACAGGTGCGCTATCGCCGCTTGGTGATGTAGCAATTAAGCGTTTGGATAAGGAATTGCCTTTGCCACACCGCGCCCACCGAGGTGACGCTGGTGCCGACCTTTACGCTGCTGAGGCCGTGACTCTGCAGCCGGGGGAGCGAGCACTTGTAGGAACCGGCATCGCTATCGCACTGCCTCTGGGCACCGTCGGCCTAATTCATCCACGTTCTGGGCTAGCGGCCAAGCAAGGCTTGAGCGTTGTCAACACTCCGGGAACCGTGGATGCGGACTACCGCGGCGAGATTAAAGTTTGTTTGATTAATCATGACCGCCATGAGGCGATTGAGATCACGCGGGGGATGCGCATTGCGCAGCTGGTCATCCAACGTGTTGAGCTCGTGGACTTTATTGAAGTTGAAAAACTCGATGATACCGTTCGCGGCGCAGGCGGCTACGGCTCCACGGGCGTTTAGACACCGTAGTTGCGCCTACCCACCGATGAGCCGCGGCTGCAAATGCGACGAAAAGTCGAAGCAATTGCATTTGGACGATGAAAGTTTCTGCGGCTTCGTTAGGCTGGGTAGAAATACTTAAATATTTGCACTGGCTTTTGGCACGGGATTTTCGCCCTTTACGCCACGGCCGCGCCAATAGAACTGATTCAATACAGATTGATAGTTTCATCTGAAGGGATGATGACACGTTATGGCACTTTGGCCTTTCGGAAAGAATAAGAAGCAAGACAAAGAGGACCAAGCTGCACAGGCAGCTGAGGAAACCCGCGCTGCAGCTAATGATGCTGTGGAAGACACCAATGACACTGGTTCAGAGGGATTAGCAGCAGAGCAGACATTGGGAGCAGATAGCCCAGCACCATCTGATACCCCAGGCGATGCCGCCGCTGCGCAGAATCTAGAGGTAACCGTTCACCCACACGACGCCATCAATGGCGATATGGGGCCGTTCGACGGAGACTCCGTGGATATTGAAACCTTTGACTTCTCTGAATTCTCCAATGGCATTCTGGATCTGAAGTCCATGAAGATTCCACTGCCGAAGAAGTCCCAGGTGCAGGTGGAGATGGGCCCTAAGGGACCGAAGATGCTTCACGTCATCACTGAGCACGGGCGTATTACCCCAGTCGCATTCGCTGCACCACGCTCTAGCGGTCAGTGGGAATCTTCCGTCGGCGAATTGGTAGCAAATATCCACAAAGACGGTATGGACACCGAACTAGAAGATGGCCCCTGGGGTACTGAAATCGTTGCCCAAAATGCCAACGGAATGATTCGCATCATCGGCATCGAAGGTCCGCGTTGGCTGCTGCGCCTCACCTTGGCTGCGCCAACCGGCAAAGAAGAAGGCTTGACCGAGCTTGCTCGCGAAGTAGCCTCCCGTGTCTTCGTCTACCGCGGCGATGACCCAATGCTGGCAGGTAACTCTCTGCCCGTGACCATGCCGCCACAGTTGGTTAAGCAAGTACAAGACGAGATGGAACGCCGCAAGAGCCAGGACTCTTCGCAGCAGGCAAAGCCTCAGCAAAATACCTCCGCTGCAAACAAGGCTTCACAGGAAGCTGCAGCCCGACAGCTTTTCCAGATGCTCGGCGGTAATGCAGCGGCCCAGGCTAAGAAGAATAATCAGCCATCGGCCGCCGAAGCAGCTGTTAAGAACTCCGAGAACCATCCGGAGAATGAGCCCGATGTGCCGTCCGATTCACACGACGATGGTGCCGACGATACCGATAAAGGTACCGACTCCAAGTAGAGTGAACCTATCTCTAGCGCCCGAGCAAACGCAATCATGCTTGCATAGGGCGCTAATTTTTACTGTTCGATTGTGAAGGCAACTTATTAACGGTGAATAACCCAATTGAAGAAGACAGCAACCCTTCCGGTGCTGCTCACTCCAAAGCCAGCGCCAAAGCTAAAGCCAAACCAGAAAAGAAGCCGATTGAAGAGCAGACTCTGCTTGAACAAATGGGAGGCTGGCAAGGCCTAGTTTCCACGACTTTACCCATTCTGGTGCTGGTACCTGTTAACGGCAGGTGGGGACTTGGCCCTGCGCTGATTGCGGCACTAAGCGTTGCACTGCTTATTCTTGTGTGGCGCATTATCCGCAAGGAAACTATCCAGCCGGCCATTTCAGGCTTCTTAGGTGTTGCCTTCTGTGCTGCTATTGCGTGGTTTACAGGTGATGCAAAGGGCTACTTCCTCTACGGCATCTGGGCTTCATTGGTATTCGCTGTTGTTGCTTTTGCGACAGTCTTGTTCAAATGGCCCGCAGTAGGAGTTATTTGGAAGGGTATTAACGGCGAGGATATGACCTGGCAGCGTGTTGCCAGTGCACGTCGGTCATACTCCATTGCGACGCTTGGTTGGGTAGTCATTTTCCTGGCTAGGTTCTTTGTCCAGAACAATCTGTACAACTCAGCAGATACCGCGACACTGGGCGTGGTGCGCATCCTCATGGGCTGGCCACTTACTGGTGTTGTGACCATTTTGACGATCTGGATGGTTCGCCGCGCTAACAAGGCAGTGGAAGAAGCCATTGCACGTGGGGAAGTGACCCCGAAACCTAAGGTTTCTACCACCGCAGAGACTAACCCCGAGCAGTCCAATAGCAGCGATGCTGAAGTAACAGCAGAGCCCATCACGGAAACACATCCTGAAGACACTATGAGAAACAACGAGGACGGACGATGAGCGAAAAAGTAAGTCCACAGAACAACGACAATGCGGCTGCCGATGCAGCAGCAAGCTCCGCGCTAGCTATCAAGGTAGGAGATACTTTTGAGTTGACCATCGAGCGCATGGCTCATGGCGGTGAAGGTATCGGCGTTGCACCTGATGGCCGCGTGGTCTTCGTGCAGGGCGGATTCCCCGGTGATGTTGTAAGCGCTCAAGTGAGCAAAGCAAAGAAATCATTTGCCCACGCAGTTTTGAAATCAGTCATTAGTGCAGGACCACACCGCACAACGTCATCATGTCCAGCCGCTGAGCTTGGTGCAGGCTGTTGTGACTTCGCAGAACTTGCGCCGACATCAGAAATTGGCATCAAGCTAGATGTTTTGGTGGACCAGCTGCATCGTGTAGCGAAGACCAACGACATCCCTGATATTGACACCATCAACCTCAACCCACAGCGTGGATGGCGCACGCGCGTGCGACTTGGTGTCGATGAGCAGGGACGTGC
>JAUNRU010000053.1:14281-19271 GCA_030535535.1 Corynebacterium casei
CACAGCGTGGATGGCGCACGCGCGTGCGACTTGGTGTCGATGAGCAGGGACGTGCTGGTACCCGCAAGCGTAGTTCGAATGAGATTGTGCATGAAGTTCCGTGTACACAATTGGTTCCCGGCCTTGTTGATGGCCTCGTTGGCGTGGATGCGCGTCGATTTACTCCAGGTGCAGAGGTTATCGCTGTTCTTGATAGCGATGGCAACCGTCACGTTGTGGAAACATCGAAAGCCCCGCGTGGTCGGCGCGTGGAGAAAGTCACCACCGTTATCGAAGGCAGTGGTGACGTTAACCAAGAAGCTGATGGACACCGGTTCCATTTCCCGGCAACCGCATTCTGGCAGGCACATGTCGACGCGCCAGATACCTATTCCACCGTTATCCGTGAGTTCTTGAAGGATTGCCCACAAACTGTGGGCCGTGAGCCACTTGGTTGGGACTTGTACGGTGGCGTCGGCGTCTTCGTTCCGGCAATTGCGCGAAGCCTCGGCTCTCCTCAAAAGCCTGGGCGTGTAATCTCAGTGGATTACTCTCCAGCAGCTACTGCGCTGAACCAATCGGATCTCGAGCAATATGAGGTCGATGTTGTTTCAGACCGCGTGGAAAAGGTCGCAGCTCAGCTTCCTGGCCCAACCGCCGTTGTTATGGACCCACCACGCACCGGTGCTGGCAAAGATGTTGTATCTACCGTTGCATCCGTATCGCCACAGCGCGTTGTCCACGTGGGTTGTGACCCGGCAACATTTTCTCGCGATATCGGCTACTGGAATGAGCATGGTTTCCGCATGCAGCGTCTCACACTCGTGAATGCTTTCCCAGGCACGCACCACTTTGAGGTGATTGCACTTCTGGAGCCAGGCGTTGCAGAACAAGAAGACTCTGAGAATGAGGAAGCTTCAGCGCAGTAGCGCTTTCGCTGACAGGTCTACGTTTGTTTGACCCCGCACGTATTTTCCGATGAATCATTCACGTTTTCTACCTTTCCCGGGGTACGGTGGAACCTAAAAGATCGCGCCCCGTAGCCGGCGGAAGTACCGTATATATTCACGAGCCGCGCGTGATAAACGTGAATTCTTCACACATTTTGCCCAGCACCGTCTTTAGTAAAGGGGTTCTAAACACTCCATGGGAATTCTCAATAAGGTGACCTCACCTCAAGACCTAAAGAGTTTGTCCGATGACAAGGTCGAGGAACTTGCCGCAGAGATCCGTCAATTCCTCATTGACAAGGTTTCAGTTACGGGTGGGCATCTCGGCCCTAACCTTGGCGTAGTTGAGCTGACTATTGCTTTGCATCGCGTTTTTGATTCTCCACGTGATCCCATCGTGTTTGATACCTCGCACCAGTCATATGTGCACAAGATTCTGACCGGACGCGCGGACCAGTTCGATACTTTGCGCCAAAAAGATGGTCTATCCGGATACACCGACCGTGGTGAATCTGAGCATGACTGGACGGAATCCTCCCATGCTTCCGCAGCAATTTCTGTGGTGGATGGTCTGAGCAAGGCATTTCGTATTAAGGGCGAGTCGCGTCGAAATGCGATTGCGGTCGTCGGCGATGGCGCACTTACCGGCGGCATGTGCTGGGAAGCGTTGAACAACGTCTCCGCTGACAATGAGCGCAATGCGGTTATCGTGGTCAACGATAACGGCCGCAGCTATTCTCCAACCATTGGCGGTCTGTCAGAAAACCTCGGACGAATTCGCGCTCAACATGGCTATGACGAGCTGATGGAGCACGGCAAGAAGACGTTGAAGTCTTTGGGCTGGGTTGGCAATCGCACTTTCGATGCGCTGCGTGCATTTAAGGAAGGCGTAAAGTCATCGGTTTTGCCAACTGAGATGTTCCCCGAACTGGGCATGAAGTACATCGGCCCTGTCAACGGCCATGACCTTGAAGCGCTTGATCACGCACTCAGCTACGCGCGTGACTATGAAGGACCAATCATTGTCCACGTAGTGACAGAGAAAGGCCACGGCTTCGCTCCTGCGGTTAATGAGCCACAGGATCAGATGCACTCCACAGGCGCGATTGATCCAGTCACTGGTGTTCCAAAAGGCAAAAGCCAGCCAGGTTGGACTGCAGTATTTTCTGAAGAGCTCATCGCGGCAGCAGAAAAGCGCGATGACATCGTTGGGATTACTGCAGCGATGGCTGGGCCAACCGGCCTGATGCCATTTGCTGAGAAGTTCCCGGATCGCTTCTTTGACGTGGGCATTGCTGAACAGCACGCGATGGCCTCAGCTTCTGGTCTCGCATTGGGTGGTCTTCACCCAGTGGTTGCTATCTACTCAACCTTCTTGAACCGTGCGTTTGACCAGCTTTTGATGGATATTGCTCTTTTGAAGCAGCCAGTAACCATTGTGCTGGACCGCGCGGGTGTCACAGGTTCCGACGGCGCTAGCCATAATGGCGTGTGGGACATGTCTTTGACCACCATTATTCCGGGCATTCATGTTGCGGCACCACGTGATGGACAGCGTTTGCGGGAGCTTTTCCAGGAGTCTTTGGACATTGATTCCGGTCCATCCGTCGTGCGTTTCCCAAAGGGCAATCTGCTGGAGGACATGGACGCTGTTGCGACTACCGATGACGGCGTGGACATTCTCTATGAGTCCTCGGAAGAAGTCTCGGACGAAGAGTCCGCGAAGAAGGTTCTGATCATCTCCATTGGTGCGATGGCTGCGCGTTCACTGGGCGCAGCTGACATCCTGGAAGGAAAGGGAATGTCCGTCACCGTGGTTGACCCACGCTGGCTGTGCCCGGTTGCACCATCGCTGATTGAAATGGCCGATGCCCACGACATCGTTGTTGTGGCAGAAGACGGCATGATGCGTGCAGGTGTTGGATCACTTTTCGACGAAGCTTTTTCAGCAGCAGAGGTAGATACTCCGTTGCGCAGAGTAGCTTTCCCAAGCATCTTCCCGAAGCATGGCTCACGCGGTGAAGTTCTTGAAGAGGTTGGTATGGATGCCGAAGGTATTGCAGCAACCGTTACCGAGTGGGTAGACAACCTGCACTAACAGCCTGCGTTAGCGCACTGCTTTCAATAAACCGATGCCGCCACAGCATGAACTTTAGCTGTGGCGGCATCGGTAGTTCTATCACCAGTTCTCACGGCTGGGTTTTAGAGCAGAGCTGATTCAAGAACTGGGGTGAGCTGCTCAACCTGCCAATTGCGCAGACCGTGTTCACGCAAGAATTCCTCGAGCTGGGCCGTGGTGGTGACTGTTTGTGCTTTGTCGCCGTATTGCGGGCTTCGGGTATCTCCGCGGGTCGCCCAGACAGCACTGCGCAAAACGGCCACGCTGACAATGGAATCAGGCACCACGGCTATGTCCTCGCCGAGGTCATCGCGGTCTTCGCGCAGGACATTGACCAACTCATTGAGATCAGGGTGGTTGTTTTTTAAGAACTGCTTAGTAGGGTACACATGATTATCCACAGGAATTTCTGGCCAGGTTTTCGGATCTGAGTCGGCAGCTTCCGTGATAATGGTGGCCCACTTTTTAAGCTCCGCCGCAGATCGGTTTCGCAACTGAGAAATCCGTCGAAGTTGGTTTATGGAACGCGGGATATGCCGTGCAATATCAACAAGAGACGAGTTCGAAATAATTTGGCCAGGAGCAATGTCGGCATCGTAAGCCTGCTGCTCGCGTTCTTCCCATACAGCTTTGGCAACCGCTAAACCCTCGGGTTCATAGATTCCGCGAATTCCGCGGGAATCAATCCATGACCGTTGGGTTGGCTCGGTGATACTGCCGAAGTGGTTAGCAATAGCCGCGAATTCTTCCCTAGCCCATTCGGTCTTGTCTTCTTGCTCAAGGTCATAGGCCATCTCTTCGGCTAGGTCAATCAGGGTTTCCACATCTAGTGCGGCATAAGCGAGTTGTGCCTTAGACAATGGAAAGCGCGACCAGTCAGTCGCCCCATAACCCTTATCAAGCTCAATCCCGAGGAATTCTTCAGTAACATAGGCCAAATTTGGATTAGGGATACCCAGGAGGCGTCCCGCCACTTCTGTGTCAAAGAGCTTTCCGGGATATAAACCTAACCAGGCTAAACACGTGAGATCAGTAGCCGCAGCATGGACAATCCATTCTTCGCCGTTGATAACCGGCGCGAGGAACTCACGGACATCGCTGCGAATACCTTCTGGAGCAATAAGAACGATGGAGGTATCTGGGCGGCGTAGCTGAATAAGAAAGGCCCGGTCATCATATCGAAACGACGACGCACGTTCAGTATCGATAGCGATTGGACCGGAGCCTTGTGCCAGGATTCGTGCTGCTTCGATTACTCCGTTGCGTGTTGAAAATACGGTAGGGATTCCATCTTCAGGGACGCGGCGCGGAGAATTCATAAGTTAGAAGAGTAGTCCACCTGATAGACAATCTTGGGCACAGTGCAAGCCTGTTGCGAATATTGCTTCGAATACAGGCTTTTGTACGCCGCGGTTAGCGGGAAAGTTCGGTGATGCCCTCTGGTGGAAGCCCGGCGACATTAGCAAGCACGCGAGAAAACGCTTCAACATGCTTGGTCAGGTCGAGACCTTCAGCAGTCCACGATGCACGCATCTCCAGCTGATGTGCACGCGGTGGGCCACCAATCTCGCCGAAGCGAACTGAAGCAGTTGCCGTGACGGTGCCTCCAAGGTTGGTGTGGGTTGCTCCGCAGTCTTCCATCGACTCGGTCAGCCATTCCCAGGCCACATCCGGAAGCAATGGGTCACCAGCAACATCTGAGTCCATGTCGGCTTGGATGTAGGCAACAAGGCGCATTGCGCCTTCCCATGCCTCTTCCGCGCCTGGATCATGAAGCAAGATGAGGCGGCCGAATGCGTCACCGTCAGTATCAACTGGAACGATGTCATCAGCACTGTTACCGCCAACTTCAAGGCCCACAGCGTGGCTAAAGGGAGCCAACTTTTGTGGTGGGCGAATGGTGCCCAAAGTAATCTCATCGCGCAGCTGTGCCGCGTGCATC
>JAUNRU010000054.1:0-3239 GCA_030535535.1 Corynebacterium casei
CAAGGAAAAACTTCCGTCGGTCTAACGCATTTCTTTGATTACAACCATGGGCTAGACACTGGCGCTATCAATGGCAAGTCCGAGCCCAGCGTTTCCACTGCGGGTGCAATTACGCGTGCCGATGCCCACCGCAATATTCCACACCGCGCATTTCACCAGGCAGTGGGTCGCCTTTCCAGCACTGTGACTCGATATGGCATTGGCGTTTTAAGCATTTTCGATGCCTTTACTGCGGGTGAGCTGGGCTATTACACGGCGGAGCTGGCTTCCCGTGAGCTCGTAGGATTAGCCGCGGCGAATTCCTCTGCGTGGGTATCCATCGGTGAATCCAAGCAAAGAATCTTGGGCACCAATCCTCTTTCCTTCGCAGTACCTCTCAAGGATCGTCCTTTGGTCATTGATCAATCGATTACGCCTTCGGCTTTTGTCTCCATCAGAGAAGCGGCCAAGAACAACACCCCTCTGCCGAATGGATGGGCACTAAACTTCGAAGGCCTGCCAACAACGGATGCGCTGGAAGCCCTTGAAGGTGTACTTCTTCCCGCTGGACACAAGCTCGCCAACGTGGGCCTGATGGTGGAATCTTTGGCTGGACTTGCTGGCGGGCTGTGGTCCTTGGAGTCTCCCGACTTCAATAAGGGCGGCGAGAGCCCGTCGATTGGCGTGTTCATCATCGCGATTAATCCGGCTTTCTTTGGCGAGAATTACCTCGAGCGGATCGATTCCCACATCCAGGTGCTTGAACGTGAGCATGGCGTTTATATTCCTGGCCGCCAACGCGAAATCAAGAACGACATCGAAGTTGATGAGCAACTCTATGAACAGCTACTCGCCAACACTCAGGAAGCAGAATTGGCTCCGGCGCAAGGAGTGATTAGTCTCGACTAACCGCACGACCTCCGCCGGCGTGGTCACTTCAGTTCTCGCCTCGGTTTTGTTCGGAGCAATCTTCTTTGTCTCCGGAGCAATAGAAGCGCAAGCTTCAACTCTTGTTGCGTGGCGCGTACTTCTCACCGCGGCCTGCTATGCACTCCTTCTCAGCTTCCCCGCTGGCCGGCGGGCCTTCAAAGCTTTCTGGGATGTCCTGCGGAAAGGTCCGCTTTATGTTTTCTATTTTGTTCTACTGGTCGCGCTCATTGCGCTGCAGCTGTGGCTATTCTCATGGTCACCCAAAGGCCATGCCCTGGATGCCTCGCTGGGATACTTGCTTTTGCCCATCTTCCTCGTGGTGGTGGGAAGATTCTTCTTCTCCAGCATTATCAGCCGCCTGCAGTGGATTGCCGTCGGCATCGCGATTGTTGCGGTGACCATAGAATTTATTATCAGCGCGCATATTTCTTGGGTTACTTTCGCCATCGCGGTCGGCTACGCACTCTATTTCGCGCTGCGCAGCTACTCCGGTTTTAACAGCTCCTTTTGCTATGGCGCCAAAACCATCGTTCTCTCCCCGATTGCTATTGCCCTACTGTTCGCTATCCCTGACGCCCCAGATAGGGACATGATGATCATGGTTATTTGTGCAGGTCTCGCCGGTGCAGTCGCGATGGCTCTCTACCTTGCCGCATCAGTGTTGTTGAGCATGCCAATCTTCGGCCTGCTGAGCTACGGCGAACCAATCTTGTTGTTCGTCGCCGCATTGCTGCTTGGAGAATCCCTCGATATTAGCGATGCAATAGTCTATTCGCTTCTCGGGTATGCGCTAGCGATTCTTGGATTCGATGGAATCTGGCGTTCACGCAAGACCTTGGAACCTACACTAGCTGTGTAATTCCGCGGACCAGGACGGCGATTGCGCCGGCTGCGGCGAGGAACGTGGCCAACTGACGCGCAGTCGGGGTGGAAACTTTGTCATTAATTTTATCGCCGAGCCAAGCACCAACGAACAGCATTGCGATGGCAACAATCCACAGCCACAATGGCGCACCGCCGAAATCAACACCGCCGAGCAATACCAGCTTGAGCACGAAAGACACGGTGTTCGCTACAACGAGGACTGGGTGTAATGTCGCCACGAAATCGCGGTAATCCCAATTAGTCAGCCGCGCATAAATCGTCAATGACGGCCCCGCGATTCCCGCGATGGTGGACATAAATCCCCCGGCCATACCGAAAGCGAAAAGCGGGCCTTTCGCTTCCACGGGAATCTTGAATTTCTCTGCTGGGAACAATGAAATACCTAAGCCCAACAGCACAAAGACGCCGATTGCGATAAGCAGAATTGGCCCATCCAGGAAATGAATCACGGCAACCGCCGGTAGCGAACCTAAAATCAGGGCCGCCGAAATGATGCGGAACCGTTTCCAGTCAGTTCGCTTCCGTACTGCCCACGCGTTATTGACCGCGTTAATAATGGAAAGTCCATTGACCATCGTGACGCCCTGCACCGGCCCCAAGAAGATGGACATCACGGGGCCGCCCAGAAGGCCGACCCCCATGCCGGTGATGCGCTGGAAGAACGCGCCGATGAGGACGGACGCGAGAATGATTATGGCAACGGTTAACACAAACAACCACCTTATACAGGAGACCTAGCTGCGCAGAAACGGTGAAGGGATATCTATGCAGCTACCCGCCCAGCAGGTTTCTGGGAACACACCGCGCCATTTGTGATTCACATTAAAAAATTTGCCCACGAAAGGAAATGATCTATATAGTTTAGCCTTGCCTAAATTCATTAAAAATAGACAATCACATGATCGAATCGGGAGGGCTGTATGAAAAGGCTAATTGCAACAACACTTGGCGCACTCACAGCAGCGACGGTACTAGTGGGATGCTCCGCGGACACTACCAACTCCGCGAATACCAATGAAACACAGATAATCCAGTCAGCCTTCGGGGAGGCTGAAATTCCTAGCAATCCACAGCGAATTGTGATCGTTCAAGCGAATTTCCTCGACCTCGCGTTGGCAATCGACCTCGAGCCGGTTGGTTCAACCTACTGGGGTGGTGCTGGAGGAATTCAGGACTACCTTCAAGAGGATGCCCCTGAAAACATGGAAGTTGTTGGGAATGACGATGAACCCAATTTCGAGGCCATCGCAAATCTAAACCCAGACCTAATCATCGGAGATGAAGCCGTCGAAGAGAACCTAGAAAAGTTTGAGGCAATTGCCCCGGTCGCTGCAATTGAATCACGAAATGCCGAGGGCTCCAACAGCTGGCGCGACCAGTTAACTACGTTGGCAGAGATTACTGGACGCGAAGATAAAGCCGCTGAAGTAATCAAAGAGGCCGAC
>JAUNRU010000054.1:3339-19179 GCA_030535535.1 Corynebacterium casei
GGCAGAGATTACTGGACGCGAAGATAAAGCCGCTGAAGTAATCAAAGAGGCCGACGAATCTATTGAACAATTGGACGCAAACATCGACGAACCAGGTCAGCGCACCATGCTGCTTCGTATCCGTGATGACCAAGTTCGCCAATATCTGCCCGATAGCTTTGTAGGAGCTGGAGTTCCACAGCGGCTACAAAATATCGAGCTAGTGGAATCTGCAGTTCCTTCAGAAAACGGCGAATGGTCTGTAATCCCGCCGGAAAACATCGGGCTTCTCGATGCCGACCGCATTATCGCATTCGTCGACAGTCCCGCGGCTTTAGAGGCAGCAGAAAGCAACCCTTTGTGGAGTACCCTTCCTGCAGTAGAGAACGGCCAGCTTTGCATCAGCGAAAACCTCACGCCCTGGATTCTCACCGGCCCCTCAGCAGCATCGATCGTGACTTCTGATCTTGAAGAGTGCTTCAGCGCGTAGATCTGCGGAAAAGCTCGGCATGATTCAATTACCCATTCGCCTCGCCGGCATTCTTAACAAGCGGATCTGGCAAATACACCTGTCCGCCCGAGGCTAGGAACTCTTGGCTCTTTTGTTGCATGCCGGCGATAGCGGATTGAGCTTCAGCGCTTCCGTAGGCATCGCGGATGTCCTGCGAGATTCTCATCGAGCAGAACTTGGGACCACACATGGAACAGAAATGTGCGGTCTTGGCAGGCTCAGCCGGCAGGGTTTCATCGTGAAATTCCTGCGCGGTGACTGGGTCCAGTCCGAGCGAAAATTGGTCATTCCAGCGGAACTCAAATCTCGCCTTAGATAGAGCATCATCGCGTGCGGCCGCACCGGGGTGGTTCTTAGCCACGTCTGCTGCGTGTGCAGCAATCTTATAAGTAATCACGCCGGTCTTAACGTCATCCCGGTTTGGCAGACCAAGATGCTCTTTCGGCGTGACATAGCACAGCATCGCCGTGCCATATCGGGCAATCTCCGTGGCGCCAATTGCGGATGTGATGTGGTCATAGCCCGGCGCAATATCAGTCACCAATGGCCCCAGCGTATAAAACGGTGCGCCCTTGCACAGCTCCTGCTGGCGTTCAACATTCTCACGAACTTTATGGAATGGAATATGGCCAGGGCCTTCAACCATGACCTGAACGTCATATTTCCATGCCCGTTCAGTCAACTCAGCCAAGGTATCAAGCTCAGCGAATTGAGCTGCATCATTAGCATCCGCGATTGAACCGGGGCGGAGCCCGTCCCCAAGGGAAAAAGCGACATCGTAGGCGGCGAAAATCTCACACAGCTCATCAAAGTGGGTGTAGAGGAAATTCTCCTGATGATGAGCCAAACACCATCCGGCCATGATCGATCCACCGCGTGAGACAATCCCGGTAACTCGGTCCGCCGTCAACGGCACGTAACGCAGTAGCACGCCGGCATGAACCGTCATGTAATCAACGCCTTGTTCGCACTGTTCAATGACGGTATCCCGGTAGATTTCCCACGTGAGTGCATTGGCATCTCCGTTGACTTTTTCCAAAGCTTGGTAGATAGGGACCGTCCCGATTGGGATTGGTGAGTTACGCATAATCCACTCTCGGGTGGTGTGAATATCGTTTCCGGTTGAAAGATCCATCAACGTATCAGCGCCCCACTTCGCTGCCCATTCGAGCTTCGATACTTCTTCGTCAATCGAGCTTGTCACCGCAGAGCTTCCAATGTTGGCGTTGACTTTCACAAGGAAGCTCTTACCGATGATCATCGGTTCCGACTCCGGATGATTGACGTTAGCGGGAATGATTGCCGTTCCCGCCGCGACTTCATGACGCACCATTTCCACATCGCAGTTCTCTCGCAATGCAACGTATCGCATTTCTGGCGTGATGATTCCGCGCCGTGCATAGTGCATCTGCGTCACCGTGCTCCCAGAACGTGCTCGAATCGGAACTGGCGTGCGTCCCTTCCATTGCTGCGAGGACGCCCCGCGCCGCACCGCACCAAGCCCATCATCTTCCAGGCGCACACCGCGGGATTGATAAGTTTCCGTATCTTCGCGTGCTGCAATCCACTCTGCCCGCCATGGTTCTAGGCCCACTTCAGGCACACTGCCAGGGCCCATCGTTCTATACACCTGCAAAGGCTCATTCGGGGTTCCATCAGGTGAATCGCTCTGATGGATTTCAGTTACCGGAACTCGAATTCCATGTTCCAAGTCATTCAACCAGCCAATGTGGTGGGAAGAATGTTGTTCAGAGTTTCGTGGACTGTACGCACCATTGGGCGTTTTAGACAGACTGGTGCCACTATTTTTTGGATCAGACAATGAAGTCTCCTAATTTCCTACGCCGGTATTAACCGGATCAGGTTCAACGGTCTCGGACATCACTAGCCCGATCTCAGCTCCTCGTAGAAGCACCCGCATGGACATTCCTTTTCTACCACCCAACCACGTTCGCGGCAATAACTCCCCTACTGGTATTTCCTTCTCGGCCAAATACAATCTGGCGGCGATGACACCTAGAGCCATAAAATGCAGCCACGAACAGAAGCTTCGAACCAAAATAATTAAATTCAAATCGACCTTTATGAAACCTTTTTATTCTCAGTAATCGTGAATCTAAAGGTGTCCAACGGCTGACTATTCACACAGCAAGCACCGCCTACCGTTAAGGGAATTAGATTCACCGGGAGCTAGGCAGTGAACCGCTCTTACTAATTTAAATAGACAGGTTGGTATAGTCAATCTAAGAATAGAAGGGCTTTAGGGTCTAGTTAACTTAGGGATGATTCACACTATGCCAAATACTTCGCCTTCCATAGCGATTATCGGTCTTGGGCCGCGTGGGGTCTCCACGCTGGAGCGTCTTGTTGCGCATCTCAATGCGGAGACCACTACCCCGCAGGATCTGACTTTGCATCTCATTGATGATGCGCAGCACGGCGGCGGCCGGGTTTGGGATATTACGCAAACCAAGGCGCTGTGCATGAACACCTTTGCGCACGGCATGACGCTGTTTTCTGAGCCCGGCGCGACAGTGGATGCGCCGGTAGTGGAAGGCCCCACCATTTATGAGTGGGTGCGTCTGCACTTGGGTTATGAGGATGAGGTTTCTGCGGAAAAGCGTGCTTATGTGGACAAGCATCCTTTGGGTGATGAATTAGCAAAGCGTTTCAGCGCCGAGGAGTTGGAGCAGGTTAAGCCGGCTTCTTATCCTTTGCGTGCGCTATATGGCTATTACCTGGTGTGGTTTTATGAGTCCGTGCTCGCTGATATTCCGGAGTGGGTCACGGTAAAGACCCATAAGGCGCGTGCCACCGGCATCGAGGACATGGGTAACTATGACACCATTTCCTTGAACAACGGGGAGAGCATTGACGCGGATGTCACCATTGCGGTGACAGGCTGGCAGAACCAGGGCTTTTCAGAGCAGGAGAAGTGGATCAAGCAAACACTTGATGAGCACCCTGATCTGAAGTGGATTCGCGCCAATAACCCAATTGAGCAAGATGTTGCTTCCATCAAGGACAATGAGCAGGTGCTCTCCCGCGGTTTGGGCATGGGCTTTTTCGATATTTTGATTCTGACCACGCAAGAGCGTGGCGGAAAGTTCGTGGATGATCCAAGCGCACGTGGCGGGGTTCGCTATATTCCGACGGGCAAGGAGCCGACTTATTACGCAAGTTCGCGCCGCGGATACCCGTTCATGCCGCAGTCGGATGATCGCGGTTTGCCGGCGCCGGCGGAGATTCCACGGTTGAAGAAGGTCGTGGCGGAGTTGTCATCGCGTAGCGGTCGCCGATCCATCGACTATGACGTGGAAGTCTGGCCGGCTGTTGTGCGCGATGCCTACCACGCCTATGTGAAGACTTTGGCGCGCGTGGAGCCGGAGTCGCTCAAGGCTGACTTGGACACCGTCGTGCAGGCGATCGATGAC
The DNA here is from genome assembly GCA_030535535.1 of Corynebacterium casei. Taxonomy (GTDB): domain Bacteria; phylum Actinomycetota; class Actinomycetes; order Mycobacteriales; family Mycobacteriaceae; genus Corynebacterium; species Corynebacterium casei_A. The sequence goes on from JAUNRU010000054.1 coordinate 7,264, forward strand.
GCCGAAGTGGATGCCAGCGTTGTCTTCAACGGCATCACCGCCCTGGATGATGTCATCACGCAGTACACCACCAAGCGTTTCTCATTGTTGCGCTGGATGCATTTGCTGCCAGCCAACTTTGATAACTCGGATGAGCTCACTGCGTATCTAATGCAGCGTTTAGAAGAAGATCTCAAGGATGCCGAGCAAGGCCCGGATAGCCCGGTTCGTGCGGCATTGTGGTCGCTGGGCTTTTCCCGCAAGCCTTCCCAGGTGCTTGGCGCGGAAGGCCGCTACACCGTGGAGTCGCGTCACCACATGTTTGATAAGGCCATCGCGCTGGCGCAGCTGGCGTGCTCGGGCCCACCAATTTTCCGCACCCGTCAGCTGATGGCGCTGGTGGATGCGGGAATCGTAAAGTTCATCGGCGGCTACCCGCTGCTGGATACGGATCGCCGTACTGGAGAGTGGACCATGAGCTCGCCGTCCTCGGGCGGTGTGCGCTACCGCGGCACCACCTTGCTGGATGCTTGGGTGCACAAGCCAGATATTCGCAAGATGCCTGCCGATGCCTTCACAAAGGATCTCGTGGACCAACAACGTGTTGTTCCATTCACGGATATTTGGGAAGACGGCACGGAGATTCCGACGGCGTCCGTTGCCCAGGATCCGCAGACCCGGCGGGTTCTGAGCGAAGACGGCGAACAAGATTCGCGCCTGCACATGGTGGGAATCCCAGCGCACGCGCAGTACCCAGATACCACCATTTCCCCACCGCTACCTGGCACTGACTCGTGGTTTATCCAAGAAGCGGATAAGGCCGCGACGAGCGCTGCGAGCATAGCTCTTGGTGTGAATAAAATGAACCAAGCTGTCTAACATAAATTCATTGCAAGGACTAGCATGGGAACCGTTCCAACAACGAAGGAGAATTTAAATGTCTGATTTGACCCCAAACCACAACGCTGGTGAACCTCTAGAGGCTATTGACAAGGACAAGCTGGCGTCTCTGCGTCAGAAGAACATTGACAACCCAGAGGGCGGCAAGAAGGTCATCAAGACTCACACCGAGGCTGATGGTCACTTCCGTAATTACACCCAGGTTCGTGATTTGAAGCCAGTTCTGGTATCTGAGCCACCAGCACTGCTGGGTGATGACTCTGCGCCAAACCCAACTGAGATCGCTCAGGCTGGTCTGGCAGCGTGCATCTCCGTGGGCATCCAGGCTATCGCTACTCACCGTGGCGTTACCCTGACCAAGATTGACATCGACATTGAATCCAACATCGACGTCTCCCCAGTCTGGGGCGTTGGTGACTTGAACGATGAGAAGCGCCCTGGCGTTTCCGATGTTCAGGTCAACGTTGACGTTGATGGTGACGCTGACCGTGAGACCCTGCAGAAGATTGTGGATGACGCAATCCAGTGGTCCCCAGTGGTTAACACCTACACCCGTCCAGCAAACCTGACCCATAAGCTGGTCTAATTCGCTACGCTGGGCGAGCATGAAGAAGATTTTAAGCGTCCCCGCTGCCATCACGATTATGGCGGCGGGGGCGCTTGTTTCATGCAGTACCGAATCTGCAGACAACGCCTCCTCCCCCGCTTCTTCGACTTCCCAAGGGACCACAACTGAGGCGGAGACCCCACGTACGTATCAGGAATACGTCGCGCTCGGGGATTCTTATTCGGCGATGGGATCACGCGCGGCAGAGACAACCGGGCCGGCTGAGTGTTTCCGCTCTGCGGATAATTACCCTTCTTTGGTGGCGCAGCATGAGGGCATAGAAAACTTCGTGGACGCTACTTGTGCAAGTGCCGTGACCGTGGACATTCTCACCACGCGTGCCGGCACTGACGGCCCTATTTCGGCGCAGCTGGAATCTTTGACCGAAGATACTGACCTGGTCACTATTTCTATCGGCGGCAATGACATCGGCTTCCCTGCTATCGCCGGTTGTTTCCAAGAGGCCATGGCTGCTGGCGTCGAATCTGACTGCGCATCGCAGTTCAACCGCGATGAAATGACCAGCTCTGTTAATGAGATGCTCTTTAGCGTTTACAGCAGCGTGCAGCGCCAAGCACCGGAGGCAAAGATTGTGGTCACCGGTTACATGCCGCTGATCACGGATGAAGGCAAATGCGATGACGCAGCGTTTATCTCCGACAATGACCGCGGATGGGCAGTCGGGCTGACCAATGAGATCAACGGACGCATCGAAGGCATCTCCTCTGAGATGCGGATTCCTTTCGTCCTTCCGGAAAATGCTTATGAGCACACCGTATGTGCAGCACCAGAAGAACGCTGGACTGATTTAACCGGCGCGGAAACTGGCGGCTACCCCATGCACCCGACAGCCCTTGGCCAAGAGGCCATGGCAGACGCGATAAAAGCCAGTCTGTGAGCATGAGAAAGCGCATTCCCCGCCGAACGTGAGGCTGGGAATGCGCTTTACTGTGTTGTCTAAACTGTCTTAGCTCTTCGGGTCCGAATTTGGGTCATCCGTGCCCTCGGAGCCGGCAGCACCAGGAACTTCCGGTGGATTTTCCGGCTCATAGTCATTGTCAACGTCGCCGCCGAGGTAGACGTCGCCGTCAACTACAACGTGGCCAGGGATATGGAATCGGCCTTCTTCGTCATAGGCAAATTCCGGAACACCAAGCTCGTTGCCCTCGGCGTCGTAACCAGGAGCAGGTCTGGACTCGTGCTCTTCCAGTTTCTCAGCACTGTCGGTCTTCTCCCACTGACGGGTGGCAATGCGTCGCTCAGCGGCGTAGTCGTCGCCCATGCCCTTGAGAAGGGAGAACATCATGCAGAACATCATGAGGAAGAACGGTAATGCAACGATGGTGACCACTTCTTGGAGCGCCTCAATACCTGTGTCATTGATGAACAGGATCGCTGCGGTCACAGCACCAACGGCCACTGCCCAACCAATGCGGTAGTAGACCGGAGACTTGCTTTCCTCACCGGTGGCGAAGGCATCCATCACCAGTGCAGCGGAGTCAATCGAGGTGACAAAGAAAATGATGATGACAAAGACTGCCAGCGCACCAGCGATTGCGTAGAGCGGGTACTGCTCCAGTAGGGCGAAGAGCGCTACTGGGGTATCGCCGTCTTCGACCACTGGTCCGGTCAGAACGCCTGGGTCAGACAGCTCCATTTCCACCGCAGCGCGGCCGAAGATGGAGAACCAGATGATAACGAAGATAGTTGGCAGTGCCAGCACGCCGCCGATGAACTCACGCACGGTACGGCCGCGAGAAATGCGAGCGATGAACATGCCCACGAATGGTGACCAGCAGATGGTCCATGCCCAGTAGAACACGGTCCAGCTACCCTGCCAGCCGGGGTTCTCATTGAAGGAGTCCGTCCAGAACATCATCTCTGGCAGTGCGGAACCGTAGTTACCAAAGGCCTCAATGGTGTGACGCAGCAACGTCAGGGTTGGGCCCATGATCAGAACGAAGAACATCAGAACGATTGCGGCACCGATGTTGATGTTGGACAGGATCTTAATGCCCTTATCCAGACCAGAGGCCACGGAGATGGACGCCGCGATGGTGATTACCACGATGATGCCCAGTTCCACAGGAGCAATCAGCGGAACGTCCCACATGATGTTCATACCAGCGTTGATCTGCAAAACACCCAGGCCGACGGAAACCGCCAAACCGAAGACAGTGCCGATGATCGACAGGGCATCAATAAGCTTGCCTGGCCACTCGTAGACCTTGCCGCCCAAAAGCGGCGAGAAGGTAGAGGACAAACGCGCAGGCATCTTGCGCTTATAGATGAAGTAGCCCAAGGCCAAGCCAGGCAGCACGAACGGCACCCACATGTGCGCCGCAAAGTGGTAGTAGGTGAACTCAAAAGCTTGGTCGATGGCCTCCTGGCTCATCGGCAGGAAGTCACCGCGCGGCGGGTTGAAGCTGTGGTGCAGCGGTTCGGCAGCACCCCAGAACATCAAAGTTGCGCCAAGGCCTGCGGCAAACAGCATGGCGAACCAGACAGGGACGGAATAGGCCGGCTTTTCATCATCATCGCCCAAGCGCAGATTTCCGTACTTAGATACGAAAATCGCGATGAGGAAGACGAAGATTACCGAATAGCCGCCGATGTACATCCAGCCGAGGTTTTCAAGCAGCCAGCCAGAAATGCTCGCATAAATGTTTCGTGCACCCTCGCCGAATGCGAGAGTTGCCGTCACAAAGGCGACGACGAATCCTGCAGAAACCAGGAATACAAAAGGATCGGTTTTTAGACCCAGAAAATTTTTCTTTTCTGTTTTATCCTCTGACTCCAACGACTTCGAAGCCGAATCCTTATTCTTTTGGGGTTGAGAGGTAGTCACTTAGTTAACTTTCCTTTATAGGGATAAGAACACCAGCAACAGTAGTTCAACACCATCCAGTTTGTAACCGAAGTCACCGAATATTGGGGTATCTGTTTAATGTGGAAAATTAAATACAGCGTTTAATTGCACGGCTCCATCTACCCCCGAGAGCTTCACATTGCTTGACGATGTTCCAGCTCAACCATAGTTTTCGCCAAGCTTTAGGGGTAGTTGATCGGGTGTAGAAACCCTTAATGACTCATATTTGTAACAAATTATGCATTTCCCGGATATGGATTAACATGTGGGGGTTCCAGAATATGAGATCTCGCTGGTCATCTTCGTTAACATCAAAAGTGACGGGCGCTAAAACATAGCGCGTGATATGACCACCGCCACACCGCGGCGTTGATTGAACTTGAAAAGGACCACTGCTGATGACTTCTCGCAATCGCACTCATCCCCTCCCGCTTAATGAGCGTTTTGCTTCCCGAGCAAAGTTCTTTGCGCCCTCTCCTATCCGTGCGGTCTTTGAGATGGAAATGAATCCGGACGTCATCTCCCTTGCCGGCGGCAACCCGGAATTAACGCACTTGCCTTGGGATGAACTCACCCGCATTACCAATGAGATTGTGACTAATGACGGCGCCGCTGCATTCCAGTACGGCACTTCCGTGGGCCAGCCAGCATTGGTGGAAGAAATTATGAAGATCATGGCTATGGAGGGCATTGAGACCAATGCCAAGGACATCATTGTCACCTCCGGCTCACAGATGTCTTTGGATTTGATTGCCAAGCTCTTCCTCAACCCTGGTGATACCGTGCTAGCGGCAGCACCGACCTACTCCGGTGCGCTGAATGTCTTCGCTGGCATGGAAGCACACGTGGACCAGCTCGAAGGCGATGATGAGGGCATCACCCTCGCGGCCCTTGAGGGCGCGGTAGCCCGCGCGCAGGGCGCAGGCTCCGATATCAAGTTGCTGTATGTGGTCTCTAACTTTGCCAACCCATCCGGTGTGATGATGTCGCACCAGCGTCGAATCGATGTCGCCGAATTCTGCCGCGCCCATGACATCGTGATCATTGAAGACAACCCCTACAGCCAGGTCAACTTCGGCGTGGACGCTCCCCCAGCGCTGCGCACCATCGACCCGGACAATGTCATCTACTTGGGATCGTTGTCCAAGATCTTCTCCCCTGGCATTCGCATCGGCTGGGCTGATGCCCCATCCATGGTGCATGACAGCCTCGTGCCGGCGGCGGAAGCATCGGCTATCTGCCCATCTCCGCTGAGCCAGTCGATTGCGGCAAAGTACTTGAGCGAGGTGGATTGGCAGTCCGTTGTGGCTTCCAACGTCGAGATGTACAAGGGCCGCGCTGAAGCACTCGATGCCGCACTGGAAGTGTTCATGCCGGCGGGTTGTACCTGGCGTAAGCCAGAGGGCGGGTTCTTCATCTGGGTGGATGTACCTGAAAACATCGATACCCCATCCTTGTTGGATGAGGCAATGGATGAGGGAATCCTTTATATCCCAGGCACAGCTTTCTTCCTAGACGGCCGTGGCCGCAATTCCCTGCGCCTGGCTTATTCCCAGGTGGATGAGGCAACGCTGCGTGAGGGAGCGCGCCGCTTGGGCGCGATCCTCAGCAATGCGCTAGAGCTCAAGCAATCTGCTTAGAAGTGCTTCTAAGCACTTCTAAGCAGTTAGGAACCTGAAGTAACGGAGCGAATGGAGTCGTAGACTTCCTTTTCTCCCTCAGACAGGTTGTCTTCCCAGTAGGCGTGGGCGCGTTCCATAAAGGCTTCGCGGTCCACGTCTTCTACTAGTACTGGGGAGCCTTGGTCTTCCCAGCGAGTAATGGTTTCCTGCTCATCTTCGTCAGCGCACTGACGGTTTTGCTCACGCACGCCCGAAATCGCGGACTGCAGGTCCTCTTGTTCCTGCTCAGACAAACGCTCCCAGGTATCGCCCGCAACGATGATCAGCTGCGAACCAACCGCGTGGCGCGACAGGCTGACGTAGTCCAAGACCTCATCGAGTGAGTTCTCGGCGGTCAAAGAAATCGGGTTCTCCTGACCATCGACAAGTCCTTGCTGCAGCGAAAGATAAACCTCTTCGAATGCAACGGCCACTGGATCTGCTCCGACTGCGGCGGCAGAGGCCAAGTGCGCTGGGGTTTCTGGGTAGCGCAGGCGCAACCCTTCAAGGTCTTCCGGCGTCCGCACCGGCGCATTCGCGGAGAAGGTCCTGTCGCCTAAGTACCAGACGCCAAGGATCTTCGCGCCGGTCTGTTCTTCAAAATCATCCTTGACCGGCTGTGAGGCCTCGGAGTCAAACCACTCAAACAAGTGGTCCGGGTTGTCAAAGACATAGGCCATGTCCATCACGCCGATGGGTTCATAAACGGACGCCAGAGCGGATGAGCCCTGCAGGTCGATATCAATATCGCCATCGAGCAGCGAGGCAACGCGCTCGGCGTCACCGCCCAACTGGCTGGATGGGAAGACGGTGAGCTGCAGCTCCGAATCACTGGCCACCAGTTGCTGCTGCACCAAAGCGGTACCGCACGCATTGTGGTGATGGTTGAGGTTGTAGCTGTTGGCAAACGTCAGCTGCTCTGAGCCACGCACCGCCTGGGCGTGCAAGACGTTGGTTCCAATCAGAGCTCCAGCCACGAGCACGACGCCGGCGGCAAGCCCGCCCCAATTCTTGGCCGAAAGTGTTTTCTTAGTCATTGGGATATCTCCTTACATTCCAACCAAATCGGGGACAATAGTGACAATGCCGGGGAAGAAAATCAGCAGCAGCAAGACGATGGTGATGGGGACAAGGAACGGCACTACGCCCTTGAATACTTCGCCTGCTGGCATGCGCAGCACCGAACTCATCACGAACAGCACTGTGCCAACTGGCGGGGTCAGCAGACCCATCATCAAAGCAAGGATGGCGATAACGCCGAAGTGAATTGGGTCCACGCCAAACTCATTAGCAACCGGCAGCAGAATTGGAACAATAATCAGCAACAATGCAGTGGCATCAATAAACGCACCAAGAATGAGCATCAGAACCGCGGAAACAAGCAGGAAGGCCACTGAGGAATCCAGATTGGCTGTCATCAAAGCCGACAGTGCCTGAGGAACTTCCTCACGTGCCAAAATCCAGCCCAAAATGGTCGCTGCAGCGATAATCAGCATGATGGACGCGGTAGTCACAGCCGTTTCCCGGAATGCCTTCCACAGCGTGGCAATGGTCAGGTTGCCGTAGATAAAGCCCAAAATAATGACATAGAGTGCACCAAGAGCGGCCGCCTCCGTCGGAGTGAAAAGACCACCTAAGATGCCGCCGAGGATAATGACTGGAGTCAACAAAGCGCCCAGTACGCGAACGGTTGCTTCACCAATCGGCCGTGGCTTTTCAGCTGGACCAACGAGTTCATCCTTATGGCGTGCAATATAGATAGCCACGACCACGAGCAAGGAACAAGCCAATAGCAGGGCTGGCAGAACCGATGCCGCAAACAGTGCACCGGTAGATACTGCCGCGACCGAAGCGTAAATCACTGCTGGAATAGATGGTGGCATCACTGGTGAAATCAACGAGGATGACGCGGTGAGACCAGTAGCAAAAGACTTCTTAAACCCGGCACGCTCCATTGCTGGAACCAGGGTTTTACCCATCGCCGCGGCATCCGCCAGTGCGGAACCGGACATCCAGGCGAAGCCAACCGATGCCATCACGTTGACGTAGCCAAGGTTGCCTTTGATGCGGTGCAGCAAGGACTCAGCAAACTCGAAGAGTCGGTCCGCTACGCCGGAGTAGTTGGCGACGGTGCCGAGCAGAATAAATAGTGGAACGGCGAGCAACGGGAAGCTGGCAATACCGTCGGCCGCGATACGCATAGCAAAGCCTGGGCTGTTACCGGTAGCCAGCATGTATACCAAGCTTGGCCCCAAGATAGAAAGCGCTACTGGAACGCGGATGGCCATCAAGATACCGATGGCAATGAGCATGATTGCGATAGTCATTATGAACGCGCCTCCTGAGAAACGGTGCCATGCTGTTCACCTGAGACATCAGCGGCGGCACGAAGTGCTTCGTCTTCAATAGTCTCCAGGTTTTCAAACGGCGCCCAGATGATGTTCGCCAAAGCCTGAATGGTTCCAGAGACAAACGCCAGGAACGGGATGACGTACAAAATCCACATGGGAATTCCCGTGATCTGCAGGGTTTGTCCGGTATCGGACGAAATCAATGCCCAGGAGTCCTGTGCCAACACTGCGCAGATGACTGCGCTAATGATGGAAGAAATCACTACGACGGTGCGCTTGAATCTTGGCTGGCCCACGTTCATGATCGCTTCAATACTTAGGTGGCGGCCCTGCCCCATCAGCGAACCGACCAGAATAAAGCCCAGCGCCATAAGTGAATAACGGGAGACCTCACCAATCCATGGTTGGGTGGCTACCGGTAGGTAGCGTTGAAAAACCTGGACGGAGAGTAAGACAAAGATGAGAAGCACGAGCAGTGCTCCGAGTACTTCTTCGATTTTGGACAACCAAATCAATGGCGCGGGGCGCCGAGGCGCGCCCATCCATTCTGGTGTCGCTGGCATTTCAGTCATGTCAGGAGTCCTTGTATTAGGTTGCCGAATTACATTCAGCATTTAACTGTACGACGGATAAAGATTTCCGTTGATTTATCAACAGACTTATATTCGGTCTGCGCCGATAGGGCGTTCATTCACGACCATCCTCCTATTGCGCGTGATTTGGATCGTTAGGAGTAATTTAATGAGAGCCACAACACAAAGCTAACGGGTTGCCATTCAATGGAATTACTTCATTCAGGTTCGGATAACGCACCCAAATACAGTCAACAATGCAGCTCAGGCGATGACACGATCATCATGGGGGTGGGCAGGGGTGCAGACCGACTAGCTGACTAGGGGCTAATAGTTCATGTGCCGAACGGTACTGCGTACGCAGTTCTAGCGGCCCCGGCGCGGAATGCGCGGCAGCATTAAAGGATTATCTCCATGGGAAAGTTGGTTTCCCGAGGCTGCCAGGACGGTCAAAATAACATCATCTTCGCATTCATCAGCACGTCCGACTACTGAGAGTGCCGCCACAACGCGACCATCAGTACCCATCAATGGAACCGCATAGGCAATGTTTTCGCGCACCATGCCGTTAGAAATTTTGGCGTAACCCATCCGCCGCGCGAACTCGACCTGTTCCTGCACCATGTCCAGGTCATAGGTCTGCCCATCCGTCTTGGACACCATAGGCTTAGAAAAAACGCGCTCCAGTACCTCAAATGGGGCATGCGCTAAAAACACAATTCCGTTGGAATTATCAAACAAATCCATGCGCCCGCCTTGCGCTGCGCGAATCTTGGCGTCCCCAAAGCGGGTATAGCGTTCAATGAACAACACTTCATCATCATCAAATTGCGGAACCGCAAGAGAGGTAAACTGCTGCACCGCAGAGTGGATTCCCTCAAGGACCGGGCGTGCACGAAACCGTAAGTCCTCAACAGGGTTAGTGCGTGCAAACATCTCCCACGCACGATGCCCCATCACCAAACGCCTATCCTCAACGCGATCCAGCAGCCCCACCACAACTAGCTCAGTCACCAACCGGTGCGCCGTGGACATGGGAAGTTGTGCTCGACGAGCAATCTCACTAACTGTCAACCTGGAATTTTCAATATCAAATGCTTCGAGCACCCGGACGCAGCGCTCAAGGACGGTTTCCCCCGACTTTGAATTCGCCATAGGAACACTATACCCCCAAAATTAATGTCCCTCGAGCGCTTACTGTTAACTTCCTACCGTGAACGCGTAGGCCTATTCACAATGCTCACCCTGCTCACCCTGCGCGATGAAGGTTTCGCGCAGGCGATTCGCGTCGGCGTCACGGCCGGTGAAGTACTTGAAGGCATCAAGAGCTTGGCCTACCGCCATGCCCGAACCATCAACCACTGCGCAGCCAATCGCCTTAGCTTCGCGGAGAAGCTGGGTTTCCAGTGGCAGGTAGATAACGTCACTGACCCACTGCGTGGGTTTCAGAATTGACGTATCAAAAGCTGTCCCGGGCAGCGCTTCCATGCCCACTGGAGTTGCATTGACTACTCCATCTGCTGACCTGATGTATTCCTCCACATCAGCAATATCAACACCGGTGACGGTGAAAGAATCAGTGTCTTCAGAAGCAGCACTCCTCACAGCCTCCGCCAGTGTTCGCGCGCGCTCTGGATCTAGATCCGCTACGAACAAGTTCTTGACGCCAGCAGCAATCAGGGACTGAGCAACTGCATTCCCGGCGCCGCCCGCACCCACCTGGACCACATTGTCGAGTTTCGCATCAGGCAGTCCCTGTTCCAGACCACGTCCGAAACCAGTGACATCAGTGTTGTAGCCGTAGAATTTTCCCTCGCGGATGACCACAGTATTAACTGCGCCGATCTTCGCAGCACGTTCATCTACTTCATCGAGGTAGTCCAACACTTCCTGCTTGTGCGGGTGGGTGATGTTGAGACCATTAAACCCCAAGGTGCGCGCAGCATTTAAGATGTCTTGAAGTGACATCCCTTGAGCTGGCTTAGTCGCGGTATCAATAACCCGGTATACGGTGGGAATCCCCTGCGCAAGACCTTCTGCTTCTTGCATACCAGGAGTGCGGGATTGTGCAATGCCATGGCCAATCAGGCCGAGAAGCAAAGTCTTGTTAGTCATAGTTGTATAACCTCAGGGTTGAAAAGTTCATTAATAGTGTGTTGAGAGACCGCTTAGCGCGGGATGCCGCGAAGGTCATCGCGCAAGGCGCGGTACTGCGAAGCTAAGCGGATAGGTTCATCGGCCCAACCGAATCCGCTGTAGTTCCCGCGTACTTCGGCAACCTCGAAGAAAGTATTGCCCAGTGGTGCCGTATAAAAGTGCAGGTACTCACCATCATCGCTGCGGTCGTAGCAAATGTTGAAGGCCTTGATTTTTGCGATGAATGCCGGATCTAAATTGAAGCGCGCGGCCAGGTCATCGTAGTAATTTTCGGGAATCGGAAGCATCTTCAATCCCCGTTTAACTGCGCGTTGCGCTACTGCACACACGTCTTGACTGCCAAAGGTGATGTGCTCTGGGTAGTTCTCAGCAAAAAAGCCACCCTGTGCAGACCCCTCTGGTGCCGCGGAAACTGTGAGGCGAACCTTGTCACCTTCAATGGCTTGCTTGTGTACCAGCCCCGCTGGTGACGGCAGGAACTCCGGCGCAGCAGAGTCCAGTCCCAACACCGAGGAGTAAAATAACCTGGTCTCCGCCGCAGTATGCCGTGGTTGCGCCAATGCAATGTGATGCACCGAATTAATCAAAGCAGCGCCGGAATCGGAAGTGCGGACGTCCTCGGTGTCCAATCCAAACTCCGATACCCAGGTACTGCCGCGGCCATCTGTGCCTGGTCCACAGAAATAAAGTTCAGAACCGCTTGGTGTAAACACCGGGTGCAGGTCTTCCTCATCTTCCCCGGTCACGCGTGGCACAGGAGTAGCCTTCAGTGCGGTGGCGCGCTCTGCCGCGGCAGTCGCATCATCGACGATGACGCCCA
>JAUNRU010000055.1:0-3658 GCA_030535535.1 Corynebacterium casei
TGTGCATTCCAAGCTTCTGTCGATGCAGAAGCAGTCGGAAGCGGGGTGTGCTCGTCTAACCACAGTTCGGCTAAACGCACGGACTCTTCGACCGCGCGGGTATCTTCAGCGCTAATGGTCTTTTCAGAACCTAATTGCTGGCGTGCAATGCGCTCCGCCATCTCATAATTAACTGGGCCTGAGCCCTCCGGCGAATTCATGGAACTGCCCATGCCAGATAGCATGGCGCCGAACTGATTCAGCATATCGCCTAGGCCGCCGCCACCGGCTCCGCCAAAGTTAAAACCGAATGGGTTGTTATTGCGATTGTTTTCGTCGTCGTCATCATTGTTGAATGAAAAACCGAATCCATTACTCATACTCCCAATGTACCCAGTGTGAGGTGGATATCTCCATGGTGATAGCTACGCTGACAGCGAACAAGGGTAGGGTATTTTGGCGTGAGTACACCGTCGAACCGCAGATTAACCACCCTGGCCTTGGGCGCAGTGCCCATCGTGCTGCTCGGTGGGTTAATGAGCATTGACCACATCCCAGGAACAGAAATTTCTCTCACTGTGCCTTATGCGGCGCAGGGCCCGGGACCAACCGTCGATACACTTTCAAATGTTGACGGTCTAGACGTCGTTGAAATCGAAGGCGCTGAGACCTATGAGACCTCAGGGCAGCTGAACATGACGACGGTAGCGGTACGCACCAACATGTCACTGTCGCAGGCAATCGGGCGTTGGCTTACTACCGATGACACCATTGTTCCTCTCGAAACCGTCATCCCAACGGGCACTAGCTCTGAGGACATGCAGGAGGCGAACCAGCAGGCCTTCGTACAATCGGAAGCCGCCGCGACGGTCACCGCCATGGATTACCTCGACATCCCCGTCCACGTTGTCGTGGCCGGCGTGATGGAAGAATCTGCTGCCTTCGACGTTGTGAAGCCGGAGGATGTAGTCCTCGCCGTTGATGGCCAGGATGTTTCGGAACCAGCAGAGGTGCAAGAACTCATTCGAGCCAAGGCGCCTAGCGATGAAGTCACGCTGACTCTAGAAAACAACGGTGAAGAACGCGAAGAAACCGTGACCTTGGGCGAACACCCTGATGATGCAAGCGTGCCTTTGCTGGGTGTGACCATGACATCCGCACCACGTGATGGCATGAATGTCACCTACAACCTGCAGGACGTTGGCGGCCCCTCGGCCGGCATGATGTTCTCACTCGCCGTGATTGACAAGCTGACTGAGGAAGACCTCACCGGCGGTCACTTCGTGGCGGGTACCGGCACCATCTCTGAAGACGGAACCGTAGGACCAATCGGCGGCATTGAGCACAAGATTGAGGCATCAAAAGAAGCCGGTGCGGAATTGTTCCTCGCACCGGCCGCGAACTGCGAAGCCGCCACCAGCCGCGATAGCGGCGACATGGTCATCGCGTCTGTTGAAACCCTCGACGACGCAGTCCAAGCCATGGACGATTTCGCCAACGGTGGGGAAGTCCGCACCTGTTCGGAATAGCCTTAGAGCAAAGCTCACCCCATTCACTATTCGTAAAATTCTGAGCTCTTCGCATTAAAACGTAAAATTCTGAGCTTTGCTCCAAGAATTTTACGGGGTGTAGAGCCCCAGCTCAATGAGGCGGTCTTCAGGGTCTTCCTGATCAGTGGACAGCATTTGCTGGACCACGAGGCCCTCACTGTTGTCCACGACGGTCAGCACAGCGGTGCTGCCGAGGGTGGACCAGCCAACGACGCGGTCGCCGCTGTCTTCCAAGACAGTGGAGCTGCGCAGCTCAGTGAGCACCTGGGTGGTCTGGGTCGCGCGGTTGGAAGACTTGGAGAACTGGATCTGGCCTACTTCTGGGCCAGAGCAGTTGTAGTTGTTCTCATTGCCCACTGGGTCACAAGAATCAAACTTTTCAAAAAGCTCACGCGGGGCAATGGAGCCGAAGATTTCATAGGCATCTTCAACATCTTCGCTGATGCTGCCGGAGCTAGCCGATGTCGTCTCCGTTGGTTCTTCAGATTCTGACTCAGAAGGTTCAGCGGTTGCAGACTCCGACTCCGACTCAGAGGTTTCTGTGCTGGACTCGGTTTCTGAGGACGTGGACTCTTCCGAGGTCTCGGAAGTTTCTTCCGTGGTCTCAGTGACGGTGGAAGTCTCCGGTGCGGGCTCAGGAGCAGGTTCTTCAGTGTTGCCGCACGCAACAAGAGTGGCTGCTAAGAATACTGCGCCAGTTAGTTGCATGATGCGCGGCTTGCGGGATTTAAGCACGGAACCTACTCCTCATGTAGTGCGTGAAATTTTAGCCTTTTACAGTCTAGACGAATTAATTACAGCAAATCATCTGGGTCTTGCTCCAGACCATAACGAAGCGCTGCTACAACACCCGGGGCTACATTCGGACCGCCCCGTAGTTGGACGTCGTCTTCGGCGAACGGCCCGGCATCGGCAAGCTCTTGCTCCGTTGGACGAATCTGCAACACAGTTTGCTCTAAGCCTTCTTCCCGCAAACAGCCTGAAAAGAGTCTGGCAGGACGAGGCTCAGTATCAGTAGAAGATGTGTCCTTGAACATAATTTCTTGCGCCAACACCGCACCCTCAACCTGATGAGGCCACGCAATACGAGAGACATAATCCGCCAACTCTTCGGAGCCCGGCTGGATATTATCCGGAAGATTATCCTGAACAACCAAGGTCAGCGGCGCGGAATCATCATCCAAGTCAATTTGATCAACAACTAAAGCCGTAGGAACCAACGCGAAAAGTGTAGGGGGAGCCTCCCAGCCCTCCGCGTGAACAAAGTCCACGGCTTCCATCATCGCTTTGTTAAGAGCTTGTTGATTAAAACCTGGGGAACTCATGAGCAACCTCGTTCGTTAGCTAGATGGTACTGGCCGTAAAATTGGCCAACTAATAGACAATTTTGGCACACGATATTGATTGGAGCTGGCGTTGGTTTCACATACAGCCCAACCCTCCGCCCCTATGAAACGACCGCCCCGCATTTTAGCGTGGGTGCTCGGCATCATCGCAGTAATACTTTTCATCGGACCATTGTTCGTTGGAGTGTATACCGACTGGAAGTGGTTTGGCGCAATTGACTACCGCGGGGTTTTCAACACCGCAATCATTGCGCGAGTAGTACTGTTCATTGTGACCGCGCTGGTCGCCGCTGTTGTTGTGTGGCTGGCTGGATACTTCGTGTGGCGTGGTCGTCCCGACGATATGGACTTGGGCGATCTGAACTCGCCGGTCTACCAATACCGTCAAGCAATCGAGAAGTCTGTGGGCACCTTCCTCAAGGTGCTGCCACTGATCATCGGTTTGATGACGGGCTTTTTGCTGCAAAGCTCCTGGCGCAGCATCCTGTTGCTTGTCAACGGCACCGACTTCGGTGAGACCGACCCGCAGTTCGGTCTGGACTATGGTTTCTACGCATTCCAGCTGCCTGTCTTCCAGCTGATTATCTCCACCTTGTCCATGCTGACCTTGGTGGCCCTGCTCATCGCACTGGTCGGTCACTACGTTCTGGGCGGCATCCGCATTGGCAACCAGGCCGCAGGTATCAAGGGTTCTTTGTCTAAGCCTGCTCGTATTCAGCTGGCTGTCACCGCCGGTATCTGGATGCTGCTGAAGGTAGTGGACTACTGGCTGCAGCGCTATGA
>JAUNRU010000055.1:3758-10903 GCA_030535535.1 Corynebacterium casei
TAAAGAAGCAGAATCGATTGCCCGCAACATTGAGTCCACGCGTTATGCATATGGACTTACTGATGAAGAAGTGACCTACATCGAAGACTGGGGCGCGGAAGAAACTTCCGATGAAGCAGTCGCTGCCGATGAGGCAACTATTTCTAACCTGCGTCTTCTGGATCCGGACATTTTGTCCCCAACCTTTACCCAGATGCAGCAGCTGCGTAACTTCTACGGTTTCGCTAAGACTTTGTCCATGGACCGCTACATGGTTGATGGCGAGCTGCGCGACTTCGTTGTTGCAGCCCGTGAGGTTGACCCGAACGCATTGCGCGAGAACCAGCTGAACTGGATTAACCGCCACACCGTATACACCCACGGCAATGGCTTTGTTGCTGCACAGGCAAACCGCGTTGATGAGGTTGCACAGGATGCAGGCTCTACCCGTGGTGGCTTCCCAGTCTTTAACGTTTCTGACCTGCAAACCCAGGCCGGCGAAGAAGCTGAGGGCGAAGGCGAGACCCTGGATGCTGAGTCCGAGTTGGGCATTCACGTGGACCAACCTCGTATCTACTACGGCCCAGTGACCGCTTCTGCTGATGATGGTGCGGATTACGCCATCGTTGGTGACACCGGCAACGGCCCAGTGGAGTTTGATACTGATAACTCCAGCTTCACCTACGACGGTGAGGGCGGCGTTGATATTGGCAACATGTTTGACCGTGCTGCCTACGCTTTGCGCTACCAGGAAATGAACCTGATCCTGTCTGACCGCGTCGGTTCTGAATCGAAGATTCTCTACGACCGTGACCCACGTGAGCGTGTGGAAAAGGTTGCTCCTTGGTTGACCACTGACTCTGAGACCTACCCAGCTGTGGTTGATGGCCGCATCAAGTGGATCGTGGATGGCTACACCACTTTGGACCGTTTCCCTTACTCACAGGGTGAGAACCTGACTGAGGCTACCGCCGATGCTTTGAATGCTGAAGGTACCCAGCAGCGTCTGATTTCTGATGAGATTGGATACATCCGTAACTCTGTTAAGGCCACCGTCGATGCTTATGACGGCAGCGTGGAAATCTTCGAGTTCGATACCGAGGATCCAGTGCTGAAGGCTTGGGAGGGTGTATTCCCGGACGTTGTGAAGCCTGAGTCTGAGATTTCTGATGAGCTGCGTGCTCACTTCCGCTACCCACAGGACATGTTCAAGGTGCAGCGTTCCATCCTGGCGCGCTACCACGTTGATGATCCAAACGTCTTCTTCAACAACGATGCGTTCTGGTCTGTCCCAGCTGACCCAACCGGCGCTGACCAGGAGAACCTGGACCAGCCTCCGTACTACGTTGTGGCCGCCGATCCTGAGACCGGTGAACCAACCTTCCAGCTGATTACTTCCTTCCGTGGTCTGTCGCGTGAGTTCTTGTCTGCTCACATGACTGCATCATCCGATCCGGATAGCTACGGCGATATCACTGTTCGTGTTCTGCCAACCAATACTCAGACCCAGGGTCCAAAGCAGGCGCAGGACGCCATGATGTCTTCGGACCAGGTGGCACGAGATATGACGCTGTGGCGCGGTTCGAACGACCTGCATAACGGTAACTTGCTGGCACTGCCAGTAGGTGGCGGAGAAATCCTGTACATGGAACCGATTTACTCTCAGCGTAAGGACCAGGCTTCGGCCTTCCCTAAGTTGCTGCGTGTTCTGGTTTCCTACAAGGGCCGCGTTGGTTACGCACCAACCGTGGACGCCGCGCTTGAGCAGGTCGGTATTGATTCCGACGCAGTTCAGGACATCGAGGTTGTTGATGATGGCGGCGATGCCGGCACCGATACGGACACCGATGAGCAGCCTGCCGATGAAGCACCAGCTGAGGATGACACCCCAGCCGCTCCATTGCCTGAAAACGCTGAGGAAGCTATGAACGCTATCAACGACGCGTTGACTGGTCTGGAAGATGCCCGCGACGGCTCCCACGAGGAGTACGGCCGCGCACTGGATGAGTTGGACAGTGCCGTCCAGCAGTTCCAGGACCTTCAGACTCCTGCTGAGCAGCCAGCCGAATAATCTGGCAATAACGCCTGTGAGACTAGGGCTGTAGTCTCACACCGCACAGTAAAAGCACCAACCCAATGGGCTGGTGCTTTTACTGATCTAGTCCGAATCCATCCCGGATCTGTCCCTGTTCTTCAGTTGATTTGGGTCTTTTCCCACCCGTGTGTATAGTTGAGCAAGTCGCCAACGCTTGAAATTCAAGCAAAGCGCAGGTGAACGTAAAGTTCATTCGTCGCGGGGTGGAGCAGCTCGGTAGCTCGCTGGGCTCATAACCCAGAGGTCGTAGGTTCGAATCCTGCCCCCGCTACCAATTTCAAATAGCCACAGTCAGTAGAAATACCGACTGTGGCTATTTTTCGATCTCCGTGCTCAGGCTTCCTTTTGTTTAGGTAGGCCCTGCTTGGGCCCTCTTTTAATTCATCGCCGAAATGTCACCGACCTGCGGAATCGGTATCAAACTGGGTGCGCCAGCAGAAGATAATGCTGGGCTAAACAGGTGGAACACTACACTTTCTATGCGTGAATAATAGTGATTTTGCTGCTTTTTCGGAGCAGCACAATGGCACGAAACGTGCGCTTGAGGTTCGGCACTTAGTAATGATCGCTCTCGGTGGCGTCATTGGTTCGGGGCTTTTTGTTAGTTCGGGGTACACCATTGGGCAAGCTGGTCCACTCGGCGCGGTGTTGGCCTACGTTGTCGGCGCATTGATTGCATGGCTGGTTATGTCCTGCTTGGGTGAGTTGGCAGTGCAGTATCCGGTGTCCGGTGGGTTCCACGTGTACGCCTACAAAGCGATTAACCCGGCGGCAGGTTTCACCACAGCTTGGTTGTATTGGCTGTGTTGGGTGGCTGCACTGGGTTCAGAATTTACTGCCTCCGCATTATTGATGCAGCGCTGGTTCCCACAGATTGACGTGTGGATATGGTGTGTAATCTTCGCGGTGCTGCTGTTTCTCCTCAATGCCTTTTCTGTTAAGTGGTTTGGTGAGGCAGAGTTTTGGTTCTCGCTGTTGAAAGTAGCTGCGATTGTCATCTTGCTCATCGTGGGTTTTGCGGCGATTTTCGGATTCAATGCTGGGGGAGAGGCGCCGTTGCTTTCCAACTTCATGACTGAAGATGGTCTCTTGCCAACGGGCACAACCGGTGTGATGATCACGATCCTCTCAGTGTTTTACGCGTTCTCAGGCACGGAGCTGATTGCTATCGCAGCTGGTGAAACGAAAAACCCGCAGGTCGCAATCCCACGTGCTATCCGCACGACATTGATCCGTTTGGTCATCTTCTTTGTTGGTGCCATCTTTGTTATTGCAGCGTTGGTTCCATGGGACCAGATTTCCCTGTTGAGTGATGAGAACATTGAAGCCAGCCCATTCGTCGCCATCTTCGAGATTGTGGGTATCCCATACGCTGCAGACATCATGGCAGTTGTCGTCATCGTGGCTCTACTGTCTGCGGGTAATAGTGGCCTTTACGCTTGCTCACGTCTGATGTATTCCATGGCTGAGATGAAGCAGCTGCCAGCGGCATTCGGCAAGACTACCGAGCAAGGCGTACCAATGCTGTCTCTGGTTATCAGCCTTGCGGCCGGTTTGGTCTGCCTGATTTCCAGTGTCGTGTCGCCTGGTGCGGTCTACCTAGCACTGGTGTCAATCGCCGGTTTCGCCGTTGTTGCAGTGTGGATAGTTATTGTCGTCGCACAAATGATGAACCGGCGTAAGCTCATCGCGGCAGGTGGGAACGTTGATGAGCTGGCGTACAAGACCCCGATGTATCCGTGGGTTCCAATTATCGCGCTGGTAGCTTGCATTATTTCGCTCATTGCCGTGGCTTTTGACCCTAATCAGGTTGCCGCATTGTTGTTCGGCATCCCGTTCGTCGTGCTCTGCTACATCATTCACAAGTTTCTTATTGAGAAACCTGCACGTGAAGAAGCCACCGTTGCCAGCTAATTAGCGCACCTGCGCCGCGATGGCCTCAATTTCACGAGGAGTTACGCGGCAGCAGCCGCCGATGAGTGATACTCCCAGGTCAAGTAGTTGGGGGACTGCTTCGACCAAGCCAACACTATCGCCCTCGCGAGTGAGCCAGCGGCGATTGACATGATCCCAGGTCTCACCGCTGTTTGGATACACTCCGAATACCTTGTTAGTTCCTTGGGCGAATTCTTGTGCCGCAGATAGTGCTTCTCCGGCTGAACAGCAGTTGATACTCAATGCCTTAATGGCGGGAGTGTCATTTATGATGTTCAGAACCTCATGAAGTGGAGTGCCATCACCAAGTGTCTTGCCATCAAGCGTGACGCTTAACCATCCGTCAATATTGAGGCGGGAGATTTCCTCTGCGAGTGCTTCGACCTCCAAGATGCTGGGGACGGTTTCCATGAGCAGGGCATCCGCACCAGAATCGGCGAGGATCTCCATGCGCGGACGATGCCAATTGGCCAGTTCTTTTACGCTGATACCGTAGGCACCGTCATACTCCGTGCCGGCGCCGGGGCCCGCACCGTACGGACCTACTGATGCCGCCACATAGCGGCCCTCAATACCACCGGTGGCCTCCTGCGCCAGGTTGACACTTTTGCGCAACAGCTTTTCGACGTCATCGCGCCCCATTCCGTGCTGTGCGAACCCATCAAACGTCACCTGGTAAGAACACGTGTTCGCTACTTGTGCACCAGCATTAAAGAAGTCTTCATGTGCTGCGCGGACTTCTTCAGGATATTCATTAAGAATCGCCGCCGACCACAGCTCCCCGCTGATGTCATTTCCCCGTGCAGCAAGGTGAGTTCCAAGCCCGCCATCCAGCACCAAGGTGCGATCATTTTCAAACATAATTCTTGAACTCCTCAGTGTTTCCAGCCGAATAAGCGCATCCTAGATACAGTGGCAATCACCGCGCAGATGGATCCGTATATTCGACTTATCCTATGGCTTATCGGTAATCCGTTGCCAATCTATCTACGTCAAACATTCACCTTATGGTGACAGATCCAAGTGACGGGCAACTAGAAGAACATGAACGACGGTCATCGAGACGAGTTTCGTGCGAAAATTTTATTAGTTCCTGGTGAGAAAGAACTTCAGATGCTGGCTTCAAGGCTATGGACCCCATTGCAATTCTCATTTCTTGAATGCCGGTGCGTCTTAATACAGGAATGGACGCCGTGCTGGTTGAAGCACTGGCGTCCAAGATTGTTAAGCGCGCTCAGTGGAGTTACGAGCTGAGTTTGCCGTCGTCGTTAGAGGTAGAGGCGTTGGAAGCGGTTTGGGCTTCGGCGCGCTGCTCGGCTTCGAGGCGTTCGGCTTCTTCGCCGCCGATGGCTTCGCCGCGGGCGACCAAGCCGGATTCGGTTTGGAGCGGGATTTCCTTGAGGAAGAACGCGAAGATAAGCGCCAGAACCAGGAATGGGATGACGTACCAGAACACTGGTGCCAGGGAATCAGCATAAGCGGCAACGATGCCGTTTTGTACCTGCTCAGGCAGGGTGCTCAGCGTTTGCGGGTCAATGGTTGCGGTTGCATCGGCAGCTTGGGAGGCGTCGAGGCCGGAGCCGGTGAAGACATCGTTAAGCCGCTCTGCCAACCGTGCGGTGAAGTAAGCGCCAAAGACTGCGGTGCCCAAAGACGCACCGACCTCACGGAAGTAGTTGTTCGTACTGGTTGCGGTACCAACGGTATCCGCAGGGACAGAGTTCTGAGCAACGAGGACGATGATCTGCATGACAAAGCCCAGGCCCGCGCCGAAGAGCGCCAGGTAGGCACAAATCAGCCAGATTGGGGTCTCCGCCGACAACGTGGTCATGGCGAACAAGGCCGCGATGGCAAGAATGATGCCGATAATTGGGTACATCTTGTACTTGCCGCTCTTGGCCACCCACAAACCGGAAACAATCGAGGTCAGCATCAAGCCAGCCATCATTGGAATCATCAACAAGCCTGACTCCGCAGCAGACGTGCCGGAAGCCATCTGCAGGAAGGTTGGCATAAAGCCCAGTGCTGCGAACATCGCAATGCCAAGGGTGAAACCAATGCCGGCGGTGATGAGGAAGAGCTTGTTACGGAACAGCGACAGCGGAATGATTGGATCTTCCGCGCGGGACTCCACGAACACGAAGATAGCCACCGCGATGGCCAAGCCCGCGCCCCACATCCATGTGGAGACCGCATCCCAACCGTGGTTGGCGTTGCCACCAAAGTCAGTGAACATGATCAAGCAGGTAGTCGCCGCAGACAAGAAGAGAACGCCGAGCCAGTCAATGCGCTTGGTTGCCTTATGCGTTGGCAGTTGTAGCGCGAAAACACCGATAAAGAAGGCGATGATGCCGATTGGGATGTTGATGTAAAATGCCCACTGCCAGGTCAGGTGGTCCACAAAATAGCCGCCGAGCAGGGGGCCGGCAACAGCGGAGATACCGAAGACCGCGCCCATGGGGCCCATGTACTTACCGCGTTCGCTCGCGGGAACAATGTCTGCGATAATCGCCTGCGACAAAATCATTAAGCCACCGCCGCCGAGGCCCTGCATGGCACGGAAGATAACAAACGTCCAGAAATCACCGGCAAAAGCACAGCCGACGGACGCCAGGGTGAACAGTGCAATAGCCAGCAAGAACAAGTTGCGTCGGCCCAGCATGTCGCCGAACTTGCCGTAAATAGGCATCACGATGGTGGTGGCCAGCAGATAAGCGGTGGTAATCCACATCTGGTGCTCAACACCGCCGAGCTGACCAACAATCGTTGGCATGGCGGTGGACACGATGGTCTGGTCCAAGCTAGAGAGCATCATGCCGGCCAGCAAAGCGGAGAAGATAATCCAGATACGGCGCTTTGTCAGCAGTAGCGGCGCATCCTTCGTCATTGTTGTCATGGGAGGTTCCTCTTTGAGAAGGGGGATGTACTTTATTCAAATTACAGTTACTGAAAATATAAAGTACACCTACTGCAATTGAGGTGCCAACCTAGTAGTCTGAGAAAATAGACGCAAGGGATTTAAATTGAGATGGAGGCCATAGATGACCAGTCCACGCGCGGCAGCAACCAAGACTGCTATCGAAGACGCTGCTTTAGATCTTGCGCTGGAACGCGGTTATGAACAGGTCACCGTCGA
>JAUNRU010000055.1:11003-19038 GCA_030535535.1 Corynebacterium casei
ACCAAACAAATGGAAAGACTGGAAGCTTTGGAAGGTGAGCTCAACGAAATCATCACCTTCCGCCTGCGCTCCCAGGAGCCGGGGCGCTCAAAGGAAGACCTCGATGATGAAGTTGCGATGACCACTCACATGCTCAACGGAGTATTCCGCTGGATTGGCACCCGCGCCGAAATTGACGGCCACACGCCCGAGGCTTTCGCAGCAATTGCTGACCAAGCGCGCGGGACTTTGCGTGATGTGCTGCAGCATTCTGCCAGTTCAGACGAGTAGCAGCGCGCCATTCTCCTGAGGATGCGCTTCGCACTTAGATACAAAAATCAGACATGAAGATTGTTTAATGAACGCCTAATGGCAGCTTCATCCTTCGTTTATACGGTAGTCAGCATTCCAAATTGGAGTGCTGATTACTTATATGGAGGGAGGCTGCAATGCCTGATATGGCTCGTCATTCCTCGCGTTCACGGCTGTTGTTCTGGTTGTTAGGCCTAGTTGCAATTTCGCTGTTGGCTATTGTGCTGACCACGCGGACGGTGCTGCTGGGCGCTGTGCCGGAGAAAGCCAATGAAGATGTGATCCAGGAGCTAGAAGAGTTTCGGTCCCTGGCACAAGACGGAGTGGATCCGGAGACTTCGCAACCTTTTGCCTCAAACACTCGGTTGTTACAGGTGTTCTTGTCCCGGCAGATTCCAACCCGTGATGAAGCATTGGTGGGAATTGTTGATGGAAGGCTTGTTGGACTTCCAGGTCCTGCTGGCCGCAGCTTGGCGGAGGGAGATCCGCTCATTCAACATGCCACCGAATCACCCATGCCGGCGGGAGTATACGTACCCGATGACGGCGATCCGATTCATTGGGGGACCGTCACCGTCGATGGCGGCGAGGGTTCGCAAGAGGTCAAGCTGATGGTGGCCCGGTTTACGGACTCGGATTACCGCGAGATTGCTGAACTCATGCGGGTGGTCACTTTGGTCGCGGCCGGGGTTCTGGTGCTAGCGGCGTTTCTCGCGTGGCTTATCACTGGACGTTTGCTCGCACCCATCCGGAAGGTTTCGCACCAGGCGGCCGAAGATAGTCGTAGTGGTTCAGCCACCCGGCTGGGCTTTGATGGTACGGATGAAATCACGGAGTTAGCCAGGGCATACAACGACGCTTGGGTGCGTGAATATGAAGTTCGTGGAATCAACCAGTCGGTCACGCAGGCTGCGGCGCGTGAGATCCGCGAGGGTATTAATCAACCGGAGAAGCTGCGTGCGACGTGTGAATCATTAATAGCACTTTCGCGGCTTGCCCCGGGCACGCGCGGTATTGCTACTGGGCAGGCTGACTTGGGCGTGATTGCGCGTGATTTTGATGCGCAGGCAATCGATGCATCCGGTACGGCACAGGTGGATCGCACAGCGCTTGCCGATGCCCTACGTGCCATCGCAGGGATGTTGGCGCCGCATGCACAACAGCCATTGCGTGCTGGTGCGCACGTCAATGGTGATACTGCCCGGCTGTGGATTACCGCCGCGGACTTTGTCGCCGATGATGAGCAGGCTGCCGCGATGATCTCATGGCCCGTCAGCTCCACCTATGCAGCCGTTGTGCGCACCGTGGCAGATTCCCACGGCGGACGCGCGCTGGTGACTGCCGATGCCTCATCTGGCACCACGGTGCTCCTCGAACTTCCCGCGGGAGGTGAACATCATGACGAAAGCAGCAACGAATCAAATAGCAGGGATGCAGACCGTAATAAGCAGTAGCCCTCCTGCGCCGCGGCTTTTGCCAAAGGTTGGACGGCAGTTCGCCCGTCCACACTTAGGCTCATGGAAGACGGCCGTCGGTATCGCCGTAGTCGCCGGGGTGTGGGTATTGACCAGCGCATTAAGTCCGGAGGCGCAGGCCACACTGACTGTGTTTGCCGCCGCGATTTGGCTGTGGGTATTTGGCACGTTGAATGATACTTACGTGGCACTGGGCGCAGCTAGTGCCCTGGTGTTGGCTAATGCGTTGAGCGCAGAGGAGTTCTTCGCAGCGCTTGGCGATGACACTACGTGGCTTCTCATTGGCGCCTTCATTCTCTCCGCCGCGGTGACACAGTCCGGGCTGGCACTGCGGGCAACGGCGTGGTTAACGCGCCGAGTCAGCACACCGCATGGGCTGGTACATTTGCTGGCCTTGGCTGTCACAGCCACCGCCTTCGCGGTACCTGCCACCAGTGGGCGTGCTGCGCTCATCCTCCCAGTACTCATTGCGCTGCGCGGCGTGCTGCCGACACCGCAGCAGTGGCTGGTGAAAGTGCTGGCCTTGGTATTGCCAACCGTTGTGTTGTTTACCGCGGCAGCATCGCTGATTGGTGCTGGCGCGCACCTCATTACGGTGCAGATTCTGGGCACCAATGACTTACCGGAGATTTCCTTTACCCGCTGGATTGTGCTGGGCCTGCCCTATGCACTGGTCATGGCGCATGTCTCCGCAGAAGTGGTGCTGCGGATGTTTTCCACCTCCGCGCAGCGCGCCGAGAAAGTACAGCTCACCACTGCTGACTTTGGCGACTCGGTTATCGGGCCCTTGTCTTCTGATCAGCAACGCTCAATAGCCATTCTGGGCGCGGCAGTGGCGCTGTGGTTTAGCGAATCCTTGCACGGCATTGACCCAGCACTAGTGGCAGTCTTGGCGGCTCTATTGATTTGCTCGCCACAGATGGGCACCGTGGATTTCAAAGACACCATCCGAAAGGTGCCGTGGAACTTGCTTCTGTTTATGGCAGCAACCATCGCCATGAGCGGGGCACTACTGTCTTCCGGCGCAGCGGATGTCCTTGCTACCGCAATCCTGGGTTCAGCAAACCCGATGGTGTTCGTAGCATTGGTCATCATTGTTTCTTCCGCAGCGCACCTGGTTATCCAGTCGCGTTCCGCGCGCTCAGCGGTGCTGATTCCACTGGTGGTGGCCACAGCACCCGCGGTGGGTGTTAACCCAGTGGCGGTGGCTTTTATCTCCACCGTGGCAGCGGGCTTTTGCCACACCTTGCCGTCCTCGGCAAAGCCACTGGCCATTTTCTCCGGCCACGAGCCCGCTCCATTTGCTAACCGCGAACTCATGCGCATGGCAGTGGTTCTCTTTCCCATTCACCTTCTAGTCATGGCGCTATTTGCCTGGCTGATATGGCCAGCTCTTGGCCTCAACCTCTACCAATAAAAGGAGTTTTCCCATGTTGTACGCACCTGAACGTATCCTCGTTGCACCTTCCGGATTCAAGGAATCCCTCTCAGCGATTGAAGTCGCTGATGCGATTGCCGCCGGCATCCGCCGTGTTCTTCCTGGCTCCCGCGTGGACACTTTCCCCGTCCCCGATGGTGGTGAGGGCACCGTGGACATCCTCGCGCAGCGCCAGGGTGCAGTGACCCATACTGAAACCGTGACGGGACCAGTGGGCAAGAAGGTCCAAGCCACCTGGGTTGAGTTCCCGGAGTCTGGCGTGGGTGTCATGGAAATGGCATCCTGCGCGGGTCTGGCCTTGGTGCCTAGCGATATGCGCGACCCAGGTGCCACCACCACGTATGGCGTTGGTGAGCTCATCAACATCATAATTGCGCATGGTTGCTCAAAAATTGTAGTTGGCTGTGGTGATTCCGGCACTTCTGATGGCGGTGCGGGCGCACTGGAAGCACTCGGTGTTGTGGCCTTGAATAAGAAGGCCGAGAAAGTAAAACGTGGTGGTTCCAACCTGGTTCACGCCAAGAGCTTGGACACCTCGGGGATGAACCCACGGCTGCGTGATGTCACCATCACCATGGCGTGTAACCGCCACAATGTGTTGACCGGTAAGCGCGGTGTTGCGCGCGTCTTCGGCCCGCAAAAGGGCGCTACGAAGGCACAGGTCAAAGAGCTAGCCGAGGGTTTGAGCCGTTGGGCAGATTTGCTTGTCGATACCTTCAAACCCGTCGCCGACCTTCACAATGGACCTGGCTCGGGTGCTTCTGGTGGACTTGGTGCAGGTTTGATGGCCTTGGGCGCTGTCGCGGGTGAACGCTTCGATGTTTTGCTGGAACAACTTCCAGCGGAGCGCAACCTGGATGAACTCATCTGCGTCGCTGACCTAGTGATCACGGCAGAGGGCGCGATTGACTTCCAAACCCCACGCGGCAAGGTCCCCGCAGAAATCGCACGCCGATGCCAAAAGACTGGCGTGCCACTGATGGGACTTGCCGGCTCTTTGGGCGAAGGCGCACCAACCGTTCACGATGTCGGCATTGGCGCAGTGCAATCCATCATGACCATCCCTATGGACTTAGAAGATGCCGTGCGCGATGGCCGGGACTTGCTGGTCGATGCCTCCGAGCGCGCCATGCGCCTTCTGCAATTAGGCTGCACAGTCGCAGGACGTCAAGAGACTAAGCTCCGTGCCCTGTACACGAGGACGATTGCACCAGTAGCGTCGCCTTAAAGTAGCTTTGCCATTTGGCTGTCTATAAGATTTCCAGCGTTCAACGCAGCAAAGTGTTAGTTATCCAACGGCCAACACAAGCAGTGAATGCAGGTTCGGATAGGATCGTGGACACATCAGTTGGATTCGTTTATCGGAATATGTGATGCGGATAAAAGGACGAAAATGAACAGCCAGCCACGCGCAGTTGTTGTCGGTGCAGGCCCTAATGGGCTTACTGCCGCAGCGCGGCTGCTTGTTGAAGGCTGGGACGTTGATATTTATGAATCTGCGCCGGCACCTGGGGGCGCGGCACGCTCAACGGCATCGCTCTTTAATGGGGAAATCGTGGACCTGGGCGCTGCGGGCCATCCATTTGGTGTTGCTAGTCCGGCATTTCAGAAACTCAATCTTAAAGAACATGGCCTGAAGTGGAAGAATGCCCCATATGAGATGGCACATCCGCTTGATGGAAAGAAAGCGGCCTTTTTATCGCGCTCTGTTGAACGGACGGCTGCAGACCTGGGCTTTGATGGAAAAGCATGGACCAGGCTGCATGGTCATGTCGTGCAGGATATCGATAAGCATCTGGACAACCTACTGGGCTCGATGCTGCGAATCCCCAAGCATCCAGTTCACATGCTGCGATTCGGTCCACCGGCGTTGGCTTCAGCAGCGCTATTAGGAAAGACGCTCTTTAAGACGGAACAAGCTCGTGCGCTCCTGGCGAGCAGCGCGGTTCATGCAATTACCTCACCAGCCAGGCCATTGACCGGAGCTTTCGGAATTCTCTTTGGTGCGCTGGGGATGAGCAGGGGATGGCCAGTTGCAGAAGGCGGTTCTCAGGCAATCGTGGATGCGTTAGTTTCTGTCATTTATAGCAAAGGCGGCCGAATCCACACCGGCGTTGAAATCAGTGACCTCCGGGAGCTTCCAGCTGCCGATGCCATCATCTTGAACCTCACCCCGCGGCAGATTTTGCAGTTGAAAGGAACCGACCTTGCTTTGAAAGCGCGCGAGCGCTTGGAGAAGTGGAAATACGGTTCGGCGGTATACAAGGTGGACTTCTTACTCAACGAGCCTGTGCCGTGGAAAGACTCGCGGGTGGGTACAGCAGCAACCGTGCACGTGGGAGGAACTGTTGATGAAATTAGTTTTGTTGAACGTGAAGTCGCAGCTGGCCGAATGCCGGATCGCCCATTCGTTATGG
Source organism: Corynebacterium casei (assembly GCA_030535535.1). GTDB lineage: Bacteria > Actinomycetota > Actinomycetes > Mycobacteriales > Mycobacteriaceae > Corynebacterium > Corynebacterium casei_A. Next base: position 16,625 of record JAUNRU010000055.1, read on the forward strand.
TCTGCCAACAGTATGCCGGGGATCCGACACGAGGACTGACGCTGTGGAGCTATGCGCACGTTCCGCACGGCTATGTTGAGAGTTATCCTGGTGAAATTCGTGAACTTATCACACAACAGATCGAACGTTTCGCGCCGGGCTTTCGTGAGACAGTTGTAGACGCCACAAGCACATCACCGTGCGAATTAGAAGCTTGGAATGCCAATCTTGTTGGTGGTGATATTGCCGGAGGTTCTATGGCGGGCCTCCAATCTGTCATGCGGCCGGGCGTTTCCCTCAATCCTTATCGCCTCGGGCCGGGACTATTTATGGCCTCCGGTGCTACACCACCCGGAGCCGGTGTTCACGGGATGCCGGGGTGGTGGGCAGCAGAATCAGTGCTCAAAACCTGGCATTAGTTTCGCGAATAATTCTCAACGTGCTCGTTGAAATAGCCGCTGGGGGACAGGCCGGTGCGTTTCTTAAACGCCCGGCCAAAGGCACTCGCGGTGGAATAGCCCACGCGTAGCGCAACCGCGTCGATGGGAAGACCATCGGCGATAAGCTGCTTTGCCCTAGCTATGCGCGACTGCATGCGCCATTCCTGGAAAGTCTCATCGGTCTCCGTGAGGAATGCGCGCTCAATTGTTCGCGGGGAAGCATGTACCGACGCAGCTAGTTGGTGAAGAGTGCGGGGGTCACCGGGGTCATCGTTAAGCATCTGTGCAATCTCTTTGGCCGCAGGACTCTCTGGCCACGGCAAGGTGCGAAGCTGCATGCTGAGCTGATCCAGAACATATTGGTCCAGCCCGCGGCTTGATTGAAGTAAAGAAACGCCACTTTGAACCAAGCCCATGAGATTACCGGCGAGCTCCTGATCCACATGAAATATGTGCGGCGAAGCCATCTCGGGTGCGATGGCTAGATGTTTAGCGCCAAAGAAAATTCGCAATAACACCGAATCTGCGTCCACCTCAATATCATGATGAACCCCGGCGGGCAGCCACAATGCCTGCTTCGCGCACAGCCCAATGGGCTTTCCACTGGCAATGATGGTAGCCGCGCCACGGTACTGCCAAAACAACATGTGGGCTTCGGGGTGTACGCGGTCACGCACCTGAATCGGCTGAATGGTTGGCAAGGTATTTGTGCTGGCAGAGCCGTTAAGCCGAGACTCGGCCAGACTTAAGCTCGCAGTCATTGAAATCTCCTGTGCAATCTCCGGCCACCACAATATTTCGGTCAAAAGTACTTGTGTCGTTAACGGGGTAGAAGGTGGCGCAAAATGTGTAGCTACCTAGCTTAGCCTCCCCTAACCTTAATGGGTGCATTTGGGTGTAAGCTCACGGAGCAAATTTTAAGTGTGCACCTAGCGCACTGGACTTAAAAAGACATGCTTTCCACCCTGGGAAGCTGCTCCAACTTGAAAGGAATCCGTGGATAGTCAATTTGTAGCCGAACATGGGCTACCGCAGTGGGGAATGGGGGAGAAATGACTTCTATAGAAGCAGTGGAAACTCCAATTGCCCCAAGCGCGCCGGGGACTCCTGACGTAGTGCCGAAGCGCACGTTGTACCGTCGACGCTCCTTAGGTCTGTTGCTCATTCTTGCTGCGCTGGTAATTACGGGGCTGCTCAGCATTGCGGTTGGCGCTAACCCCTTGCCTTTTGATTCTGTGTGGCACGGCCTGACCGCTCGTGATGACAGTGAAGCCTCCATTATTATTTGGTCACTTCGTGTGCCGCGCACCGTTGTTGGTCTCTTAGTTGGCGCCGCCTTTGGTGTTGCTGGTGCCTTGATCCAGGCAATGACTCGCAACCCGCTGGCTGACCCCGGCATCCTCGGTGTGAACGCCGGTGCTGGTTTCGCAGTGACCGTCGGCGTTGGTGTCTTTGGCCTGTCCAGCGTCACCGGATACATCTGGTTCGCATTCATTGGTGCCGCTGTTGCCACCGTGCTGGTTTATCTCATCGGTGCATCTGGCGGTACTGCCAACCCAGTGACTTTGGTGCTCGCCGGTGTTGCGTTGGCCGCAGTTTTGGGTGGCGTGACCACCTTCTTGACCCTGATTGACCCAAATACTTTTGAAAGCATCCGCAACTGGGGCTTGGGGTCCATTGCGCGCACGGATTTGGCAGACACCATGAAGGTGCTGCCCTTTATCGTGGTGGGTCTGATTATTGCCCTGGCGCTGTCCAACTCGTTGAACTCTATTGCCTTGGGCGATGATCTCGCAGCCTCCCTGGGAACGCGGGTGGGCCGCTCTCGGGTCTTCGGCATTATCGCCGTGACCTTGCTGGCCGGCGGCGGCACCGCCCTGACCGGTGGCATTGGCTTTGTCGGTTTGATGATCCCGCACGTGGTCAGGTGGTTTGTCGGCCCCGACCAGCGCTGGATTATTGCTTATTCCGCGTTGTCTGCACCCGTGCTGGTTC
>JAUNRU010000106.1:0-3700 GCA_030535535.1 Corynebacterium casei
CTTGAGATTCTTGAGCTTGCTCAGAAGGTTTTACAATCTCCGAAGCAGAAGATTCATCGCTTGCATCCTGCGTGTGTGACTCTTGCTGCACAGGCGCTTGCTGTGGAGCTTCTTGTGTCGGCTGCTGGCCTACCTGAGATGCAGACTGCTCCGGCACTTGCTGTTCCTGTGCTTGAGTCTGCTGCTCAGTATGTTGTTGTTCAGCGTTCTGTGGTTCAGGCTGATGCCACTGCGCAGGCTGTTGTTGCGAAGTCTGTTGTTGAGCGGACTGCTGCCACTGCGCGGCCTCCTGCTGTGGCGCTTCTTGCGGTTGTGCAGGAGCGCTTTGTTGAGTCGGCTGCGCAGGTTGCTGTGTTTGCTGTGTTGGCTGCGTTTGCTGGGCAGGCTGCTGCGCCGGTTGGTTTGGCAGCGGCTGGCGGTGCTGTTGCGGCTGGCCGGCCTGGTTTTGTTGGCCGGGTTGTGCTTGCTCGCGCTTTTGGCCGCGGCGGGCGGCGATCTCGGCGACGGCTTTTTGGGCGGCGGCAAGGCCGGTGGCGCCGTTGTTGGAGCTAGAACCAGACGCGGCTGCGGAGGACTGGCCGGATTGACCAGGCTGTCCAGGTTGACCGGGCTGTCCGACCTGCTGGTTGTTGCTCTGAGGAGCACCTTGGGCGGGCGCGCTGGAGGCAGCGACATCGGTGGAGGTGGGCGCCATGACCAGGTGGGCACACAGGATTTCTAGCAGCAGGCGCGGGGAGGTAGCGCCGCGCAAGGCACCGATTTGTTCGTTGACGGTGGCGGCATAGTGCGCCAGTTGGGTGCCATTGAATAGCTGTGCTTGTTCGGTGAGGGTTTGGCCGCGGTCGACGGGGGCATCGACAAGCCCGGCAGCAATCGCATCGGGAACGGCCTGCAAAATCATCAAATCGCGCAGACGTTCAAGCAAGTCGACGGCGAAGCGACGCGGTTCGTGGCCGGCTTCAATCACGGAATCGACGTGCTTAAACAGCGCGGCCTTATCGCCCTGCGCCAGCGCGGCAATGGTGTCATCCAGCAAGGTGACATCCGTGACACCCAACAGTGGACGCGCAATGTCATAGGTCAGACCGTTGGGACCCGAACCGGCAAGCAGCTGGTCCAGGATAGACAACGTGTCACGCGGGGACCCGCCGCCGGCGGCGATGACCATCGGGTAGACGGAATCCTCAACGAACAGCCCTTCCGCAGCAACGGTGCGCTCCAGCAGGCCCTTCATCGCGGGAGGAGTCAGCAGGCGGAATGGGTAATGGTGCGTACGGGAACGGATGGTGCCAATGACCTTGTCCGGTTCCGTGGTCGCAAAAATAAAGATGAGATGCTCTGGTGGTTCCTCAACAATCTTCAACAGGGCATTAAAGCCTTGGTTGGTCACCATGTGGGCCTCATCGATGATGAAGATACGGTAGCGGGAATCCGCCGGCGCGTAGTAGGCCCGCTCACGCAGCTCACGCATGTCTTCCACAGAGTTGTGCGATGCCGCGTCCAGCTCAGTTACGTCAAGGTTTCCCGGGCCACCAGGGGCCAGGGAAACACAGCTGGCGCACTCCCCACACGGGGTTGACGTTGGCCCCTGAACACAGTTGAGCGAACGCGCCATAATGCGAGCAGATGAGGTCTTGCCACAGCCGCGCGGACCGGAAAATAGGTACGCGTGATTAATGCGCCCTGAATCAAGTGCTGCTGAGAGCGGTTGGGTTACTTGTTCCTGCCCAACTACTTCAGCAAAAGTCGCTGGACGATATTTCCGGTATAAAGCCACGACGCTGATTCTACCTTCTTCGAATTGGGCTAGGAATCCGCCCGAGTCCAGTCCAAAATGTCAATGCCTTGTTCGGCGACAGCCTGCTGCACCGCCGGTACGCCTTCATCCACGGCATAGGCGTATTCGGCATCGGTGAGCATGACTACCTGCAATGCCAAAGTCAGCCGTTCTTCCTCTTGGACCTGCGGGGATGGACCGCCCCACAAATATGGGGCGATCAGCATGGCGTGGGAGACGGTGATGTCAGCGGCCTCTTCCAGCGGGGAGGCAATATTAGGCAGCAGCACGCCGGGTTGTGCAGGAAGCACGCCGCCTGCGCTTTCGAGTTTCTCTGCCACGCCCACTATCGCTGCGGCAACAGCCGCCTGCGGTGCGCGCGCCACGGCTAGCAGCTCACAGCGCACGGCCATCTCAGTGCCTTGCTTAACCAGCCCCGTGTTCACATCAGCGAACTGGGTGGTCACGGCAAGGTTTTGTTCATCATCTAACGCAGCCAAACCAAGCTGCCTGCCATTGACCTTCTTAAATTCAAGGTCAGCAGGGATTATCTGGTCTAGCCAAACAGCAGTTTCCTCGCGGTTAATTTAGGCACCTAACTTCTCAATTGCGGCGAGCAGAACACAGGTAGCCACGCCATCCATGGCCTCTTCAACTTCTTCCTGTGGTGGCAGGGAAGGCGCTAGGCGGATGTTGCGGTCATTCGGGTCATCATTACCAGGGAACGCAGAGCCAGCCTTGGTCAGCACAATGCCGGCGTCCTTGGCCAGTTCCCACACGCGGGAAGCAGTGCCGTCAATGACATCCATGGAGATGAAGTAGCCGCCTTCAGGCTTGGTCCAGCGCGCAACTTCGTATTCGCCGAGGCGCTCTTCCAAGATGTTTTGTACAGCGGTGAACTTCGGCGCAAGGATGCCGGAGTGCTTGCGCATCACAGCGCGCACGCCTTCAGCGGAGCCAAAGTAGTTCGCGTGTGCCAGCTGGTTGAGCTTGTTTGGGCCAATGCCGCGCGCATTCGCGACGGACAGGTACCAGTCCAGGTTTGCCTTGGAAGAAGCGAAGAAAGCCACGCCCGCACCGGCAAAGGTGATCTTCGAGGTTGAAGACAGCACCCAGAAACGGTTCGGATTGCCGGCCTTTTCAGAAATGTCGAGCACGTCGATGATTTCTGGGAATTCCTCAGTCAGGGTGTGCACGGCGTACGCGTTGTCCCACATGATGCGGAAGTCCGGTGCGGCGGTCTCCATGGAGGCAAGCTTTTCGATGCTCTCCTTGCTAAACGTCACCCCAGTCGGGTTAGAGAACATTGGAACAGCCCACATGCCCTTAACCGATGGGTCCTTGACTAGCTCAGCAATCGCGTCAACGTCGGGGCCGTCTTCGAGCATTGGCACGGTGACGTTTTCAAAACCGAACTGCTCAGAGATGGTGTGGTGGCGGTCGTAGCCTGGCACAGGACAAATCCACTTGCGCGCTTCATCCGCGAACCATGGCTGCTCAGAGTCATTGTTGCCGAATGCGCAGGACCAAGACACCAGGTCGAATTCCATGTTCAAGGAAGAAGAATCAGCGGCCAGCAGTTGCGCTGGGTTCACACCGATTAGCTCGCCCCACAGCTCACGGATATCCGCGATGCCTTCAGCATTTCCGTAGTTACGCAGGTCCGCGCCGTTCTTGTCCTTGTAGTTGTCCTTACCCGGCAAAGTAAGCAGTTCATCAGCCAAATCCAGCTGCTCAGCGGATGGCTTACCGCGGGTGAGGTCAAGCTTGAGGCCCTTGGCCTTGAGCTCTTCATAATTCTTACGAGTACGGTCAGCCAATTCCTTCAGCTGATCGGAGTCAAGTTCAAGCAGCGACATGTGACGTGCTCGCCTACCTTTCGGTTTAAGTGTAAGGCCCTATTTGACGTCCAATAGTAGCTAA
>JAUNRU010000107.1:0-3584 GCA_030535535.1 Corynebacterium casei
GCGATGCACGCTAGCAGCGTAAACGCCAAGTACGGGAAGACTTCCAACAAGGGATACGCCGAGGTCACCAGGATAGTGGTGGAAAAAGCAGGCGACCCCTCGGAAGCACTGGCGCGTGAGACTAGCCACGACGTGAAGAAAATGGCGATGCCAAAGAGCAGCGGGATGGATCCGACGGTCAAAAATAGGCCGCGAACATTGACCAGCGCACTGGCTGCGACCGCACCAAGGATAAAGCAGATCAAAAACGGCCAGCCCACGGAAGTAGTGATGGTTGAAATGATCAAACCAGTCGCGAGAGCAGCCACGATGACAGCAATACTCGTCCACACGGGCAACGCGCCGAAGCCCTTTTCGGCGCGGCTACTTACTGGGTGTGATTGGGTATTGACATGGGACACGGTGAGAGAGTCTACCTTGTAGTTTGACCAGAACCTCAACTACCGGACGAATAGTTACCGAATAGGTCCCTAGGTTCTTCATCACGTGAAGCTGTACGTGTTGCTGAATCCTCGTCAGAATCTTCATGCGATGCATCAGCACGCGGCGTGGCCTTGGCCGGTGAAGCTGTAGCAGGAGACAATGTGGTGGGGCGTTTATCAGTGCGGTTAGGAATATCCATCTCCGACAAACGCCGTGCTGTCACCATGACTCGGGAGTCCATTGATGACAGCGTTGAGTTGAATGCCTCCACCGCCTTTTCCAAGCTACGTCCGACTCTGTTGTAATGGTCACCCACCGTGTTCAAGCGCGAATATAGCTCGCTACCAAGTCTCTGAACTTCCCGCGCTTTGTCCGAAATGTCCTCATGACGCCAACCCAACGCCACCGTTCGCAGCAACGCAAAAAGTGTGGTGGGCGTCGCGATGACCACGTTGCGCTCAAACGCGAATTCCAACAGCTCTGGGTCTACGCCAAGCGCGGCATCCAGGAAAGGATCGGCTGGGGTAAATAGAACGACGAATTCCGGAGTGGGTGAGAACGCCTCGATGTAGTCCTTGTGCGACAGCTGTTGGACATGCGTGCGCACCATATGGGCGTGGCGGCGCAGGTACGCGGCATGTTCCTCTGGGTCGGAGGTTTCTAAGGCATCGAGATATGCCGAGAAAGGCACCTTGGCATCGACCACAATGTGGCGCTCCGCGGAGAGATTGACTACCAAGTCAGGCCTGACGGCTTTATTGCCAAGGTAGGCCGTTACTTGAGATTCAAAGTCCACGTGCTTGACCATTCCGCCGAGTTCTACGACGCGCTCAAGCTGAATCTCACCCCACCGGCCACGCACATTCGGGGAACGAAGCGCCGTAACCAACTGGTCCGTACGGTCTGAGAGCCGGGTCGAGGTGCGCGACATTGAATGCACTTGGCTAGAAAGCTGGGCAAAAGAAGTGGCGCGGTCAGCTTCCAACTCCTGGAGCTGCGAGCCCAGTCGGTCCATAGCCTTTTCCAAAGGCACCATGGTTTGAGCCACGGTTTGGTTGACCGACTTGTTAACCGCCAGGGAAAGCTCAGCCGGATCTGTCTGCGGGGACTGCTCCAATGGCTTAGCTCCCGTACCCGGCGCCGAAGAAAGCGACGGGTAGCGGGAGCTGTGGGCGAACCAGCCGAGGGCTGCGCCAATTAAGAGGCCAAGAAGAAGGCCAACTATTAGCAGCGTGATGGGCAGTGCATAACTCATGAACACACTGTCTCACACGCGTTGGACTGTGGAGTTAACCGCGGTCCTTTGGATCGAGAATGTGTTCGAAGAAGTCACGGGCTTGCCCGATTTTGCCCCGCGTGGATGGGCGGTCATAGCCGCGCGGTGCGGCATCAACATCGACAATCCGCTCCAATGCGTCACCGATGCCATCTTGTTGGACATCAGAAAGTGCGGTGGATACTGCCGGTGATTGAACATTTTCAGGAAGCTCAGCAAGGAGCTTGCGGCGGTGTGCACCTTGGGCCTCGTTGTAACGACCCGCAAGATAACCCGCGACGGTAGCGAACTCGATATCGCCAGCATCTTTCTCACCGGACTGCAGCTGCAGCATATCCTGGATGTAGCGGTAGAACACCGCGATCATGGCGGCGGCTGGAACAGCCAGGAACGCGCCGATGAGGTTGAACAGCGCGCCACCAACAGTGACGGAGACCAGAACGATAACTGGGTGCAGGTTCATGGCCTTGGACTGCAGCCATGGGGAGAGAACGTTGCCTTCCAGCTGCTGTACCAACAAGACCAGACCCAGCACCAGCAGTGCCTCGGTAAATCCCAAGGACACCAGGGCGATCAAGACTGACAGTGCGCCGGCAACAATCGCACCAACCAGCGGAATGAAGCCCGCCATAAAGGTGATGATTGCCAGCGCCATGGCCAGCGGCACGCCAATGGCGTAAAGGCCGATGCCGATAAACACGGCATCGATAAAGGAAACCAGCGCCTGGGCGCGAATGTATCCACCCAACGTGTTCCAGCCACGAGTCAAAGCTTCAGTCAGGTGCCAACCAGCGCGACGGCTGGTGGCTTGGCGGATCCACGGCAAGAACTTATGACCATCTTTCAGGAAAAAGAAAGTCATAACCGTCATGACAACAAGTGTGATGAGCAAGCTGGTTGCCGTGCCCACACCAGAAAGGAACGAGCCAGCAATCGAACCAGCCTGCTGCTGGATCCAATTAGCAACCTCATCGACATAACCGCCGATGTCCTCAGAATTCAGCTCCAATGGCGGACCCTGTGCCCACAACTGAAGGCGCTGAATACCTTCTACGGCTTGCAGATATAGTGACTGAGACTGGCGTGCGAAATCAGGTGCGACGAAAGAGAAAATGCCGCCGACCACGCAGATAAACAGCAAAATACTGATTATTGACGCAAGTGCGGAAGGCACCTTGAGCTTGCGCAGATTCGACGCGATGGGGGAGAGCACCGTGCAGATGATTAAGGACAGTACGACAGGCAGGATGCCTTGCCAGAAGCTGCCGATGATCTCACCGAGCAAGTACAAAAAGAAGCCAATGACCACAAGACGAATCGCCCACAGCGACGCAGACTTAATCATCTCACCGGCCACTACCGTGCGATCGACTTGGTCTCCTGGTGGGTGAGGTGAGATGGCCTCAAGGCGCGCTGGGTCAGTAGTGCGATCGAACTTGCTGCTGAGCTGCAGTTTCTCCAGCTCCTGCGCTGTCATGTCCTGCGCCTGCGCAGAATCTGGTGGAGCAGTGCGATCAACTGGCTGATCATCGTTGCGATCATTGTGCGCGGTGTGCTCATTACCGCTTTGATCTGGTGTCAGAGAATCTTTAGAACTCACGCTTATATACTGCCTCAAATGTAGTGGATTTAGGCTACAAGCCGCCCATTCTGCCACACCCGCATTGGTGTGCGTTAGGATTGTCCGCGTGAGTCTTACACTTGGAATTGTCGGTTTGCCCAACGTTGGCAAGTCCACTTTGTTTAATGCCCTGACCCGTTCTGACATTTTGGCGGCGAACTACCCGTTCGCAACGATTGAGCCAAACGTTGGCCTGGTTGAATTACCCGATCCGCGCCTGCGCCGCTTGGCTGATATTTTCGGCTCTGAGCGCATCTTGCCAGC
>JAUNRU010000108.1:0-3573 GCA_030535535.1 Corynebacterium casei
GTGACCGGATTCGCGCGGCGTAGCAGCACGCGGCCTGTCGATGCTTCCAGCGATTTAATACGCTGGCTCACCGCCGACGGTGTGATTCCCAGCACCGTGGCAGCGTACTCAAAGCTGCCTTCATCGACGATGGCCAGCAGCGTTTCCAAATGAACCGGATTCATGAAGTCATTTTAACCTAAGATGAGTTTCAATAACTGGACTTCATCAAATTGACGTTGCAGAGTGTAGCTATGTCAATGTTGTCTGTTTATGCTGCCGGCTTTGCACTCGGTATCTCGCTGATTGTAGCGATCGGTCCTCAAAATGCCCTGTTGCTCAAGCTTGGCATCAAGCGCGACCATGTGTGGGTGGTCATTGCTATCTGTGCGATTTCAGACATCATTTTGATTTTGGGCGGCACCGCCGGCGTTGGCTATCTGGTAGAGACTTTCCCCACCGCACTGGTTACGTTGAAGTATCTCGGCGCTGCATATCTGGCCTACTTTACATTCTTGTGCTTCCGCGATGCCTTCCGTGACAAGGTCGAGACCTTGTCCCCGTCCAACACCGAGCCAAATAAGACGCAGCAAATCGATGCCTTCGATGGCGGCGCACCCACCGGCCCTGGCTCTTCATCTGTTGATACTCGTAAGCGCACGACGCGGCTTCGTCGACAGATGCAAAAGTCCACCTGGTTAAAGCCTGCCCTTGCGGCCTTGGCCATTTGCTGGCTCAACCCGGCTGCCTATGTTGACGTGCTAGTCATGATTGGCGGCCTGGCCAACCAGTACGGCACCGATGGCCGCTGGATCTTCGCCGCCGGCGCGATCACCGCCTCCATGGTGTGGTTTCCCACCATCGGCCTATCTGCCGCGAAGTTCTCCCACGTTCTATCGCGCCCAGCTGTGTGGCGCGGAATCAACTTCGGCATCGGCTGCATCATGATCGGCCTGACCATCAAGCTGCTGCTCAGCTAGTTCTTCTTCACTCGCTTCTTGGACCTCGACCTTCGGCTTGGGGTCCATCAGCCATGCCACCAGGCAACCAAACACGATCCCCCAAAATGGCGCGCTGATTCCCAGCAGCGTTATCTCCGAGACGGTGACCAGGAAACACACTAGCGCGCCCGTGGAGAACACGCCTGAAAACCCAGCCACGAATGCATTCTTTAGCGGCGTAAGCATAGCGATGCCCGCCAGCGCCGCAATAAAGGACGCCGGCATAGCCAACATGAAGCCAACAAAGACTGGCGCAAAGAGCCCAACACAGATTGCGCCGACCGCAGTCACCATCGCCGCCGTATAGTGGCGCTGCGTGTTCGGGCCGGACACAATCAACGCGTTGGTCGGCCCGGTGAGACAAGATGTGACATTGCCAATCAGCGCCATCGGTAAAGACACCAGGCCGCTGGCCGCCGCAGCGAGGTTAACTCCGGGCTTGTGCCCCGCAGCCTGCAGCACCGCGATACCCTGGCCATTTTGCACAATCACCACCGTTATCGCCAGCGGCACGACTAGCTCTGTCATCGCCGCGAAAGAAAATTCCGGCGCGGTGTAGACCGGCGATGCCACAACACCATCGTCCAAGATTCCACCGCCCAACTGCCCTGCGGCAATCGCGATAGCGATGCCCACCACCGCCGCCATCGCCACCGGCGGCGCAACGGCAACAATCTTAGGGCTAGCGCTTAAGACAATGAAGATGAGACTCATCGGAATCGCAATGAGCGGATCATCCACGGCCGCGGAAATCAGGTCCAGGCCGAAACGCAGGAAGATGCCGGCCACCATCGCCATGACAATCGTCGGCGGCAATACCGCCATAATCTTGCCAATCAGGCCCGTCCATCCCAACAAGAACACCAGCACGGCCGTGGCAAGATAGGCACCGATGACTTCCCCGAAGCTCAAATGCGTCAGCGCATCACCCGCGAGCACCGTGCCGGGGATAGTCCAGAAGTACGCCTGCGGGCTGCGGTAAAGATACGTCAGAAACAGCGTGAGGAGACCGTTGCCCAAGAAGGCACCGAAGATCCACGAAGAAGTCTGCTCCGGGCTGAGGTTGCCCGCGGCAGCCGCCGCCAAAATGACCGCGATGGGACCCGAGGCGGAGAAAATCAGGGCAACTAATCCATCACCTAACTCCTGGGGTCCTAAATCGCGGAAAATTTCCCGGATAGAAGGCCGCGGCAAGTGAGGCCTTTCCACCGCCAGCAAAGGAGAAAACTTTTTATTAACCGACTTGCTCATGCCAATAATTGTGCTTTCAATCACGCCAGTTCGCACCTGCCTACCCCTCCCCGCAATTGCTTAAGAGAGCTACCGCGTCACGCAATTCATATCCGCGCAGCACGATCCACTAGGGACGCGGTTCACAGTTCGCACGCCTGTACCCCCGCCGAACGCAATTTTGGGCGAAATTTCTCCATCTGTGGATAACTTGGCCTGTTGGGTGACGTGTCAACGTAGTTATCCACAGGTTTTCAGGCTTGCTCTGGTGTGGGGTTGCGCTTTCGGTTTAGCGTCGAAGTTATGAAAAATTACAAAGCATTCATACAACAAGCAACCCAGGCGGTGAGCGTTTTAAGAGACATGGCGGAGCTTTCGCCATACGATATGGCCGCCGATGACGTGGCGTTAAAGACAGCCAAGAAGTACTCCAAATTAGCGGATGTCTTCTTCGGCTCCACCGACTCGCCACGCCTTCAGCGCGAGTCGGTCGCTCTGGCCGGAGAACGCGGGTTGAGCATGGAACGCCTTCAGATGATTGATAGTCACGCTCAGAAGTTAAAGAAAAAGCGGGGTGCTGCCTGGAAACTCCGTGCCGAACTCATAGCGCACGAGGGCACTTATGAAGAAGTCAATGCCCTGGGCAAGCAGCGCGTCGATGAGCTTGTCGGCGACAAGCCGAAAGAGCCGGGTATGCGTATAAGCCGCCCAAAGAATGGCATGGTCACTATGAGCATCACCGATACCCAGCGCCGCATCATCGACTTTGAGAAAACGCTTGATGCCATAGAGACCTCATCAGAGCCCCGGTCGAAGGCACTGTTAGAAGCGTTCTGGAAGCACATCGACGGCGGCGGTGGCGTACTCAAACCGGAATATCGCACCGTCATTGCCATCGGTTTGGATCAGTCTGCGACGATTCTCCGCGGTGAAGGCGACGAATCCATCATCGGAGCATCCGACGGCACCACCATGACCGGGGCAGAAATCGTCAACCTTGCGGTTTCCGGCGCCCTTGGCGACAGGATTTACGCCGGACTCTTCCACCCCACCGCCGGACCAGTCAATCTCTACGAAGCTCGGTTCGCGTCAGACAAGCAGCGAATCTTGGCCATGGCAGAAAACCTGGTGTGCCCGTGGCCAGACTGCAAAGTGCCGGCCGATAGATGCCAGGTCCACCACATCGACGCACATAAGAATGGTGGTCAAACCAATCCATCGAATCTAACCACGCTGTGCTCGTATCACAACGGCGTGAATGACGATCGTGAAGTTCAAGGCAAGAACTTCACGAACCCAAAACGCGGCCGAATGATTCGACACCGCGGCAAAGTCAAGCTTGTGACCCCGGGCGGAAAACTAC
>JAUNRU010000056.1:0-11296 GCA_030535535.1 Corynebacterium casei
AATGCCCCAGAAGCTCCCTCCGAAGAGGCACCAGCTGAAGCTGATCCAGCTGCCGGCGCAGCCGATGCAAGCGATTCAGTAGAGAACTACAACGCTGAGGTAACCGCACCTTCTGAGCAAGATGCACAGGCAGAAGCGGCTCCTGCCGCTGAGGAGGACAACCCAGCGGAAGACCTGGTTCAGCAGGCCAGTGAGCTCGCCGGTGCTGTCACCAATGGTTTCTCCCCAGCTACTGCACCAATGCCAACCGATATCGGTGATATTGCACCTGTTGCAGAAACCGATGAACTCCCAGCAGATAGCGGCGCTGTCTCCGCATCTGACCTTGAGGCAGTATTTATTGATGGCCAGGCACAAGAAGGTGGCATCGCCAACATGGCTGACACCGAAGGCTTGCCATCGGTAGTCTCTCGCGCCAATTGGGGTGCTAATGAGGGCATTCGTTGTTCCAACCCGACTTACACCGAGCCAACCAAGGCACTGACTCTGCACCACACCGCGGGTAGCAACAACTACTCCCAGGCTGAAGCTGCTGCTCAGGTTCGTGGCATCTACCAGTACCACGCGCAGAATCTGGGCTGGTGCGACATGGGCTACAACGTGTTGGTTGATAAGTTCGGCACCATCTACGAAGGCCGCTACGGCGGACTCGAGCGCGGCGTCATGGGTGCTCACGTGGGCGGCTTCAACAGCAACACTTGGGGCATTTCGATGATGGGTAACTACTCAACTGCTCAACCATCGACTGAAATGCTCAACTCGGTTACCAGTATCGCGGCATGGAAGGCTGCTAACGCAGGCTTCGATCCATCCGGCACCGTTAACCTGACCTCCGGTGGCTTCGGCGGTTCCAAGTTCCCGGCTGGCGCTACCGCAACTGTCCCAACCTTCCACGGCCACGGCGACCTGCATAATACGCAGTGCCCTGGTGGTTACGTGGTTGCCCGTTGGGATGAAATTCGCAACGCCACGAAGACAAAGTATGACTCGCTGATTGCAAGCGGTGTTGGCACCCAGCCACCAACCGAAGGCGATACTGGCGGCAATGGCGGCGGCGAAGGTGACGGCGTTGGTTCCCTCCTGCCGGCACTGTCCTCCCTGGCACAGGGATCCTCCAATAGCTCTGAGGCTCCTGCTGAAGGCCAGAACACTGAGCAGGGTTCTTCCAACCTGGGCACTGAAGAGATTCAGTCCCTGGCTACCGTTGCCGCAGCTGTTGCTGGTCTGGCCATCGCCGCTGGCGCTGTGACCGTGCCGGAAGAAGGCACCGAAGTAGCACCGGGCGTGACTACCGATGCCCTACCAGGCATCATCTCGCAGGTTCTCTCCATCGCGGGAGATGAAGAAACCAGCGCTACCTTCAACGCACTAATCAATGCCTTCGGTCCAGTTCTTGGCCAGCCAGTCGGTGGCCCTAACTCTGAGAACGCTCAGTTGGTCTACCAGCTATTCAACAACGGCGTTGTCCTCTCCTCCGAGGACACCGGTACTCACGCTCTGATTGGTGAATTCGCCCGCGCTTGGGCACAGGGCGACAACGCAACCCAGCTGGGTCTGCCAACCACTGACCAGTACGCGGTGGATCAGGCGAACAACGCCATCAATGAAGCAACCGGTGGCAACTCTGTCCGCGTAGACTTCCAGGGTGGCTACATCACCTACGATCCGAACACCGCAACCGTGGATGTTCACACCAACTAGTCTTAAGTGCCACCACGCCGGCTAACGGCACTTAAAAGACTCATCTCCCCCTTCAGCGGTGTCTAGCTCTTTATCGAGCTAGACACCGCTTTTGTATGCGCCCGAACTTAATGTCCGGTACCTCAGTTATCCTGAATATGTTGAAATTCATTGGGGGAAAGATTTATCGGGGATAAATCTCTAAGTACTGGACTCGGGGCATTGAATCCAGCGCTACTTCCGCCGCATTTTGCGAAAGGAAAATACAATGCGCGCGCTGAAAACCGCACTCGCACTGTGCACGTTGGGGGTTTTAACTGCGTGCACGTTTAACATCGCTGCTCCGGAAACTTCCGCGAGTGGTGCCGGCTCTCAAGGTTCAGGCTCCTATGGCTCCGGCTCTGCCGGCTCCGGTTCTGCTGGTGCCGAAGACTCGGCGCCGCTGCCCACTGACCGCGCTAATCCGTCTACATCACCGGATGATCCACCGGTGTCAGGTGAGCAGTTCGATATTGAGGGCAAAGATGCTGCCGCTGTTGGGGAGCGAAGAATCTATCAAAACAGCAGCAAGTTCCGTGATCTTGAAACAAGCGGCATGCTCGAACCTGGTGCGCGGTACCGCACCTGGCATGAGGACGGCTCAGGATCAGGTTCATGGGGTAGCTGTTCCTTCGGTTGGTTCGTGGGCACAAGCACCCAGATTTACAACCTCACGGCTGGACACTGCGGCGAAGTCGGCGATGCCGTCTACGTGCATACTTCCGGAAAAGACCCGGTTTATGTGGGTGAATTCGTCCACAGCGACTTTGATGACGCAAAGATTTCATCCGGCCCCGACTACGGCCTGATTCAGATTGAGTCCCGCTATTTCGACAACGTTGTCACTAACCCCCGCGTGAGTATGTCCGATGAGCCGGTTGAGATTCGCGGTTATGCCGATGCCAGCTGGCTCAGCGCGAATCAGCCATACATGTGCCGCCTCGGATTTCGCACCGGATTGTCGTGCGGCTCCTACGAAGAAATTACGAACGAATACACCGTCACCTTCGCCAATATCACTGACCACGGTGATTCCGGCGGAGTCATCTGGGCTTTTGACCCGAATGATTCCAGCCAGAAGAACATCTACGCCATCGCAGTTAATAGCTACACCAGCGAGTACGACGCCACCACGGTCGGCGGCAAACTCATCGAACCCGTCATGACTGATTTCGATCTCACCATATTCAACTAGTGCAGTTCATGTTAGAGTTAAGTTCGCCAAGGGGGATTTCAACCGGAGGGAATACAGATGTCCGTGTACGCGACAATCATGTCAGCGACTTACCTTATCGTGGGCGTTGGCACTCTGTACGTTGGACTAAGAGCAAGGCAAGCAAAACTACCGATGAACTCCTGGATTGGGCTGCGCACACCCAAGCTCATGGCCAATGAAGACACCTGGGTCCACGGCCACAAAGCTGCGGCTGGTTACCTAATGTTGGCCGGCGCCGCATTTACTATCGGCGGAATCCTGTTCATGATCATCGATGAATCACTCATCGCGTTCGTCAGTCTGCCGGTCTTGGCTATCCTGCTGATTACCATGGTGACAGGGACCAAAAAGGCTAACATTGCCGCAGAACAGTACAGAGAATCGGGAGCAATCCCGTGATTACGTTCTATGATGCATTAACGTCCACGGTTGCGTTGACTACGCTTTTATTGCTCGTGCTGAGCGTATGGCTCATCTTCAAAGCCAAGATGCAGCCAATTTCCTCGGTCCTGTGGTTCCTCGTGGTGCTGTGTCTGCCGTTCGTGGGACCGCTGGCCTTAATTCTCTATTTGAAGTTCTCGCCGCTGGAGAGAGCCTAGTCTTCCCAGTCCAGGGTTCGCTCGACTGCTTTGTTCCACTCGGCAAAGAGACGGTCGCGTTCTACCGCATCCATGTTTGGGGACCAGGATTTATCGGTAGCGACTAGGCCTTCGAGTGCTTCGAGGTCGGCCCAGAATTCTTGGCCCAAGCCGGCGGCGAAGGCAGCGCCGAGCGCGGTGGTTTCAATTTCGCGGGGGCGGATGACTTCAGTGTCCAAAAAGTCGGCTTGAAGCTGCATGAGAAGTTCATTCGCAACCATGCCGCCATCGACGTGCAATGCAGTGAGTTCAATGCCGGAGTCAGCCTCCATCGCTTCAACAACTTCACGGGTTTGAAAACACGTTGCTTCCAGCGCAGCGCGAACAATGTGCGTGCGGTCAGCAAAGCGCGTCAGACCAACAATCACCCCACGAGCATCGGGGCGCCAGCGCGGAGCGAAAAGGCCTGAGAACGCGGGCACGATGTAGACGCCACCGTTGTCTTTCGCCGCGATTGACTCACTTGAGGTGGCGTTCGGGATGATTCCCAGTTGGTCACGCAGCCACTGAATCAGTGAGCCACCAACGGCAACGGAGCCTTCCAAGGCGTAGACAGGGTCTTTACCGTCGCACTGAAAAGCCACGGTGGTCAACAGTCCGTTCTCCGACCAGCGTGGTTTGTCACCGGTGTTGAGCAACATAAACAAACCAGTGCCGTAAGTATTCTTAGCTTCGCCTTCTTTAAAAGCAGCCTGGCCAAACAGTGCGGCTTGCTGGTCACCAAGCACACCAGTGATCGGGACTTTAGCCAGCGTGCCGTGCGTGCGTACTTGCCCGAAATCACCAACGCTGGGACGGATCTCCGGAAGGATGGAAAGCGGTACGCCGACTTCTTCACAGAGTTCTTCGTCCCACTTCAAAGTGCGGATATCCATCAATAAGGTGCGTGATGCATTGGTGACATCAGTTAGGTGCACGGCGTCTTTTCCTTGATCACCGCGCGCCCCACCGGTGAGGTTCCACAGCAGCCAGGTATCAATAGTGCCGGCGAGAAGCTCACCATTGTTGGCACGTTCGCGAGCGCCCTCAACGTTGTCGAGGATCCACGCAATCTTCGGGCCGGCAGGATAAGAGTTAGCGAGAAGCCCCGTGCGGTCAAGCCATTTATCATCCGGATTAATAGCGTGTGAGGTGCGGGTATCCTGCCACACAATCGCGTTATAGATTGGTTTGCCGGTCTTCTTATCCCACACCACTGCGGTTTCCCGCTGGTTAGTAATTCCTAGCGCAACAAAGTCTTCGGGTGAGCCGTCCACATCCACCATTGCCGCGGATACGGCACGGCGGGCGTTGTACCAAATCTCTGTCGCATCATGTTCCACCCAGCCTTGGCGCGGCATGATCTGCTTGTGCTCAAACTGCGCGGAGGCACAAATCTTGCCGTCGTGGTCAACAATGATGCATCGAGTTGAGGTGGTGCCTTGGTCAATAGCTGCTACGAAGCGTTGCTTTCCCATCAGAACCACCGTTCAAGTACATGCGCTACACCTGCTTCAGCATTAGAAACCGTCACCATATCGGCGACATCCTTAACAGCCTGGTCCGCATTCGCCATTGCAACACCAACCCCAGCCCACTGCAGCATTTCAATATCATTCGGCATATCGCCGAAAGCAATAACATCCTTCTGCGCGACACCGTAATGGCTGGCCAAGAATTCCACGCCAATTTCTTTGGTGATGCCAGGCGCGGCAACTTCTAGCATTCCGTCTGGAATGGAGAAGGTCACGTGCGCTACCTCAGGATCGACATGAGGATTAATCAGGTCGAACAGTTCCTGGGACTGCATGTCAGGGTTGCGGATAATCAACTTCACCGCCGGTTGTCCCACCACACCATGAACTGGGGCTACGCCGAAACCTTCGAAAGGTGCCTGCTCAGCGTAGATTTCATCCACAACGTACAAGGTATCCAACGGGTCATTCGCGGAAACACCGGCGCGTTCCACAGCGAAAGAAACCTCCCCGTGCCGCGCCATGATTTCTTGAACCGTGTTGACAATGTCCCCCATGGCTTCAGCGTCCAACTCCACAGCACGCAAAATGCGGTCCTGGTCAGAGTCATAAACCACCGCACCATTGGAAGTTACGCACAAGGGACGAAGCGGAATCTGTTCCAGAATCGGTTGAATCCAGCGATGAGGACGGCCTGTTGCCAGCGCAAATTGTGCACCGGATTGAACGGCACGAGTCACCACGTCGCGGTTGCGTGACACAACGCGGTGCTCAGGATTGAGGAAAGTTCCGTCAATATCCGAGGCAATAAACTTTGGCGCCTCCACTGTTATTTCTGGTCCTTTCGCGCCCACTTGGACATCTTCTTCAGCTGCTTCTGTGCGCGCTTCGCCAGCTTCTTTTCTTCCTTGCGCTCAGACTTCGCAGCCTCTTGTTCAGCTTCTTTCGCCTTGCGGGCAGCGCGTGCCGCGCGGTCAGCAGCATCCATGCGGTTGGCTTCTTCCAAGGAAGGAGCCGTTCCGCTCATCGATGCTGGACGCCATGGAAGTCCGTCTTCGAAAGGACCGAAGCGCTCATCATAAACTTCGCGTACCTGTTTCAGCATGGATTTCATGGCGAAGTAGAGTGCGTCAATATCCTTCTCCGCATCACCGGTGGTGGGGATTTCCTCGCCCACCATCATGATGATTGGAGTCTTGGAACGGCCCAAGTCTTTCTTGCCGCCCTTTGGCCAAATACGCTGCGAGCCCCAGCACACCATTGGTATCAGTGGGACTTCAGCAGCATTGGCAATACGTGCGGCGCCGCTTTTCATGTCCTTGATTTCATAAGAACGCGAAATAGTAGCCTCTGGGAAAATACCCACTAGGTTGCCTTCGTGCAGGCTTTCAACCGCGACATTGATGGAAGCACCACCGGCGGAACGATCCACCGGAATGTGACGCATCTTCTTACCCAGCCAAGCGATGAAAGAGTTGACGAAGATTTCTTTCTTCGCCATAAACCGCACCATTCGCTTGCCGCGCAAATACGCAGGTACACCGCCCAAAATGAAGTCATAGTAGCCAGTGTGGTTCATTGCCAACACCGCGCCACCATCGGCCGGGATGTTCTCCGCGCCGAATACGGTCACCCGAATTCCCTGCGCACGCAGGATGGTGCGGACTAGGGAAATAATGCGAGAGTAGAGAGGTTCACTCCACTCTTTGTGCGCTGGGAGTTGCTCTAAATCGGTGGGCACCCAGAAAATGCGCTCGCGCAATTCCAGCGCGGAGTTCGTATCAACCATGAGACTGCCTGTTTAACTTTCTGATCTGCCCGAAACTAAAATTAAGAATTTACTTGATTGGTTCAAGTACGTCTTTGCCCATCATTGGGCGCAGTGCCTCTGGGATAACAACAGAGCCGTCAGCCTGCTGGTTGTTCTCCAGGATGGCAACCAGCCAACGGGTAGTCGCCAGGGTTCCGTTCAGGGTCGCGGCAGTTTGAGTCTTACCGTTTTCATCACGGTAACGGGTCTGCAGACGGCGTGCCTGGAAGGTGGTGCAGTTCGAGGTCGAGGTCAGCTCGCGGTAGGTGCCCTGAGTTGGAACCCATGCTTCAGTATCAAACTTGCGGGCTGCCGATGCACCCAGGTCGCCACCAGCGACATCAATGACGCGATAGTGCAGGTTCATGGCGTCGAGCATCTCGCGCTCCATGGACAACAGCTGCAGGTGCTGCTTTTCTGCATCTTCTGGCTTGCAGTAGGTAAACATCTCTACCTTGTCGAACTGGTGCACGCGCAAAATACCGCGGGTGTCCTTGCCGTGGGAACCGGCTTCGCGGCGGAAGCAAGACGACCAACCGGCGTACTGGATTGGCCCCTTGGACAGATCGATGATTTCATCCTTGTGATAACCAGCTAGTGCCACCTCAGAGGTACCAACCAGATACAGGTCATCACGCTCAAGGTAGTAAATTTCATCAGCGTGGTCACCCAAGAAGCCGGTGCCAGCCATAATCTCAGGGCGCACCAGTACTGGTGGAACCATGAGGCTAAAGCCTGCGGCACGTGCCTTCTGCGCAGCCAGCACCATCATGCTCAGCTGCAAGAATGCACCATCACCAGTGAGGTAGTAAAAACGTGCGCCACCAATCTTCGCGCCACGCTTGGTATCAATAAGTCCCAGGGATTCACCGAGTTCTAGGTGGTCCTTTGGTTCAAAATCAAACTCTGGCTTCTCGCCATAGTGCTCCAAAACAACGAAGTCATCTTCGCCGCCAGCTGGAGCGCCTTCTACAACGTTGGACAGCTTGTACTGCAGGGTTTCTACCTGCTCCTCAGCGTTGCGCTGCGCTTCTTCAGCCTGCTTGACCTTTTCTTTTAGCTCATTTGAGCCTTCCAGCAGTGCTGGGCGCTCCTCCGGAGAAGCCTGACCAATCTTCTTACCGAATGCCTTTTGTTCTGCACGCAGTTCATCAGCAGCCAAGATTGCAGATCGACGTGCGGTATCAGCTTCCAACAGCTGATCTACCAGCTGAGGATCCTCACCACGGGTGACCTGGGAGGTACGAACGACGTCTGGGTTTTCACGGAGGAATTTAAGATCAATCACGGCGCTAATCCTACCGCACCCACATCAGGTACACAGCCACATCCACCAGCCCACGAGCTCAAACTTCAACAGATACCCAAATCAGTTGCAGTGGTAATAACCAGAAGCCTAGGATGGATACATGTCCAGAGCGCCGATTCTTCCTCAACGGGAAATTGTTGATGGGCCAACCCCAAAGCATGCCCAGCTGCGTGAAATCCTGGCTGAGCTGTGCCGCACCACGTTGAAGCCGGGAGATCTTCTCCCCGGTGAGCGCCTTCTGGAAGAAGTCTATGGCGTATCCCGCATTACGGTTCGCCGCGCAATTGGTGATCTGGTTGCGGCTGGCCGTTTGCGCCGGGTACGCGGCAAAGGCACCTTCGTTGCCCCGAATCCACTGGTGTCCCGGTTGCATTTGGCGTCTTTTTCGGATGAGATGGGCGCGCAGGACGTTTCTGCCAGCTCTCGTATTTTGTTGGCTGGCCGCGCCACGGCGGCTGAGGATGTCTACGAATTTTTCAATACGGATGAGTCTGTCCCGCACATTCACCTGCGCCGTCTGCGTTTGGGCGATGGCGAGCCTTATTCCATTGATGACGGCTGGTACAACTCCACGCTGGCGCCCACATTGCTGGAAAATGATGTTTATAACTCGGTCTATTCCATTTTGGAAAGTGATTTTAACTTGCCAATTTCGGCAGCAGATCAGACCGTTACGGCGGTTGCGGCAGACGAGGAAATTGCATCGCTTCTCGATGTCCAGGTGGGCGCACCATTACTGCACATCATCCGGTATTCCAGCTCAGGGGATAAGCCCGTAGAGTGGTGTTCATCTGTTTATCGCACTGACCGGTACCGACTATCCACACGAATTGGTCGAGCGCTGGAATTCTAGTCTGATTCGGCTGGTCGGCTAAACTAAGGTTTCTTATGACTAATGCAAGCACCTCGAAGGCTTGGAGATCCGCGGCCGCCTCACGCATTGCACTTGTCGCTGCTGCTTGTGCTGCGGCATTTATGGGCACGTATGACTATGTCAGCGGCAACGCTGCGCAGATCGCTGCCGACTCCGATGTCATCAATACCACTACTTCCGCGCCTTCTTCTGGTGATTCCGAAACGCCGTTTACGGAAGCCGTTGCCGGTGATTGCGTCACCTGGGATGTTGCTAGTGACGGCACCTTTGCTAACTTCAGCGTCACCGACTGCGCTGACCAGCACCGCTTCGAGGTTGCCACGGTGGAAAATCTAGCTATCTACCCCACCAGCGAGTTTGGCCCCGAGGCGGAGATTCCAAGCATGGAACGCCAGGCGCAGCTGCGCGAGGAGCTGTGCCAGGGTTCCACCTTTAATTACTTGGACGGCCAGTACGACCCGGCCGGCAAGTACTCTATCGCGCCGATTTTGCCGCCTGCCGATGCTTGGGCGAACGGCGACCGCACCATGCTGTGCGGCCTGCAGACTACTGACGAAGAGGGTATCCCGCAGCAAACCGAGGGCCGTGTTTCCGAAGTTGACCAGGCAAATATCGCCTCTCCGGGCGAGTGCCGCGAAATCGGCGATGACCAGGTTCTGCGCACCGTCAACTGTGCTGACCCCCACCAGATGGAAACCATCTCCGTGGTGAACCTGGCTGAAGAGTTCTCCGATGGAACTCCATCGATTGATGATCAAAATGAGTTCCTGGCTTCGCGCTGCGCCGATGATGCAATTGCGTACATGGGCGAGGAAGAAAACCTCTATCAGTCCACGCTGCAGCCTTACTGGGGCACCATTCCTGAAACATCCTGGAACGGTGGCACGCGTTCAGTGAACTGCTCTCTGATTCACCCTTCTGAAGAAGATTCTTCCTTCTCCGTCATTACCGGCACCGCCAAAGACGGCCGCGAGGGCCTGACCATTGACGGCGCTGCCCCAACCGAGCAGCCAGAGCGCAACCCACTTCGCGGTTCCGAGAACAACGACTCTGGCGACGCAGCCACTGCCGAAGAACCAGCCGCCGAGCCCGCCCTCTAGGGCAAAAAGTCATTGGCGAAATCTCATGGTCCACGTTTCTGAAGAACGCTTCGATGAGATGGTCAATGACGCCTTGGACAAAATCCCGGACCAGTTTGTGGCAAATATGCGCAACCTGGTCATTTTGGTGCGCGATTTCAATGAAGACAGCCCCGGAATCTTAGGTCTCTACGAGGGCGTCTCGCTCACCGAACGCACCCACCACCACACGGGCTTTTTACCCGACGCCATCTTCATCTACCGCGGCGCCCTACAAAACATGTGCTCCACCGAAGAACAGCTTGCCCACGAAGTAGAAGTCACCGTCTTCCACGAACTCGGCCACTACTTCGGCATCGAAGAAGAAGATCTCCACCGCCTCGGATGGGGCTAAGAACGGCAAAACTCCCCGACACTTCGAAGATCTAAAGTAATGGACTTCACAAATCATAGTGACTAGCGCTACACTGTTTCCATATATTGTTCAACAACATTAGGGATGGTGCTGTATGGCTTCGGTGTACATTGATCTGAACGCTGACTTAGGCGAAACCACCGCGGGCAACCCTGTTGCCGATGATAAAGCGATGTTGGAGATGGTCTCCTCCGCCAACGTGGCCACTGGTTTTCACGCGGGTGACCCGCACTCGATTGCGGGCACGGTCAAGGCTGCGGCGGCTGCTGGCGTGACCGTGGGCGCGCACCCGGGATACAACGATCCAGCAGCTTTTGGTCGTCGCTTCATTGATTATGATCCGGCAGAGCTTGCCGATGAAGTCACCTACCAAATCGGTGCCCTAGACGCCCTCGCGCGAGCAAATGGCACCAAGATTTCCTACGTCAAACCGCACGGCGCGATGTACAACACCATCGTGCACCACACCGCGCAAGCCGAGGCGGTCATCGCTGGCATCAAAGCCTTCGGGGACTTGCCAGTGATGCTGCTGCCAGGTGGCGTGGCTGTCGATGTCGCAGAAAAAGCTGGTCTGACAGTCATCCGCGAAGCTTTCGCGGACCGCAATTACAACCCGGACGGCACGTTGGTGAGCCGCCGTGAAGCGCATGCAGTTTTGCACGATCCGGCAGATGTTGTCGCGCGTGTTTTGGAGGTCGCCGAGTCCGGCTCAGTCACCGCTGCTGACGGCAGCGTCCTGAAAGTCGATGCCCAATCGGTGTGCACGCACGGTGACTCCCCAG
>JAUNRU010000056.1:11396-18503 GCA_030535535.1 Corynebacterium casei
GGCAGCGTCCTGAAAGTCGATGCCCAATCGGTGTGCACGCACGGTGACTCCCCAGGCTCCGTCAACCTGCTGCGCGAAGTTGTCGCTGAGCTGGGCCGTCGCAACATCGAGATCCGGAGCTTCGCCTAATGCAGATCCATCCCGTTGGAACCCGCGCGCTGCTCATCGATCTTGATGGGCTCACCCAGGTCATGGACTACCACGCCGCCCTGACCGCGCAGCCGTTGAAAAACCAGGTGGATTGCATTGCTGCAGCCACCACGGTGCTGCTCACCTTCGAAACCCCAGATTCCGCACGTCATGCTGCGCAGTTCCTGCAAGACTTCACCCCGGGCGCGGCCAAGGCAACGGAAGCGCGCACCGTAGAAATCGACGTGCTCTATGACGGCGAAGACATTGATGAAGTCGCTGAACACCTAGGAATCTCCCGCGAAGCCCTCATCGAGTGGCATACCTCCACGGAGTGGACCGCCGCATTCGGCGGTTTCGCCCCTGGTTTTAGCTACTGCGCACCAACAGATCCTGCCGATGCACGCTCAATCCCCCGGCGCGCCAACCCGCGCACCGCAGTTCCAGCAGGAGCCGTGGCCATCGCGGGTGACTTCTCCGCGGTCTACCCACGGCAGTCACCTGGTGGCTGGCAGCTTCTGGGCACCACCAACACCCCGATGTGGGATTCGGCAGCCGAGCCACCCGCGCTAGTTCAACCAGGTGACCGCGTGCGCTATCGCGCAGTCAATGAGCTGCCGGAAATCTATGACGCTGATTCCACCGCCAAGCGCTCCCCGGCGCGCCTGCCGCGCATGGAAGTTCTCGACGCAGGCTTGCTCACCTTGTTCCAGGACCTAGGCCGCCCAGGTTTCGGCGACTTGGGTGTGACGCCGTCGGGTGCGGCCGATAGGGCATCGGCAGCGACCGCCAACATCGCGGTGGGCAATCCGCGCCAGGCAACCGTGTTGGAAAACATCGGTGGCATGGAGTTGCGCGCACTTAGTGACACGGTTGTGTGCGTCACCGGTGCCGCTGCCCGGGTAAGCCTTGGCACCATGCCTGTACAACTAGCGCGCCCAGTGCTGGTAACCGCTGGCCAAACCGTGCGCATCGAGGCTGCCGAATACGGCATGCGCAACTACGTTGCTATCCGCGGCGGGCTCATCGCGGATTCTGAGCTCGGCTCTTCTTCCACGGATGTGCTTTCCGGTCTGGGTCCTGCACCGGTTGCCGTCGGCGACATCCTCGGCGTGCTACCGCGCTCCTCCGGAATGACCGACGGCCAACTGAGCAACCCGCTGCGCGTCAGCCAGACCGAAGATGGCCGTACCGTTGCTACTCTGCGCTGCGTGCTTGGCCCGCGCGATGACTGGTTTGGCGAAAATGTGCACAGCTTCCTGGACACTGAGTGGACGGTGAGCGCACATTCCAACCGCGTCGGACTGCGCCTTGAATCCGACACCACCGTGGAACGCGTCGTCGACGGCGAATTGCCATCAGAGGGCATGGTTGCCGGTTCCGTTCAGATTCCGCCCAATGGCAAACCCGTGCTCTTTCTGCGCGACCACGCCGTCACCGGCGGCTACCCAGTGGTGGCCACCGTATTAGAAGAAGATATTGATATCGCAGCCCAGCTCCCACCAGGAGCTACCGTGCGCTTTGAAGTTAAGGGAAACACTCATGACCATTAAGACCATCCTCATTGCTAACCGCGGTGAAATCGCCGTCCGTATTGCCCGCGTAGCGCGTGATCTTGGCATCAAGTCCGTTGCTATTTACTCCGAAGCAGACGCTGGCGCGCTGCACACCCAGGCCGCCGATGAAGCGTATGCGCTCACTGGCAACTCGGCCTCCGATACTTACATGAACGTTCCTGCGCTGCTGGACATCGCGGCGCGCGCCGGCGCGGATGCCGTGCACCCTGGTTACGGCTTCCTTTCTGAAAACGCCGATTTCGCCCGCGCGGTCAGTGACGCCGGCATGATCTGGGTTGGTCCGCAGCCTGAGGCAATTGAGCTGCTCGGCGATAAGATTGCTGCGCGCCGCGTGGCCGAAGAAGTCGGTGCGCCACTGGCCCCGGGCACCTCTGACCCCATCGATGATTGGCAAGAAGCCCGCGAGTTCGCCGAAGAACACGGTCTGCCTATCGCGATTAAGGCTGCTTATGGCGGCGGCGGCCGCGGCCTCAAAGTGGTTGATAACCTCGACGACATTGAAGAGGCCTTCAACTCCGCTGGCCGTGAAGCCATGGAAGCTTTTGGCCGCGCTGAATGCTACGTGGAAAAGTTCCTGACCCATCCACGCCATGTTGAGGCGCAAGTGCTTGCCGATACCCACGGCAACGTCGCAGTCCTCGGCACCCGCGACTGCTCCACCCAGCGCCGCTTCCAAAAACTTATCGAGGAAGCGCCCGCACCAGACCTGACTGAAAAGCAGCGCAACGGCATCATCGAAGGTGCACGCGCTATCTGCTCCAAGGTCAACTACACCGGCGCCGGCACCGTCGAGTTCATTGTCTCCGAGGACGGCACGATTTCCTTCCTGGAAGTCAACACCCGCGTGCAGGTTGAGCACCCAGTGACCGAAGCTGTCACAGGCGTGGACATCATCGCGGAACAGATTCGTATCGCTGCTGGCGAGCCCATGTCCTTTAGCGAAGACCCAACCTCCAACGGCCACGCCTTCGAGTTCCGTATCAACGCCGAAGACATCCTCAATGGTTTTGCGCCGTGCCCAGGAACCATCGTCAGCTTTGAGCCGCCAACCGGCCCGGGCATTCGCGTGGATTCTGCGGTGCGTTCTGATTCGATTATTCCGCCGTACTATGACTCGCTCATCGCCAAGCTCATCGTGTGGGGCCCAACCCGCGAGGTAGCGCTGTCGCGCGCGAAGCATGCCTTGCGCGAATTCAACATCGCCGGCGTGCGCACCGTGCTGCCATTCCACCGCGACATGATGGAAGAAACCGCCCTGACCGGTGAAAAACTCGGCGTATTCACCGACTGGGTGGACCACAACTACCGCCCATCTGCTTCGAACCAGGTGGACAAGGTTGAGGCAATCTACGCCCAGCGCCACAACGTTGCCGTAGAAATCGGCGGCAAGCTCATCAACGTTGGCGTGCCGGTGGAATTCTTCAACTCCGCTGCATCATCCGGCGCCGCGGCGCCAACGTCCGCTGCGAATGCTTCCGATGCAGCAAGCTCCGATGACGGCGCTGTGACCTCACCTTTCGAGGCCAACCTCGTAGCCTGGAAGGTCTCCGACGGCGACTCCGTTGCTGAAGGCGACGCGGTTGCAACCGTAGAAGCAATGAAGATGGAATCCGCCGTCAAGGCACCTCGCACCGGCACCATCACGTTGCTGGCCAAAGAAGGCGACCGCCTTGAAACCTCCACGGTGATTGCAACCATCGAGTAGTGCCGAAACACTGAAGGAAGCTGCGTTAGAATCGCACCTATGCTTTCTCAGTCCGTGGCATCCGCTATCAGGGATGCAATCTCCGCTGGTGAGTTCCAGCCCGGTCAGCAACTTAGTGAAGTCAAGGCCGCGGAACGCTTTAAATGCTCCCGCAATACCCTGCGGGAAGCATTTACTGAACTAACGTCTGAGCGCCTGGTGGAGCGCATCCCCAACCGCGGGGTTTTCATCGCCACCCCGGACACGGACTATGTCAAAGACCTGTACCTCGCGCGCATGGCGCTCGAGCACGCCGGCGTGCTGTGGGGCGATTTCCCCGCCGCCGACCGCCTCATTGAGCTGGCCGCTTCCGCGCGCCGTTTTTCCGAAAGCGGCGATGACCAAGCAGTATCCAGCATCAACCAGCGCTTCCACCGCGCGCTGGTGGCGTCACTGGGCTCAGAGACTCTCGATGAACAGATGTCCAGCCTACTCGCGCGCATGCGCCTGACCTTCTTGCTGGCGCTGCCGCATCTGCCGAATATTCATAACGAGCACATTGAGAACAACGTTCGCCTGGCCACGCTCATTGCTGCCGGACAACGCGAAGAGGCTGCCACGGTCTCCCGTGACAGCCTCCTCAAGGCGTATAACTCAATTCGCTTCGTGCTCTAAGCATTAAGGCACTTGGTATTCCAAGTCCCGGGCGTCAGTTACCAGCATCTTTCCTGGCTCATGCGTAATAGCCAAATGCGGGCGCGAATTCATCACCACTGCCTGTGGGGTGACACCGCACGCCCAGAACACAGGAATGTGTCCTTCCGGAATTTCTACTGGCTCACCAAAGTCAGGCTTTGAAAGATCTGTAATTCCAATGGCTTCCGGGTTACCAATATGCACCGGTGCGCCGTGCACTGACGGGTAGCGGGAGGTAATCCGCACCGCATCCGCCACGCGGTCAGCGGGGATAGGACGCATGGAGACTACCTGCGGCCCGGAGAACACACCGGCCGGAGCGGTTGGTGTGCTCGTGCGATACATCGCCACGTTGCGACCTTGCTCAATGTGCTCGAGCTTGATGCCGTTTTCTACCAGCGCGGTCTCAAAGGTAAACGAACAGCCAATCAAGAACGCGACCATGTCCTCGCCCCAATACGGCGTGGCATCCGTGACCGTGTCCACCAGCTCGCCGTCTTTGAAGATGCGGTAGGCCGGGATATCCGTGCGAATGTCACTGTCGGGCAACAGTGCGGATTCATACTCGCCAGCTTCCAGCACGCCAACGATGGGACAGGACTTGGGGTTGCGCTGTGCGAAGAGCAAGAAATCAAATGCGTACTCTTTCGGCACCGCAAGCAGGTTGGCTTGCATGTAGCCGGCAGCAAAGCCCGAAGTGGTGGTCAGCTTCTCTGCCCGGGCGAGTTTGCGCACGTCAGCTGCAGTCATCTCAAAAGGTTTCATGTCTATGCCCACATGCTCACGATACCGGAGAAGGCCTTAACGCCAATGTAAATCTCCAGGATAAGAGCCAGGGCACCGGCCACCAGCAGCCACTTCGGGTGCTTAACGCCTTGAAGCAGGTCAGGGCGACGGAAGGCTACCCACATCACCATGGCGAACGCGATTGGCAAGATGATGCCGTTGAATGCACCGGCGAAGATGAGCAGCTTCTGTGGCGCGGAGTTCAAGATGATGAACAGGATGGTACAGCCAATGACGAAGCCGACGGTGAGGAAGTTGCGGGTACGTGGGGCAACCTTCTGCGTGGTTACAAAGGTGATGGAGGTGTAAGAAGCACCGATGACAGAAGACAGACCAGCGGCGAAGAGAACTACGCCGAATGCGCGGAGACCGAACTCGCCAGCAGCGTGGAAGAATGCATCCGCCGCGGTGTTGTCCTCAGACAGTGCCACGCCGGTGGAGACAACACCCAGTACCGCCAGGAACAGCAGCACGCGCATGATGCCCGTGATGATAATGCCCATGACAGAGGTCGTGGTGATGTCCTTGACGTGCTCTGGGCCGGACAGGCCAGAGTCAATCAGACGGTGGGCACCAGCGAAGGTGATGTAGCCACCCACGGTGCCACCGATCAAGGTGGTGATGACAAAGAAGTCAATCTCTTCCGGCATCACGGTGTTCTTTAATGCTTCGCCCACGGGTGGCTGGGACACAATTGCCACGTAGAGCATCAGCAGAATCATGATGGCGCCAAGCACCGCGACGATACGGTCTAGAGCAATGCCGGCCTTCTTGGACAAGAAGATAAAGATTGCGATGGCAGCGGAGATAACACCGCCGATGCGCGCATCGATACCAAGCATCGCGTTGAGGCCGAGACCCGAACCAGCGATATTGCCGATATTAAAGACCACGCCGCCTATGAAGACCAGAATGGCGAGGAACCATCCCAAGCCCGGCAGAACGGTGTTACCAAGCTCGTTGGCGCGCATGCCGGAAACACACAGAACGCGCCAGACGTTGAGCTGGATTGCGATATCCACGATGATGCTCAGCAAAATCGCGAATGCGAAAGCCGCGCCCATCTGGACGGTAAAGACTGAAGTCTGGGTCAAAAATCCCGGACCAATAGCGGAGGTAGCCATGAGGAACATGGCACCTGCCATTGCGCCTAATCCGCGTGGAGGATTCTTGGCTGGGGTTACTGTTTCAGCACTCACGGAAACTCGCTTTCGTGATGGGGGTCGCACTCCGAAATGTGATGCGCATCATCATAGGCGTTTGTTGAACAATAAAGAAGAGAACGCCGAGAATTCCAGCAAAACCACTGGCCAGAGAATCGATAAGGGGGTAAATACCCTACCCCCGGGCATGAAAAAGCCCCACCGTAGAAACGATGGGGTAACGCTTACCTCGTGGACTAGTTCCCGAGGCGATGGCCGAGGAAACTAGTCCACCTCGGTGTCAGCCCAGCGGGTGACGGTCCATTGGCCGAATTCTTCACCGCGCGGTTCGAGCACCACAAAGCGGCAGTTTTGCAGGTAACCGGTGAACGCGAAGTCCCCGTCAATATTGTTGGACGCGTGCGTTGCCACTAGCCGGATGGCGGCGCCGTGGGAGACCACCACGACATCATCGTCATCGCCCAGTCCTGCCGCGACATTTTCCAGAACCGACTGGTAGCGCGCCAGCACATCCCGGTAGGTTTCACCACCCGGGCAGCAGGCCTCAGCGTCGCCGGCCAGCCAGCCGCGCAGCGCGGTGGAATACCCACGGTGAGCATCTTCAGAATTGCTCATCTCATATTCGCCGGTGAAGACCTCATGAATTCCGGTGCGCACATCAACATCCACGGTAAACTCCGGCAAGTCAGCGGTTCGCTCAAAAGACCGCGCTGCCAACATCGAGGTCTGCTGGGCGCGCAGCGCCACCGAGCTAATGATTCCGCGCAGACGCCCCTTCTCACCGTCGCCAGCGGCAACCAGGTGAGCTAATTCAATGCCCACATCTGTGGCCTGTTCGCGGCCGCGTTCAGTCAGTTCAGCACCGGGTGGACGAGTATCCAGCAAGCGTTCAACATTGGAAAAGGTTTGGCCGTGGCGCAGCAAGATGATTCGTCCAGTCATGACATCAAACCTAGTGACCCTCACGCACCTTTGCTACCCAAGCGGTCGCCTTATCAAACTCCGTGGTGTCCAACTTCGGCCCCGACTGGTCAGCCGATGGCCACGACCCAATAAAACGCAGGTTCTCCGT
>JAUNRU010000007.1:0-48092 GCA_030535535.1 Corynebacterium casei
TACCGAAAAGCACATCTGCTCCGTCGCCGGTCACCAGCAGCGTCGGCATGGTGAGGTAAGGCAGAATACCTTCCCCATCCATGTGCGACGCTGCTGCACCGACCACCCCAGTCTCCAAAAGACGGTAATCAACCAGTGCTTTTGCCTGTGCCCATCCGGTGTACTCGGCAGTAGACCACGCCGGGTAGTCAGGTCTTAATTCAGTTATAGCGGCAGCCGGATCGCTTCCCTGCTTGCGCATGCGAGCGGCCAAGTTTGCTGCATCCTCGCGGTAGGCCTGTGCCTGTGCGGCGGTGAGGAGGGCTGGGTCTTCTAACACTAGGGCATCGACAAGCTGCGGATTGTGCTGCGCAACATAAGCTGCCACCGCACCACCAAAGGAATGGCCCATGAGTAGTACCGGCAATCCGCCGGGCGCTGCGGTGATGATCTGCTCAAGATCCTGCGTAAAATGCGCGGCAACCGCGGCGAAAGGATCTGCCAGCTGCTCATCGCTCAACCGCGGCGCGTGGCCATGGCCCAACAGGTCAACCAGGTAAACCCGGAACTCATTACCGAAATGGGTGGCAATATCCGCCAAGCTAGCAGCGCTATCTCCCACCCCATGCGTGGCAATGATGGTCCCGCGGATAGCTGTACCACCTGAAACCTGAAAGCTCATGACCGTACCCGCTGTTCCTACTCCAACTCCACGCTGGCAGGGTGCAGCAAGGACGGCGCCGCGCCCAACAGCGTGCGGGTGTACTCATCCCGCGGATTGCTCAGCAGATCACCTGCCGGGCCTTCTTCCACAACCTTGCCGCCGTTCATGACCACCAGGCGGTCTGAAATATAGCGCACGGTTTGAATGTCGTGGGAGATAAACACCATGGACAACCCCAGGTCATTTTTCAAATCCATGAGCAGGTTCAGAATCTGCGCGCGAACTGAGACATCCAGCGCCGAGGTTGGCTCATCCGCGATGATGACATCTGGACTCAACGTCAAAGCGCGGGCGATAGCAACACGCTGACGCTGACCGCCAGAGAGCTGACCGGGCATGGCTTCCAGCGCGGAGGTTGGCAAACCCACACGGGAGATAAGCTCCTCCACGCGGTCCTCGCGCTCTGATTTGGTGCCCACCTTGTGCATTTCCAGCGGATCAATGAGCTGGTCATGCACACTCATGCGCGCATTCAGTGCGGTAGATGGGTCCTGGAAGATAACGGATACCACGCGGCCAATCTGGCGGCGGTCTGCCGCAGAACGCTTGGACACTTCCTGCCCACGGAAGAATACTTGCCCCGCGGTTGGTACCTGCAGCCCACACATGACATTCGCGGTGGTGGACTTGCCACAGCCTGACTCACCCACGATGCCGATGGTCTCACCAGGATTAACCGCCAATGACAGACCCTGGACAGCGTGGACGTACTTTGGTTTGAACAAGCCGCTGTTGCGGGCTTTAAAGCGCACTTCAATATCGCGCAGCTCAATGATGGGGTCTGCCGCGGCTGGGGTTGCTGGATTGGTCTGGTCCATGATTTACGCTCCTTCCTTGGTTGAGCTGGTTTCATCCACTGGCGTGCCAGGAGAAATAACTCCGGTTTCGCGGTCTGGAATGGCTGCATAGGTGTGGTCAGTTTCTGGTGGGCCGACCTTCGTGCGCACAGGGGTGATGTCTTCGCCGTAGCCGGCGTGGGAGGAACGTGGCGCGAAGCGGTCACCTGCCGGGAAGTCACGTGGTGAAGGCACCACGCCAGGGATCTGGTGCAGGCGGCCCGATGATGCCTCGATGGACAGCACCGCGCCGAGCAGGCCACGGGTGTATTCGTGGACTGGGTTAGTCAAAAGCTCCACGGTTTGTGCTTGCTCTACAACCTGGCCGGCGTACATGACGGTGACCTTGTGGGCCACTTCTGCCACCAAAGCCAAGTCATGGGAGACAAAGACCATTGCGAATCCGAGCTTGTCACGCAAGTCATTGAGAAGTTCAATAACCTGCTTTTGCACCGTGACGTCCAACGCGGTGGTTGGCTCATCGGCGATAACCAGCTTCGGGTCACGGGTCAGTGCCATTGCGATGAGCACGCGCTGGCGCTGGCCACCGGAGAGCTCATGCGGATAAGAATCCAAGGTGCGCTTTGGATCCAGGCCGACAAGCTGCATCAGTTCTTCCGCGCTGCGGGTGCCGCCGCGGGAGGTCAGCTGCTTCATCTGAGCCTTGATCAGCATGCCTGGGTTCAAAGAGCTCAATGCGTCCTGGTAGACCATGGCGAGCTCATGTCCGAGCAACGCCTGGCGTTCCTTCTTTGGCATGGACAGCAGGTCACGGCCTTCATAGAGTGCTTCGCCGGTAACTTCGGCCTTCGGGTCAATGAGACCCATGATGGCGAAAGCGGTGATGGATTTACCACAGCCGGACTCGCCCACCAGCGCCATGGTTTCACCCTTGCGCACGGTGAAGCTGACATTGTCCACCACGTTGACATCCCCGTGGCGTGGGAACTTGATGCACAAGTTCTTTACTTCCAGCAGCACTGGGGATTCTTCCGGTGGGGCCTGGCGGTCATCGCGCAGCCCCTCCACGCGCATCAGGTCAGCGATACGCTTATCCAGGCTTTCTTTCTGTGCTTCATGCGCAGCAACAGAGTCCGCGAGCAGCTTGTCTTCTTCGCGCTCAACGTTCTTAGAGGGCTTGGTCTTGGCTGGCCCGGTAGGTGCAGCAACCATGGCATCGGTGATGCCCTCAGAAACAATGTTCAGACACAGCACGGTCAACATGATCATCACGCCTGGGAACAGTGCCTGCCACCATTCACCGCGCAGAACGCCTGGCTGGGCAGCGGACAAAATGTTGCCCCAGGTAGCAATAGGTTCCTGCAGGCCCGCACCGATGAAGGTCAGGGAGGCTTCCAGGATGATGGCGTCAGCCACCAGCAACGTTGCGAACACCAGGACTGGTGCCGCGCAGTTGCGCATGACGTGGCGGGCCAGAATCCATGGCGCACGTGCACCGGCGACAACTACAGCGTTGACGTAGTCCTTGCCGTATTCACTCAGCACGTTCGCGCGGACGATACGGGTGAGCTGCGGGATGTAAACAAAGGCGATGGAACCAATAATCACCCAGATGAGAGATTCAGGGTTGGATGGGTCCCTAAACACCACGACGCTAACCGCTGCCAGCGCGATGGCTGGAACGGACATGATGACATCCATGATGCGCATGATGAGCTCATCCATGCCCTTGCGCGACACGGCTGCGATAGAACCCAAAATGACAGCAATCGCGAGCGCAATACCAGTCGACGCCAAACCAACCAGCAGTGAGTAGCGACCGCCATAAAGCAGGCGGGACAATACGTCACGGCCGAGGTGGTCAGTACCAAAGAGGTTTTCACCGGATGGCTCAAGGCCCTTCATGGTGATGGCTTGCGGATCGTGTGGCGCCAGCAGCGGCGCAAAAATCGCGCTGAGGGCAATGATGCCAAGGACGATGATCGATAGCTTTGAGCCAAAGCTCATGGCGTTCCACCGACGGAAGCGTACTTTGCCCGCGTTATCTTCCATGGCTTGGAGTTTTTGCTTCTTAGAAGTCATGTTTTACACCGCCCGAATTCGAGGGTTAATCAGTACGTAGAGCACGTCAACGATGATGTTGACCAGGATGAAGGAAATCGCAACAACCAGTGCGGAGCCTTGGACAACACTGACCCAGGAGTTGGTGATGCCATCGATAAGCACACGCCCCATGCCCTGCAAGTTGAAGATGATCTCAATGACCACCGCGCCACCAATGAGGTAGCCAACGCGCAGACCCAGCACGGTGACTGGGGTAATCAGCGCGTTGCGCAAAACGTTGCGGGAGACAACCACGCTGCGCGGAATACCTGCACCGATGGCGGTTCGGACGTAGTCGGAGTCCAGCTCTTCGACCATGGAGGTACGAACAATACGGGTCATCTGACCAATCACTGGCACCGCCAGGGAGACTGCTGGAAGCAGCATGCGCTCAAACCAGCCGAGGGGGTCTTCGCTAAGCTGCGGCAGGCCACCGGCGACAGGCAGCTTGCCGATGAATGCCATGACCAGCAAGATAGCCAACCAGAAGGATGGGGTTGCAATGAAGATCACGGAGAAGAATCGGATGACCTGGTCTGGCCAGCGGTTGCGGAACAATGCCGCAATGATGCCCAGTGGGAAGGAAATCAGAATTGCGATGATCAAACCGAAGAAGGTTAGCTGCAAAGTAATTGGCAGTGCAGCGAAGACCTTATCGGCCACTGGTAGTCCTGCTTGGCCGTAGACGCCGAGGTCACCTTGGACCATGCCGGCGATATAGGAACCGAACTGGATGTACCACGGGTCATTGAGGCCATTGGTTTCGCGGTAGGCAGCGAGCGCCTCCGGGGTGGCAGATTCGCCGAGGGCAGCATATGCGGGGTCAATTGGTGACAGTGACATCAGCACAAATACCAGGAATGTCACCCCCAACACCATGATCGGCAGCAGGACGAGGCGCCTACCGACGAGCCGGATGAGATTGTTCATGAGTTTTCCGAGTTCTTCTTCCTAAGATCGAATTAAAGGGCTAGGCCTGTGTGCGCCTAGCCCTTTGAGATCAACGGTGTACAGCGAGGACTACGCTTGCGCCGTCTTATTCGTTCGAGGTCGCATCCAGCAGCTGCAGACCAGTGGTGGAGATTGCCTTGAAGCCTTCAATCTTTTCTGGGTTGTATGCAGTCAGCAGGGTGCGGTGGAACAGTGGGTAGATAACCGCGTTCTCAGCAATGATGTTCTGAGCGGTATCCCAGTTCTCCTGTGCCTCAGCAGATGGTTTCTTCACGCCTTCGGTGATGACGTTTTGCAGCTCATCGAATGCTTCCTTGTCAGATTCCTGCCAGAAGGAACGCTGCTGGGTCCACACGTTATCGCCGTACCACCAGTTCATCAGCAGAGCTGGGTCCTGGCCGAAGACCGATGGGTCACCAGGTGCCAGTGCTACGTCGAAGGATGGGTCTTCAACATCGAGGTAGTCGGAGTACAGCGATGCTGATGCCTGGGACTGGATGTTGACGGTGATGCCGACTGCCTCCAGGTCATTCTTGATCTGTGGCGATAGCTGCTCAATCCAGGTGTGGTCAGTGGTCAGCAAGGTAACGGAGATATCTTCTGCACCGGCTTCTTCCAGCAGAGCCTGTGCTGCCTCTGGGTCGTAGCTCAGGTCAGTTTCGGCCGCAGAGTAGTTTGGGTGGCTTTCAGGCAAGAAGGAGGTTGCCTCCACTGCCTTGCCGGACATGTTGTTGTCCACCAGCTGCTGCTTGTTGATAGCGCGGTGGAATGCCTGGCGGACGCGCTCGTCATTGAACGGTTCCTTCTCCGTGTTAAAGAGCAGGAATGGCAGGTTGAAGCCGTCCTTTTCCTCAACGGTCATGCCAGCGCCTTCCAGAAGGGAGGCGTTGTCTGCGGAGACGTTTTCGATGATGTCAGCCGCACCGGACTGACCAGCGTTGGTACGTGCGGTGTCATCCACCAGAACGTCCCAGACCAACTTGCCATTGGTGGCTTCCTTCTCACCGTTGTAGTTCCCATTTGGAACCGCAACTACCTGAGCATCAGTAATAGACTCATACTTGTATGGGCCCGAGCCGATCGGCATGGAGGTCAGCTCATCATCGGAAGCGGATTCCGGAACAATTTTGACCACAGAGAGGCGCTCTTTGAGCAGCTCGAATGGGTACTGCAGCTTCAGGGTGACGGTGGTGTCATCCTTAGCTTCAACGGTGTCAATGAAGTCCACCATCGCAGCGTAGATGTTGCCCTCAGCCATTGCGCGGTCAAAGGAAGAAACCACGTCGGCGGAAGTTACGTCAGAGCCATCGGAGAACTTTGCGCCCTCACGGATGGAAATCTCGTATTCGGTGTCTGAGATTTCAGTTGGCTCATCTTCTGCAGCCAGGGCCTTGTATACGGAGTAATCCGAAAGGTCCTGCTCATACAGACCTTCAACCACGTGCCAGTTGGTGCCCATCGCCAAAGCGGATGAAGTGGAGGAAGGGTGATAGTTGGTGGTCGCGTATGCAACACCGGAAATAATGGTGCCAGTGCCATCGCCACCGGCGGCGCCGTCTGCACCACCTGCTGCATCAGAAGTGTCATCAGAGCTTCCGCATGCCGTGATGAAGAGTGCGGCAGTGGCCAACACTGCGGTCAAAGCCTTCGCGCGGCGGTTTAGGTGTGCCATCTTCAATACCTTGTCTCTCTTGAGGGGGAGGAATATGGAAACAGGAATATAAGCGCATGAACACTTACATAAATCTGTACGCTGCGGGCCGTTAGTGAAATGGGTCCGTGAAGGCCCCTAACGAATCGCTTATCAGACATCTTATAGGTTGCTTGGCTCACATTGTTAGCAATCGTGGTGCTAAATCTCCAAAACTATCCAGCAGTAGTACGGGACACGTCCACAATCTTATCGTTCACACAGGTCAAGCACACCACACCCCCACCCCACTCCTCAGACAAGTTCCCCTTTTTCCACCTGACATGAGCCCGCAGAAGCACCCCCAGTAAGCACCCCCACACCTCGCCGAAGCGATGCGAATCCACTTTCAAATCTTCAACAGATCCACCCATTGAACCTGCAGCTCACCCTAGCTAAAATTAATTAGCAGCAAAGCTAGGCGGGACACCATATCCCCTGCTATAATTTCAATCTCAACAGCTAAACCTCACTTGTCAGACATCAGTGTTCATTATCAGGTACATCGAGCTGTTCTTATCCGCCAGAGATTGAAGGCATAATGACTCAACCTAACTCCGCGGGCTCACAGGCAAATAGCTTTGCCCCTCTTCCGCCGCTTAACCGCACTGAAAGCGCCATCCAGGCCATCAAGGGCTACATTGTCAACCACAATTTAAAGCCCGGGGATCCGCTACCTTCTGAACATCAACTATGCCAGGAGCTGCAGGTTTCCCGCTCCGCTGTGCGTGAGGCTGTTGGCCAGCTCCAGGCATTGGATATTGTGCGCGTAGAACGCGGCAAGGGCAGCTTTGTGGGCGATATGTCTCTCGCTCCCCTAGCGGAGACCATCTTGCTGCGTGCGTCATTGGAACCTGGCAGCCTCAACACCTTGCGTGATGTGGTGGAAGTTCGCAAGATGCTTGATATCGGTTCTGCCCCGGCAATCGTCAAAGCACTGACCGGTACTACCAATCCCGCGCTGCGCGCGCTGGTGACCACAATGGAGAACAAAGCTGAGAGCGGCGAGCCTTTCCTGGAAGAGGATAACGCCTTCCACCAGCAGCTTTATACCCACACTTCGGCTTTGCTCTCGCAGCTTGGAACCACCTTGTGGAGCATCCACATGCAAGCATTGCGCAGCGCCGAAGTTGGCACTGACAAATTAGATGACACTGCGCGTGCACACCGCAAGATGCTCACCGCCGCCGAAAAGGGCGATTTGGACACATACCTCGTGGCCATCGATGAGCACTACGCCCCACTGCTAAGTTCCCTGGCTTAGAGCAGAATCTAACACTACGAAGACATAAAGGGCCCGCACTGAGCATTGCTTCAGTGCGGGCCCTTTTTCGGGAAAGATCCTTCTAAAGGAACTTCCCCTAGAAGAACTTTCTAGAGCAGATTTACAGACTCCAAAACGTTGCGGACTGCTTGGACGTTGTCGCCTTCCATGCGCGCAACGGGCAGCGGCATCTGGTTGGCCTTGATTACGTTGAGCAACTGCAGAGCGGTCTTGAAACCACCGATACCAGCACCAAAGCCGGAGACTCCGCTGGTGACGGTCACAATGTGCATCAGACGTGCAAGGCGATCTTGCTCAGCGCGGACGCCGTCCCAATCGCCGCGCTGGAATGCATCCCACTGACGCACATAGGCATCTGGGTCAACGTTGCCCAGGCCTGGCACGCTGCCGTCAGCGCCGGACAGATAAGCGCCATCAACAACAACTTCGTGGCCGGTGAACAGACGCAGCGGGTGGCCAGCATCTGCATTTGCCTGCGCCAACCAGCGGAATGAAACGTCATCACCGGAAGAGTCCTTGACACCAGCAATTACGCCTTCGGTGCCGAGCTTCATCAGCAAATCAACCGGCAGCTTCACATTGACGCAGACTGGGATGTCATAGGCAAACAGCGGCAAGTCGGTTGCAGCAGCGATGGCGCGGAAGTGTGCTTCGACAACTTCCATGCCGCCGAGCGCATAGAAAGGCGCGGTGGCAACCAAAGCGTCCACACCGGCCGCTTCAGCATCACGAACATGCTCCAGCACGCGTTCGGTCTGCATATCCACAACACCAGCGATGACCGGCAGGCGGCCATTGACAATGCTCATTGTTGCTTCAAGAATTTCCTGACGGCGCTCACGGGTGGAAAACGCAACCTCACCTGAGGATCCCAAGATGAACAGGCCATGCACCCCAGAAGCAATGAGACGCTCCACGTGTACTTCGTAGGATTCGCGGTCGAAGCTGCGGTCCTCGTTGAGCGGAACAATGACTGGTGGGACAACACCGGAAAGGTTTGCAATGGTCATGGGGATAACTCCTTTGAGTATTTAAATCAGAAATGAGTAGAAAGGAAATAGAGCATTCTGGAAGTAGCAAGCCTGCCTGCAATTCGGCAGCTGAATCAGCCAGCGGTTAAATCACCGAGGGTGCATTGCCCGCCCAGCAACGATGGACACTTCAGGAGTCGCATCACCACACTTGGCAAAGACAACCAGGTCAGCATGGTCACCGACACGTAGCGTGCCGGTCTTGCCGGCTATCTTCGCTGCGTTGCCGGTGACAAACGCGCTGGTCTGCTCAATGGAAGCGCCACGGTTGACGCGTCTGGCAAATTGCTCCGCCAAAGTGCTGGTACCACCGGCGATGGCACCACCATCGGTCAAGCGTGCAACGCCGTCGACAACGGTTACGCCCAAGGCACCAAGAACGTATTCGCCATCGCGCTTGCCGGCCGCGGCCATCGCATCAGTAATCGCAAATGCATTATGTGGTGCCGCGTTAAGGACCATGTCAACGGTGCCATCGTCCAAGTGCACGCCATCAGCAATGACTTCGAGAGCAATGTCGCGGTGGGCACCGGCGCTAATCAAGGCAGCGGCAGCACCGGGGTCACGGTGGTGAATCTGCGGCATGGCGTTGAACAAGTGCGTCGCGGTCACCGTCGCACCAATCGCGCGCCCGCGCTCAATCCCGTCGGCCATAGTGGCGAAGTCAGCATCGGTATGCCCCAGGGAGGCAACAATGCCGTGTTCCGCGCATAGTTTAAAAATCTCATCCGAGTTCGCCGTCTCCGGCGCGAAAGTAATGGACTTTAAATATCCCCGGCCAGCTGCGATAACCTCAGCAAACATGTGCGGGTCACCATCGATGATGTTAGCCGGATTCTGGGCACCACATCGGCAGGCGGAAATGAAAGGGCCTTCCATATGGATGCCATCGATAAGCCCTTGCTCTGCAATCCCAGCCAAAAGCTCTGCCTGCGCAACGAGCTCCGCGCCCGGCGCGGACACCAGCGATGCCCACAAGGTAGTGCTGCCACGCTCCCGGTGATACAACGCTGCATCTGTGCATTCGCCTACCGTGCCGGTTGGAAATCCTCCGCCAGCACCACCGTGATTATGCAGGTCAATAAAGCCTGGCACAATAACCGGACCATCCCAGGACTCCGCAGAACCTTTGTCACCGTCGTCCGCGATGTTGGCAACAACGCCATCACGCACTGTCACCGTGGCTGGACGCGGGGTTGTCTCACCGTCATAGAACAAGCCGGAGATGTCACCGGTGAATAATTCTGCCGGTGTCGGGCTTGGTGGTTGCACCGTCATAGCCTGTTTATCCTCATCTTTTTTAGCCAACGTGCTTCACGCTCGCCGCCAACCTGTATGATGTCTTATAAGTAATGTAGCTCATAGTAGCAAAGTGGAGACTCCATGCCTAGCTTTTGCACAATCGCACTTGATATCGGCGGCACAAAGATTGCCTATGGTCTCATCCCCGACTCATCCCCGACCACAGTTCTAGCTGCCGGTCGTATTCCCACGCAGCCCGTTGATTCCACTGCGCAGCAACAAGTCCAGCTGGCACTGCGCACGGCACTGGAGTCTGCTGCGACGAAAGGTTTACAACCTGTCCGCGTGGGGATCGGTGCCCCCGGTGTGGTGGATACCGCAACGGGCTTAGTCACTTACGCCGGCCCAACCATGGCAGGTTGGCAAGGCACAGATTTATACGCATTGGCTCAGCAGGCAACGGGTCTTCCCGGTATTGCCACCAATGACGTCCGCGCTTTGGGGCTAGGCGAATACTCTCACGGTGGCCATGACGATTTTTCGCGGGTGCTGTTTATCTCCATCGGCACGGGCCTAGGCGGTGCGGTAATTGATCGACGCACTCTGCTGGACTCCCCGCGCGCAACCGCCGGTGAGTTTTCGGAGCTAGTCGCCGCTGATGTCTTCGGCTATGCACAGCGTGCTGAGACCATTGCCTCCGGTTCGGGCCTGACCATCTACTACAACGATGTTGCTGCGGGCCAGGTTCCAAACGTCGGTGAGATTACGTGGCGCGATTTACGTCCAACGGATATTCGCTTGGAAGATGTCGCGGCAGACGATGAGCACTTCGCCAAGATTCTTCAGGGCAACCTGACCGGCCTGGGGCGAACCCTGGGCGCGATTGTGACTGCTTTTGATGTTGATGCACTAATCATCGGCGGTGGCATGGCGGCACTTGGGGAAAGAATTCTCAGCCCTCTCCGGGAAGGCCTTACCCTGGGGGCTCTTGCCCCGAATAAGTCCACGCCGGTTATCCGGGCAAATCTGGGAGACAACGCCCCGCTTATTGGCGCGGGTGTTCTTGCCACGACGAACCTGGATTGATTCTTTGCAACAATCGGCCATAAGCAACCAGAAACCACAAGAAACGATAAGGAAGAAAAGTCATGCAGATTACTTTTGAACAACTACGCCCGCTGATTGAGGGCCAGATTATTGTCTCCGCCCAGGCACCGGACGGACATGCATTGCGCGACACTCACGCGCTCACGGCTATTGCACGTGCTTGTGTGGATGGCGGATCGCCCGCTATTCGCTGTGGCGGCTACGGCGGCGTGGAAGATATCGCGTCCATCAGCAATGCCGTTGACGTGCCAGTATTCGGGTTGACCAAGGAAGGCACCACGGGAGTTTACATCACTCCCACCAAGGAGTCCGTGCGCGCGGTAGCGACAGCTGGCGCTGCTGTTGTCTGCGCAGATGCAACGTTCCGGGAGCGCCCGGATGGCTCCACCGTGGCTGAGCTCATTGAGGTCGCCCATGAAGAAGGCCTGGTGTTCATGGCGGATTGCGCTACTCCCGAGCAAGCAAAGGCTGCGGCCGATGCCGGCGCGGATATTGTGTCCACCACCTTGGCCGGATACACCGAGGACCGCCGGAAGACGGACGGTCCTGATTTTGAGTGCCTCGCGCAGGCGCGTGAGTTAATTGGCCCGGATGTTTTCCTCATCGGTGAGGGCCGTTTCGCATCACCTGCTGATGCACAGCGCGGTCTGGAGCTGGGCGCCAATGCCATTATCATTGGCACCGCTATTACTGATCCGGGCTGGATCACCGCCCACTTCAAGGCGGCCATCCAGTCACGCTAACTAGATCTATAAAGGACTAGCCAGTTGGTTGCTTAAACGCGCACCATCGCTGGGTAGTCGGTGTAGCCCTTGGCGCCGCCGTAGTAGAAGGTGTCCATGTCAGGCTCGTTGAGCTCAGCACCGGTTTCCCAGCGCTCCACCA
Organism: Corynebacterium casei; assembly: GCA_030535535.1. Lineage (GTDB taxonomy): Bacteria > Actinomycetota > Actinomycetes > Mycobacteriales > Mycobacteriaceae > Corynebacterium > Corynebacterium casei_A. The sequence goes on from JAUNRU010000007.1 coordinate 11,795, forward strand.
GGTCAGGGTTAGCAATGAGCATGCGGCCTACCACTGCAGCGTCAGCGCCGAGCTCATCCACGAGGTACTTAGCTTCGTCCAGCTGGGTGACCACGGCGAAACCCGAGTTAAGCAGCAGCGGCCAGCCGTGCTCCTTTTGAATCTGGCGGCGCAGCTCGACGCTGACGTCGCTTTCTGGGTCATTGGCCAAAATGGAAATATAAGCCAGCTTCAGATCAGAGACTGACTCGAAAAGCGCCTGGTAAGTAGCGATGGTTTCCTGCACATCCGTTTCAGCAATGCCCTGAATATTGTGCTGCGGGGAAATGCGCAGTGCTGTGCGCTCTGCACCGATCTCTTCAGCAACAGCACGGATAACTTCAGCCACGAAGCGGGCGCGATTTTCTGGGCTTCCGCCGTACTCATCTTCACGGACATTCGAGTTCGGTGCGAGGAACTCATGCAGCAAGTAGCTATTAGCACCGTGGATTTCCACGCCATCTAGGCCAGCGTCCACCGCCCGGCGCGCGGCCTGGCGGAATTCATCCACAATTGCAGGCAGCTCATCCAAGGTCAGTGCTTCCGGCACAACACCTTCGGTCTTTCCGCTAAAGCCACGCACATCACCGCCGGTAGGAAGCGCACTTGGTGCCTTGACTGGCGCATCACGCAAAAGGTCCGGGTGGGAGGTGCGTCCACCGTGCATCACCTGGGCAAAGATAACGCCGTCGCGGGCATGAACCGCTTCGGCAACTGGCTTCCACGCCTCAACGTGTTCATCGGTTGCAAGACCTGCCTGGCCCGGGAAGGAGCGGCAGCTATAAGCCGGGAATACACCTTCAGTAACTACTAGACCAGCCGAAGCGCGCTGGGAGTAATACTCCGCGTGCAGCTCGGTTGGGGTTCCGTCCTCGCCCGCGCGCTGGCGGGTCAAAGGCGCCATGGTGACGCGGTTGGACAGGGTGTACTTACCAATCTGTACGGGTTCAAAAAGTTTGGTCATTATTTCCTCCTGGCTCAAATGAGTACACCCGCTTCAACTCATGTCTCTTGCGCTATATTCCTGAAGAAATTGTTCGCAGTCCTTACTGATTGCGCACAGGGCGGTTCACCATCTCATCTGCTCTGCTAGTGCAGTAGATTTGAGACCTACAAATAGGACCACATATTAAGAACTAGAATTAGCTTTGAATTCTTATTGCCTGAAGTGAAAGGATTTCCACACACCATGGCACTTCCCTCCCCCGCTCAAGATTCCTACGCGCTCATCACTGGTGCTAGCCAGGGAATCGGTGAAGCAATGGCGCGTGACCTTGCCAAGTTGGGCCACAATGTCATTCTCATTGCCCGCCGGCAAGAGGTTTTGCAGTCGCTTGCCGATGAACTCGTGGGCAACCACGGCATCGACGCCCTCAGCTGGCCAGCGGATCTGTCCAAGAAGGAAGATGTGGATGAGGTCATTTCTAAGATGGCTGAAACCAAGATTCACATCATTATTAACTCCGCGGGCATCGCCAGCTTCGGCAAGTTCATGGACCAGGACTGGGAGTATGAAACCAACCAATTCCAGCTCAACGCCACGGCCGTACACCGTTTGACCCGCGCTGCACTAGACCAGATGTTGCCGCGCCGTTCCGGTGCAATCTGCAATGTCGGCTCCGCCGCCGGCAACGTCCCTATCCCTTATAACGCCACTTACGTCATGACGAAAGCCGGCGTCAACGCCTTTACTGAGGCTTTGCACTACGAGCTGAAAAAGTCCGGCATTAGTTGCACCCTGCTCGCGCCGGGCCCAGTCCGCGCAGCCGTCATCCCCGAATCAGAGCAATCCATCGTGGACAAGGTCGTCCCAGACTTCCTTTGGACCACCTACGAATCCTGCTCCGAAGAAACACTAGGCGCCATGGCCAAGAACCAACGCCGCGTCGTCCCCGGCCCACTCTCCAAGGCAATGAACACCCTCTCCCAAGTTCTTCCCACCCCAGTCATCGCACCAGTCATTGGAAAGTTTTATTCCAAGATGGGGTGAAAAGCTCCATAAACTCGCTTTTCACGTAAGGCATGAAGGCAAGATTTTCACGTACCCAACGAAACTCGCTTTTCACGGAAGTAGCGAAGCTCGCTTTTCACGTAGGCAAAAGGCTCGTTATGAATCATTGTTCATAACGAGCCTTTAAGCGTTTTATAGCTAGTTAAGTCACCAAGCTATTGATTACTCCTTGATTGGAGCGGTCTCAGTTGGAGCAACTGGAGCGTTGCCGTAAAGCTCTGGCTTCTCCAGCTTGCGCTTCTCCCAGAAGGTCGCGTTCTTAATACCAAGAGCCTCTGGGTCGAACTGTGGATCCTTGCCAGCCTTCTTCTGCTCGTAGTAGTCCTTCATAGCCTTGAGAGCTGGGACCTGGAGGAACAGAATGCCGATGATGTTGAGCCATGCAGTCGCACCCACGCCGATGTCGCCCAGTGCCCATGCAGCACCAGAAGCAGAGGTTGCGCCAACAATAACGGAGATAACAACCAGAACACGCAGTACCCAGATGATGCCGCGGCGAACATTGGAGTTCTTGATCCAGCGGTTGAAGTACGCCAGGTTGGTCTCAGCCATGTAGTAGTAAGCCAACACGGTGGTGAAGGCGAAGAACATAATAGCCAGCGCCACGAAGCTTGGACCGAAGCCCGAGAAGTGAGCATCCATACCTTCCTGGACAAAGCCAGGACCAACAGCGGTGTCAGACGGAAGCAATGGACCTTCGTAAACGATGGCGCCATCTTCAGAGCCGCCCTCGAACACGCGGTACATGTCGGTGGAGATGATGATGAATGCGGTTGCGGAGCACACGAACAGGGTGTCAACGTAAACAGCGAAAGCCTGAACAAAGCCCTGCTTAGCTGGGTGGGAAACCTCAGCAGCAGCAGCGTGCTGTGGGCCGGTACCCTGGCCAGCTTCGTTGGAGTAGATGCCACGACGAACGCCCCACATGATTGCAACGCCAAGCATGCCAGCGAAGCCAGCGTTCAGGTTGAATGCAGAGGTAAAGATGAGGCTGAATACTTCAGGAATGTCCTGGTAGTTGATGAACAGGATAATGATGGCGATGATGATGTAAATAACCGCCATGAATGGAACAACCATGGACGCGAAGGATGCAATTCGCTTCACGCCACCGATAACGATGACAGCCAAGACGACTGCCAGAACGACACCGGTAATGGTGGTGGAAACACCCCATGCATTTTCAACAGCGTTGGAAACGCCGTTTGCCTGGATGCCAGGCAGGAAGTAAGCAGTTGCCAGAATCATTGCGACTGCGAAGACAATGCCGTAAATAAGCATGAATGGTGCAGCCTTGGTGTGCGCGTATGCCTTTTCGATGTAGTACGCAGGGCCACCACGGTACTCACCGGTGTCCTTGTCCTGCTCTTTGTAAATCTGAGCAAGAGTACATTCGATGAATGAGGTTGCGGAGCCGAGCAGTGCCACGGTCCACATCCAGAAGACAGCGCCTGGGCCGCCGAAAGCAATAGCGGTAGCAACACCAGCGATATTGCCAACACCAACGCGTCCAGCCAGGGACATCATCAGGGATTCGAAGGAAGAGACGCCGTTTTCAGACTTTTCGCCGCGGACAAGCTGCTTGAGCATGTCTGGAATGCCGCGAATCTGGATGAACTTGGTGACAATGGTGAAGTAGACGCCGGCAGCCAAGCAGAGGAAGACCAATGCTGGTGACCAGATAACGCCATTTAGCCAATCGAATAAGGCTGCCATGAGGGCTCCTTTTTGTTTGAGTTATTCGCACAGACCCAACGCGAAGGTTCGTGTTAGATGAGGAGAATTTTGCCCTAATTCCCTCGCGAAAGTGAAGTCAATCACTACTTTTCTTATAAAACTATTTTGGTCACCATTTCTATCGATCTATAGAATTAGTGCCCACCTGCATTATTAGGCAAAGTTTCGCCCTTGTCAACGTTTTATTAATCACCCCTATCCGGGGGCTGGAAATTCCAGGAAACAGCAGGGGTTAAGATGATGGCTATGTCTTCTACGCACACTCCCGCGAAACATGACCGCCTCGTATGGATTGACCTTGAAATGACGGGCCTCGATCCAAAGCGCCATGTCATTGTGGAAATCGCCGCGATCATCACGGATGCCGATCTCAATATCGTCGGCGAAGGGCTCGACATTGTCGTTCACGCCACTGAGAAAGAGCTGGCAGAAATGGATGATTTCGTCACCAATATGCACAACTCATCGGGGCTCACCGAGGAAATCAAGGCCGCAACAACATCGCTAGCCGATGCCGAATCAGCAGTACTCTCCCTTATTGAAGAACATTGCGATCCGGAACACCCAGCACCGCTAGCAGGCAACTCCATTGCCACTGACCGCACCTTCATCCGCGAATACATGCCTCGCCTGGACGCAGCCCTGCATTACCGCATGGTGGATGTCTCCACCATCAAGGAACTTGCACGCCGCTGGCACCCACGCGCCTACTTCAACCAACCCGAGAAGGGCATGGCCCACCGCGCACTCGCCGACATCGTGGAATCCATCCGCGAATTGGACTACTACCGCCGCTCCGTATTCCGCTCAGATGAAGGCCCAACCTCCACTGAAGCAACCGAAGCAGCGAAGAAATCAAACGCTTCTTACCAGGCGTTTTTGTAAATTCGCATTAGTGGGTTAATCTTTAATACGCTGCTTTAGAGCGGCAATGGTGGCTGTAGTTCAGCTGGTAGAGCACCAGGTTGTGATCCTGGGTGTCGCGGGTTCGAGCCCCGTCAGCCACCCCAAAGTCTTCAATTGGCACATAGTTGACACAATGCGCCAAACAAAGGTTGACAAGAACGCAGCTATCATTCCGAGGAATGATAGCTGCGTTCTTGTATATTATCCAAGAGCTACAAAACATTTTTCCCCAAACAGCAACCGCTGGGTGCCTTTAGGATGACACAATCTAAAGTGTCTACATCGCCCAAGCCGACGAGAGGCACCTAAATGCCGAGTTCGACAAACACCATTATCAAGGTTTACAACGAAAGCGCCTCGCGGGCCGCAAGCCAAATCATTGCTCGGTATTCATCTAGCTTCGCACTGGCGACTCGGTTACTTTCAGAGCCCACGAGAACGGACATTAGAAATCTTTATGCAGTTGTAAGAATTGCAGACGAAATCGTGGACGGCACAGCACTTTTGGCCGGCGGCAATCCCCCCGCATTACTCGACGAATACGAACAACAGGTGCGTTCGGCTCGCCGTGAACGGTTCCATACTGACCCTATTCTTCAAGCGTTCTCCAATACTGCTCGAAGGTGCGAGTTAGAAGATGAGCACTTAGAAGCATTCTTCACCTCAATGAGAAGCGATCTCGATATCAAACAGCACGACAATGCCAGTTTGAAAGCCTATGTTTACGGCTCTGCCGAAGTGATTGGCCTGTTGTGCCTTGATATCTTCCTCACCGATCACCCAACCAGTGCTTCTGAAAAACAGCGGCTACAAGCTGGCGCCAAGAGCCTGGGCGCTGCATTTCAAAAGATTAACTTTCTAAGAGACCAAAATGAAGACGCTGAAATGCTCGGTCGAGAGTATTTCCCACCAGATTCTGAGCGATCAAAGATAATCAAAGAAATAGAGATGGACTTGAAGTTGGCAAAAGAAGTCATTCCCTCCTTGCCGTTGACTGCTCGAGCTGGCGTCTTAGCCGCCACCGGGATTTTCGAAGAATTGACAAGTCGGTTGGCCCAATCCGGGCCAACTCGCGAGCGTATACGAGTTTCTGGTGCCAAGAAGCTCGCTATTTCAATTCAAGCCGCCGGCACAGCTTTAAGAAGGAAGCAATGACTAACACCGCGATAGTCATTGGAGCTGGAGCTGCAGGACTTGCCACGGCCGGTTTACTGGCGCGTAAAGGGTACCGGGTGACTGTCTTAGAAAAGAACAAAGATTTCGGCGGTCGCGCTGGGAGTCTCGTAGAAGCGGGTTTCAGGTGGGACACCGGGCCATCATGGTACCTAATGCCCGATGCTTTTGAACGATATTTTTCCCAGATGGGCACCTCAGTCGATGAAGAGCTAACGATTGTTCCGCTTTCTAATCCCGCATATCGGGTCTTTCCCGAGCGATATTCGCCTATCGACGTTCCTGCTGGAAAGCAAAATGTCGTGGAGCTTTTCGAATCAATTGAACCTGGTGCCGGACTAGAGCTGGAAAAATATCTAGCCAGTGCAGAGTTTGCCTATACCACGGCATTCGACAATTTTCTGTACACCACTTTCTCTAAATTTTCCGTATTCCTGCAGCGCAAAATACTATCCAACATTTCACTTTTAGCGACTTTGCTACTAACCCCGCTAGAAAACTATGTAAATAGGCGTTTCAAAGACATAAGGCTTCGCCAAATATTGTCTTACCCAGCAGTATTCTTGTCTTCTCGGCCTGATAAAGTCCCTGCGCTCTACCACCTTATGAGCCACACTGACCTTACGCTGGGGGTTGGATACCCAATGGGTGGTTTCCACGCCATTATTCAGTCACTCCACCGCTTAGCAGTCAAGGAAGGAGTTGAGTTCCGTTTTTCATCCCAAGCTACAAATATTACGGTCGATAACCGTCAAGCCACTGGTGTAGTAGTCGACGGCGAACACATCCACGCCGATGTCGTTGTTAGCTGTGCAGACTTGCACCATACTGAAACTCAGTTGCTGCCTGAAGAATTCAGGACTTATCCAGCTGATTGGTTCAGCCGCCGAGATCCAGGAATCGGCACAGTTCTTGTGATGTTAGGTATCCGTGGCTTGCTCCCTGAACTCGCACATCACAATTTGTTCTTCAGCGACGATTGGATAAAAGATTTCGATGCGCTTTCAGACAAGGGCGACTGGTCACGATCTATCTATGTTTGCAAGCCTTCTGCAACCGATCCTGAGGTCGCACCGACAGGCTGTGAGAACCTTTTTCTACTGATTCCTGTCGCAGCCGATTCCAGTTTCGATAAGGTTAAAGAGGTGTCAGATTCGGCTCTCGAGCTGTTAGCGTTGCGCGCAGGGATCGATGATCTCGAAGCACGAATTGTTGCTCGGCATGAGATTGGGCCCGCGGATTTCGCAGCAGACTACAATGCTTGGTCTGGGGGCTCTATTGGGCCTGGTCATTCTCTGAAACAGTCAGCATTTTTCCGAGGGAGAAACAAGTCTAAGAAGGTAGAACGTCTTTATTACGCTGGGGCAACAACTGTACCTGGAGTTGGGATACCGCTATGTTTAATCTCCGCGGAAAACGTTTTAGAGCGGCTTAATGATGATCTCTAAAAACCGCCACTCAGGGAGACAAACCACCGACCCAGAAACTTCTAGCCAGCCAACTTCAGAAGGTTTGCGAACTATTAGCGTCGTTATCCCGTGCAGAAATGACGGAGCACTACTGGAGAGAACTCTCGAAAGTTTGAGCCTGCAAACTCTAGCTCCTGATGAGATTATTGTCGTGGATAATGCCTCCACAGATAAGACTCAGGAGGTCGCTAAAAAATACGGTGCCCGGATTATCTACGAAAGCCAGCCAAATGTCCTCCGTGCAACAGCCGCAGGATTCGATGCAGCGCGTTCTGATGTAATATTTCGAACCGATGCAGATGTAATCATTCCAAGTGACTTCATTGAACAGGTTCATCGAGTTTGGAACTTTGCAGAACTAGCATCTGGGAAGTCGGTCATAGGTATTACCGGCTCTGCAAGATTCGAACTTCCGGGCTGGAAGGGGGATCTAATTAGCCGGATCTACTTAAAGGCCTATCAAAAAGCCGTAGGTTCAACATTAGGTCACGTCCCTTTATTCGGGACAAACTGCTCAATTCTTACAAGTTGGTGGCATGAGGTGCGCTCACACCTCGATTTGTCTGATCCCTTTGTACACGACGATATGCATATATCCTTTGCGGTTCGGGCGAATGAAACGATCTGGCTTCAGGACGATCTAAGTTTGGACACAGATCCACGTCCGCTCTTCGGACTCAGACAAATCTTCACAAGGTTTCATCGCGGATTTCACACGATCTTCGTGAACTGGAAGACGAGTCCGCCGAACCGCCGACTACTGGAACGGAAAAATCCATGAACCACGAGTGGGTTGACAACCGCGTTAGTGAATCCCTGTCGCTCCTCACACGACATCTTCGAACGCACGCAGATGCGACCTCCCCGATGGTTGAGCAAGCTGTCTCTGGGCTATCGCGTTACGCACTGTCCGGAAAGCACCTCAGGGCACGGCTGGTGCACATAGCAGCAGGGCGTGTCGAAGGAACGGCGCGGGAAGCCGCCACCGTATTTGGTGCATGTGTTGATCTAGTGCACGGCGCTTTCTTGATTCATGATGATTTCATTGACGGGGATTCCACGCGCCGCGGTTCCCCAACGCTTCACAAAGATTTCTCTGTGAAATTCGATAACAATCATTTAGGCGGTTCTCTTGCTATTCTCGCCGGTGATTTAGGGATCATCAGCTCATTCCAATTGCTTAGCAGTTCCCAACTCAGCGATTCCCTAGTGCGATCAGCGCTGAATCGATTAGCACATTCCTCTGAAATAACCGTTCGAGGAGAAATTCTAGATATCGAAAATGGAAATCAGCTTGATCCCGACCCCGATAGCATTCGACGGGCAAACGCATTGAAGACTTCTGATTACAGCTTTGCATGCCCATTGCATCTGGGTTCGTTGGCCGCGGGTAGAGATCCAAGACCAACAGTGCCGATTGCCCGAGAACTGGGTGCAGCGTTCCAGGCAGCCAATGACCTCGCCGGCGTTGCATTGGACTCTGCCGTCAATCGAGCCACCCTTGCATCAATTCAAACTGTTCCCCAAGTTGCCGATGAAACTCGAAACCACATACGATCTGCAATCGAACACATCGAACGCGCGGACTTACCCACAGAAGTTGCAATTGGGCTGACCGAAGTCGCATTGTGGATCGAGTCTATGGTGAATAGAGCGACAGCATGACCCTTCTATATTTATCGATTTTAATAGTCTTAATCTGCTGCATGGTCCTATGTGATTGGCGCTGGAACCTAGCATTCTTTCGAGATTTTAAGCGTGCATCTTTGCTTTGCTTGTCGATGGTCATTGCCTTCATAATCTGGGATTTTTCCGGGATCGTAACTGGCACCTTTTCCCGCGGTAGCTCCCCGTATATGACCGGAATCGAGATTGCTCCCGAATTACCGATCGAGGAACCATTTTTCCTCTTGTTCCTTACATACTTAACGATTAATCTCGTTTCAGGAATCCGCGGGCTCGTGGAGAGGATGCAATCGAAATGACTTATTTGCTAATAAGTATCCCGTTCTTAGGGCTGGCTGCACTGATTTGGGCGCGGAATCGTAAACTCTCCGGTAATCAAGTTCTAGTCACACTAATTTCCGCTGCCGTCCTGTTGGTTTTGACGGCGATTTTTGACAATCTAATGATTCACGCTCAACTAATTGAATACGGAAGCTCGCAAAATCTGGGACTCAAAATAGGGCTAGTGCCCATCGAGGATTTCTTTTACCCGCTTTTCGTTGTACTCGTGATCTCCGCACTCTGGCCGCACGCAGGAGGGCGCAAATGACCACCATGATTCCTGGTATCTTAGCTGCTTCTCGCCCTATTAGCTGGGTTAATACGGCTTTTCCATTCGCAGCTGCTTATCTACTTAGCGGTGGAAAAGTTGATTCGATCCTTATCCTTGGCACCGTATTTTTTCTTATTCCGTACAACATAGCGCTCTACGGAATTAATGATGTATTCGATTACGAATCAGATATCCGAAACCCACGAAAAGGAGGTATAGAAGGAGCAGTCCTACCCAAGCAAATGCATGCTCCACTGCTGTGGGCTTCAATACTGACAACAGTTCCGTTTCTCGCCTATCTTTTCTGGAACGGCACTGCAGCATCCGCGTTGTGGCTCGCGTTAACAATATTCTCAGTGATTGCTTATTCCGCCCCCCGCTTGCGGTTTAAGGAAAGACCGATCTTAGATTCTGTTACGTCATCAGCACACTTCACCGGACCAGCGCTAGTTGGCTCTACCATCACGGTTGGAGACACTAATAAGTGGTTTGTCCTTGGCCTAGTAGCTTTTTTCATTTGGGGTGTTGCTAGTCACGCATTCGGCGCGGTACAAGATGTCAAAGCTGATCGAGAGGCAGGGTTATCCTCTGTCGCGACCGTCCTTGGAGCGCGTTGGACAACCAGAGCATCAGCAGCTCTTTATCTTTTAACCACAATCCTGCTGTTTTTTCTTCCGTTTCCGAGCCAAATTGTAGCGCTGTTTTCCCTTGGCTACGTGCTCATCACGGTTCGTTACTGGAGTATTACTGACGAAACTTGCGAACAAGCCAATTCCTCATGGCGAATGTTTTTATTGCTTAATTACCTCTCCGGAGCGGCGGTTACTATTTCGCTCGCTTGGGTATTCTTATAGATTGCTGAGCATCAAGAAATTATCCCTTTGTGCTTCCTCACGCCATCGGAAACCGTGTTCAGGTTTCCGATGAACCAGAAGTCGCCCCTTTAGCTCATTGGCTCAAGGACTCTACTGCGTACACAGCGGTACTACATCCCCGCGGCCATTAGCCATAGGTACGGTGAGGAACGAACAAGACCACCAGCCGCGCTGCTCAACAATTTCGCGGACTTGAGACCACTTGTTGGCATCCAGGTTCGGAGTACGTGACAGTACAAATCCGGATCGACGCTGCGGGTCTCCCACAATCGCCAGGGAGTAGTCAGAGTCCAGGTAGGTTACCCGGTAGTTCACAGGACCATTTGGGTCCTGGTATGGAATGCCCGAGAAATTAACCCTCAGTGAGGCATCGGAACGCACTGACGCGGCGCCTTCAATACTGGAATCCGGACCAACTAAGGTGCCACAGGAGTTCTTCACCGAAATCTTGGTGTCATCAATAACCTTGTATTCAGCTTTAGTGTCATGAGCACACTGCACGCTAAAAGGCTGCGGAACGGCAGCTACTTGGTACCAGGTTCCCTGATAGCGCTCAAGGTCTACCGGTTCAGAGTTCTCTGGGAGTTCATTGCCTGAGGTCGATGATCCCTGAGGCACAACCTGCGAGGATGCACCACCTAATCGGCCGCCATCAAACACGTCTGCGGCAGCAACCGCAGGTGTCAACCCGCCTATTCCTACTGCCAATGCAGCTAGTACTGTAACGATTCTGCGCCTCATGTTTCCTCCAAAGAGTGTCGGTCAGCCCGGGTTTGAGCTGTAGTTTTCAGGTTATACCAATATTTGCACCGCTGAAATGGCTTGGGAAAATTACTTCTCCCAGAAAGTGGACCCCCAAAGAAGCTCTAGGGAAACTATGCTCGTGAAATGAACAATTCATGTGGCACACAACCGATAGAAACCCCGGATGCTCAAACCAGTTCAGCTGATACCACCTCAATTATGTGGTTTAGAGACGACCTTCGGCTCACTGACAACAGAGCCCTTGCCTCCGCGGCAGCTGAAGGTAATGTCGTCGCACTTTATGTCGTGGAAGACCCAAATCTCACGGGCGTCAGAGCTTTGGGTGGTGCATCCAACTGGTGGTTGGATCAAAGTCTAAGAGACTTGGCCAAGCGCTTAGACACATTTGGCATCCCACTATTAACAGAGCAGGGTGACCCGCGCCTAGTGCTTCCGCAGTTGGCCAACGACCTCAATGCAACGTTTGTCGCTTGGAGTGAGCGCTACCATGAGCCCCAGCGAAGCATTGACGCTTCGGTGAAGGAAAGGCTTGAGACTTCAGGAATTCCAGCTCATGAATTTCCGGGTCATCTTCTGCTGGAACCGTGGAATATCACCAATGGTCAGGGAAATCCCTATAAAGTATTTACGCCGTTCGGTAGAAAATTGAAGAAATTACTAGATGAAACGTCTGACCTGGCAGTTTCTTCTCAGATTGGTCCTGACTTCCCGATCTCGGGGACAGGCTCGTCACTCGACGACAGTCTCAGCAACATCGATGCCCTAAACCTTGTCCCGTCCGGTTCTCAGTGGACCGATGGACTTCAATCGCGTTGGACACCCGGAGAAGTGGGTGCGCAGGAGCGATTCCAGCGTTTCATCACTACCCTTCTCAACAACTCTGAAGGTACAGGTTATGCTGAGGGCCGCGATATCCCCGCGCTGAAAGTTACCAGTGAACTCTCCCCTCACCTGAGATTCGGAGAGATCAGTCCGAGGTTCATCTGGCACAGCATCACTCGGTCTTCGCTTGCCCCACAGGACTCGAAGTCATTTCTGGGTGAGCTTATGTGGAGGGATTTTGCCTGGCACCGGCTTTTTCATCGTCCGAATCTCGCTGAAGTTAACGTTCGCAGCGAATTCGATCACTTCGATTGGTTGTGGGATTCCGAAAATGATGTAGCTAGTGCCCATCACGACTTGACAGACCCAAGAACCCGTCCTTTGAGTAAGAAAGCCAGGCATCAGCTTCCTGTAACGGAAGCAGACCAGTTCGAGAAAGCACTAATCGCGTGGCGGGCGGGAACAACCGGAATCCCGCTGGTTGATGCCGGAATGAGAGAGCTGTGGGCGACTGGGCACATGCACAACCGCGTGCGGATGCTCGTAGCCTCTTTCCTGACTAAGAATCTTGGTATCCATTGGCGCCATGGAGAAGAGTGGTTTTGGCAAACACTTGTCGATGCAGACCCGGCCAGCAACGCATTCAACTGGCAGTGGGCAGCAGGTTGTGGAGACGACGCTTCCCCGTATTTCAGAGTTTTCAATCCTGAACTGCAGGCCAAAAAGTTTGATCCCGATGGCATATATGTTTCGAGCTGGGTACCAGAACTGAATTCTCCTGATTACCCGCAGCCCTTGGTTGACTTGAAGGAAAGTCGTGCTGCAGCGCTCGAGGAATACGATAGAATTAAATCTCTGTGAGAAAGCCTTGCATGAGCACGTTCGAATTTTAATTCCAGACCCAGTGAAGCAAACTTATTTATGCTGGGGAAATGAGCTCCTCGCCAACACCTACTCTGGACTATTTTGCCAAGAATCCCAACAGAACCATTTTGGTCACCGGTGCCTCCGGCTATGTAGGCGGACGTTTAATTCCTGAGCTCTTAGCAGCAGGTTTTAGCGTCCGTGCTACATCACGCAACATCAAACGCTTCGACCGTTTTCCGTGGAAAGATGACGTGGAGCTCGCCGAGGCCGATCTTGGGGAAGCCGCTGACGTATCGCGGATCATGCAGGGCGTCGACGTCGCTTTCTACCTTGTCCACTCCATGGGCGACAAAGGTGAGGACTTCGAAGAAACCGAACAGAAATCAGCTGAGATATTCGCTGATGCCGCCGACAACGCAGAAGTGGATCAAATCGTCTACTTATCTGGCCTACATCCCCGAAATAGGCCTTTAGATGACTTGTCCAAGCATATGCGGTCTAGAGAACGAGTAGCTCGCAGCTTTCTTGCTGCTCAAACCCCAGCTCTAGTTTTTCGGGCGGCAACTCTCGTCGGTTCCGGCTCGGCATCGTTTGAGATTATTCGGCATTTAACCCAACGGCTCCCGGTGATGGTGGCACCGGGATGGATAAGTAATTCCATTGAACCGATCGCAATTCGTGATGCCCTGTATTACCTGGTCAGTGCGGCAGATTTAGATTCAGCGGTGAATCAACAATGCGACATTGGCTGCGGAACCACCTATAGGTTCGCTGACCTGCTGCACATTTATGGTCAATCTCGGGGGCTAAAGCGGCGCATTTATTCTCTCCCCATTCCGCTTCCCATGGACAAGTTGTCAGGTGGGTGGATCGGCCTGGTCACCCCGGTCCCGGCGCGACTGGCGGTTCCACTTGCACAATCCATGGCAGAAAACGCCGTCACGGAAGAGCACAGCATTGCAAAAATCATTCCAGATCCTCCTGGTGGACTAATTGACTACCCGCACGCCGTAAAACTTGCCGTGCAGGCTAAAGATGCCCGTGGCGTACCCACATCGTGGGACCAAAGCTGGACAAAATTTGGTAACTCTGCCAATGATCTGGCCACCGATCCTGATTGGGCCGGTGATTCTCTATACGAGGATGTCCGTTCAGCACACAGTAGCCTTTCACCAGAAGATATATGGCGGGTCGTCGAGGGAATAGGCGGAGACAATGGCTGGTATTCGGCGCCATTGTTGTGGGGAATCCGTGGATTTATGGACAAAATTTTCGGCGGTCCTGGTTTAGGGGGACGCCGTGACCCTCATCGTCTGGAAATCGGAGACCGTGTTGACTGGTGGCGGGTTGCGCAATTAGAACGGCCTCATCGCCTAGTTTTGAAAGCTGAAATGAAAATTGATGGTGACGCGTGGCTGACATTCGATGTCCAAGCCAACGACAATGGTTGCACTTATACCCAGCGAGCTTGCTATTCACCAACTGGCTTATCAGGAAGAATATACTGGCGGTCAATGGCACCATTCCATGCATTCATTTTCCCCGCAATGATGCGCAGCATTCTCCACACCGCAGAAAAATCTGCACACGACACTAGGAAATAGATGCGAAGAACCGATTTAACTCTGGATGCCCTGCAAATCTTCAAGACGGTCATTGCCACCACAGGCTCTTGGTGGATTTGCGTAAATCTGTTCGATTCACAGATGCCGTTCTTGGCGCCATGGGTCGCCTTCTTGGTGTTGCAACCGACCGTCTCTAGTTCTATCACCAGTGGGTTTCAAACGGTCATTGCATCAGGGTTAGGAGTTCTTCTCTCCTCTGCGATTGGAACATACTTAGGTGTCGAAGTATGGAGCTATGCATTAGCGTTAATACTTGGAATGCTGGGCTCGAGAATCCCTGGGCTACGGCAAGAAGGCGCGACTATTGCCACCACCGCAGTATTTCTTCTTTCCACTGGGTTTACGGAAGATGGCCCGGCATTGATCGACCGCATGTTAGAAATCAGCATCGGAGTGGTCATTGGTGTCGGAGTCAACTTACTTATTGTTCCTCCGTTGCGGGAAAAACAAGCCGCGCAAACCGTGGAATCCCTCCGGGTTCGTATGGGCGAGATATTGGTCGAAATCAGCGATGATTTCAGTGAAGAATGGGACCGCGACAAAGCACTAGAGTCTTCAAGAGCTGTCCAGCAATTACGCAATGATTTAGACCAGTCGTGGTCAACCGTTCAGTTTGCAAGAAACAGCAGGCGACGAAACCCACGTCTACTATTCCAAGGAAGCAGCAGCGAGAAATACGAACAGGTCTTGACCGGGCTCGACGAGGCCGTCGCACACCTTCGTAACCTCACACGCACGCTGGAAACTACAAGTTCTTCAGAATCGCCAAGAGACCAGCACTTCCGTGAGCGCTGGTCAGCAATTCTTAAAACAATAGCTATGCGCATCAGCGACCCCGATGCAGACGTCGAACCATCTGTTGACCAATTAGACCGGCTAGCTCGAAAAATGGTGGCTGAAAACCAGCTTTCTGAAACAAGCTGGCCGCTTTATGGTGCGCTTATTTCTTCCGCTCGAAACATTTCCGTGCTCATCGATCAGCTTTCAACTGCCACCGAAGAGCAGCGCACTTAAGAACTACATGATGCCAGCCAGCAGCTCTTCACTGCGGCTGCGACCCTCGCGGTCTGGAATATCACCTGTTACGAGGAATTCATCCACACCAAGCTTCGCGGTGGCATCGGCAAGCAATGCTTGCACCTCTGCCGCTGTGCCGTAGAAAGTATTGGCCAGCGACTCATCAATTCGCTTCTTTTGCTGAGACGTTAAGGATTCGATGTTCAGTTCTGACGCTGACTTGAGCTGCTCAAACACACCCGTGGAACGCGAAAGTACCTGCGAATAGGCCTCCGGCAACAACAAGTTCCGGGCGGCCTCCGTGGTGTCTGCCGCGGCGATATTCAGCGACGCAATCACGTGCGGGCTATCCAAGACCTGGGAAGGCTGGAAGTTCTCCCGATAGGCCTTGATGGCATCTGCCTGCGTGGACAAAGGACCACCGGTGATGACTCCAATGCCCAGCTTTGCCGCTGTGAGCGCTGAGCGGAAACCGGCGAGCATATAAACCGGCGTGCGCGCATTATCTGCCGGGTAGGAACTCATCGCGCCAGTACCGGCGAGGTACCCCAACAGCTCTTCTACGTCGTCTTCCAACCGTGCCTTAAGCTCCTTCGGCTCGCCCTGCCGCAGTGCTTGGCGCACCGGCTTGGTAAAGCCCACCGACGACCCCAACCCGATATCAATTCGGTCCGGGAACAGCGACTGCAACAGTCCAATCTGTTCCGCGATGAGATATGGCGGATGATTCGGCACCATGATGCCGCCTGTGCCCACTCGGATGGTGCTGGTATTTGCCGCAACATAGGTTGCCAGCTGCGCCGGCTGCGAACCTGGAATCCCCGGCACACCGTGGTGCTCTGCTACCAAGAAGCGTGAAAAGCCAAGCTTCTCCACGTGCTGCGCATGGTTTGCCACGCCTCGCAATGTCTCATCTGGGGTCTCATTGTGGGTGCCGGCTGCCCGGTCAAGAACAGAAAAGCGCATAAGTACGACTGTACTCATGCGCTCATGAACCTGGTGAAAAGTTCGCTACCAGCTTAAGCGTTTCCGGCTGACCATTCTTCCCAGGACATATTCCAGTCCCCCAGGCCGTCATAGACCGGCAAAGTGCCCGCCGTGGTGTTTTTCACCAGGACGATGTCGCCGCGCTTGGTGTTATTCATAAACCACTGGGCTGCTTCTTCCGTGACGTTGATACAGCCGTGGGACGTGTTGGTGTTTCCTTGCGCCCACTCTGACCACGGTGCGCCGTGGACATAAATGCCTGAATAAGACATCTGGGTGGCGTAATTGACCATGGTCTTATAACCACCATCTTGGATGGAATAGCCGAAGGTCTCCGAGTTCATCAACAAGGACTCATGGCGGTCACCAATGATGTAGCGACCATTCGGGGTTGCCCAACGTCCGCCGTCTTTGCCCAAGGACACTGGAATGGTGCGCAGGACTTCACCGTTTTTGTACACGGTCATCAGCTTCGTGGCATCATCCACGATTGCTGTCACACGGTCACCGATGGTGAAATTGGTTTCATTGTTTTCACTACCGAATACACCATTGCCCAGGTCAACGCCCTGGATGTCAACATCAACGTCTACCTCGGTACCAGGCGCCCAGTACTCTTTCGGGCGCCAGCGCACTTCATAGTCATTGAGCCAGTAGAACGCGCCCTCTACCTCCGGCGCGGTAGTCACAGTGATCGCTTCCTGGGCTGCCTCACGGTCCGGGATAGCAACTCCGAAACGAACACCGATGGTCTGGCCAACGCCAACCTCTGAATCTGGCAGCGGTGACAGGGATGCCGCGGTGGTGTTCACCATCTCTGGGGTCTTGAACGTGACAGTGGACGTCTCACCGTTCTCATCTTTAGCTTCCACCGTGTAGGTGCGGTTAAAACCAAGAGTCTCTGCCGAAGACCATTCCATACTGTCTTGAGAAAGCTCTTCTAAGACGACATAGCCTTCTTCATTGGTCATGGTGACTTCATCGAGTCCCTCCCCAAGAGAAGTCACAGTGACAGGCTCATAAGGATTGTGGTCATCCGCGCCATCTTCAACAGAGATTTCTGGCGCGAGTTTCTCTTCCTCAGCCTCCGCGTCCGGCACCTGGCCATTGCCATCGGAAGAAGCCGCATCAACCGCCTGCGGATCAGAATCATCCGTGCCGCGGTCAATGGTGCAGCCAACCAGCCCCAGCGCTGAGACGACTGCAACTGCCACAACCGAGCGGCTAAAGCGGCGAGTATTTATTTTACGAAGACCGAACAACTGAAAAGACCTAACCCTCTCACACCAAACAACCCTTTCAATCTATCTACAAAGCATCTAAAACACTAGCTAGAACCCACCCAACACGCACTTCGTTACCGAATTAATACCAAGCGGGAACGTCGCAGTACAACACTTCAAAATCAATACTATTTTGTGTCCGAACCACTCCCCGATTTCCGCCCAACACGACCAATCGGATCCACGGTTTCCCTCGCCATGCGACTCGTCTGATGCTCAACTAGCTCACCACTGAATTGAGGCCAACGATGATTCAAAGCGACTCCCAAGGCGCCGCGCGGAGCTATGAGAAATACTTAGATTCAAGCCCCAGAACCTTGCACTCAAAATGGCGTAGAATTGTTGTCTACCTGCAGATTTTTTGTTTAACGCAATCTGATGTTAAAGTTAATTCTCGTTGCACAGGCCAAGGAAACGCCAAAGCTTAGCTTTAGCGGTCCAGCCAGAAACAACAATGCGCCATTAGCTCAGTTGGTAGAGCAACTGACTCTTAATCAGTGGGTCCGGGGTTCGAAACCCTGATGGCGCACAACAAGACCAGGTTCGGAAATCTTCAAGATTCCGAACCTGGTCTTCTTGCTTACGCTTAGCTCGAAGTTCCCCATGGAGGAATACTGCATTGCAATGCGTTAAAAAACAGCGTCAGCTAGGAGCTTTAGCAGTAGAAACGTCAACACTGCCGTTAACACAAAGTTTGCAACTACCGCAGCTACTTGAAAGCCTGCTCCCTTATCGACAATAGCCATTCTCAAGTAGACCGAGCCTAACAGTGCTGCCCATCCAGCCAGAAAGACAGTAACTCCGACTACCAGCGGCTCAAATCTAAATGCAAGCGTAGCCACATACACTACGACCAACATAACGAATAACGGCATTAGCTTTTTCGGCGTCAACGATTGACTCATCGTCATATTCGTCCTTTCCATAAATATGAAAGCTTGTGCTCATTCATACCTGCTCTGGGACTAACCATGCATTAACACTGAAGATTGACCAAGAGCCAAAATGCGCCGTAAGACAATCCAATCCAAGGGCTAACAATTGACCAGATTGCCGCATGGCCAAGTCCAGCCACACCTGCGATCCAATTACACATATTTCCCCAGTTAATGCCATCAGCGTTTGCCGCATGAACCGCACCACTTGGCGCTCCATCTCCATCAACTGAATTTGCGGCAGCTTGAAGATCACTCAATGGAATCTGTGAGTTTCCCCCATCGGAGCGTTCAATTGAAACAGAGTCATTACCCCAATCAACCGTGATAGTCGCTGTTTCACCATTTTCCAAACCAACCTCTTGCGACACGACATTTCCAGGAGTGCCTTCGACTTCACCTTGCCATGCAATGTCATCGACCACCTGTATTTCACCGCTTGGGGTTTTGTCGGTGGAAATCGTTGGTTGCACACTTTCCGATATGGCAACTGCGGACGCCTCCGCCCCCGCTAGCGGAGAAAACATCGCCGTAGCAGCGACGAGGCCGACTGCCAGCGCAGATCTGAATCCAATTTTCATTATTTTCCCTTTCTACGAAGAATATCAACTATTAGGCGATAACGTTCGCCTTAAACGATGCGGTGGTGATTATTGGTTTTAACGTATAGAACTCTCCCTAGATTCTGTGAACCCCGACAATTCGCAGTATTGCATTTGCCTAAATACCAATCAAGGGATCTTGTCAAAGTCGGTACTTTCGTTCCGACTTTGACAAGATCCCTTGACACCGGCCTCATAATATGATCGGCGCGAATTACATGGTCATAGCCATGTGAAATTGGCTTTCTTTTTCATCTGGGAGCTGGGGATTCATCCCATATAAGACCAATCCACTCGAGTACGAGCGATGACCTTCCCGGACCCTAATCAGGCTCCATCGGTTCTAGAGTGCGTAAATTCTGTGGGTGAGTTGCCCGGAGTGGACGAGAATGCTAAATCCGAGCACGATTCCGCGGAGATGTTTTAAGCGCCCTTTGACGGCTTTTACAGAGCCGCTAGAGACCCCAACATCAAAGAACAGCAAGACATCAGTAAGTCGTTTATGCAGGCTGCGACCTAATTGTGCGAATTCCACTTCGAGCTTTCAAGCATGCGTAGCTCGTTGATAATCAACCGCATATTCGTTTTAGCTTCGGTTTTCCCATGCATTAGCAATCGATTTTACCCTGGTAGGCTTACCACGCTATTTTCAGTGCTTCATAGTTCTTCAAAAGTCCACAGCTGGTCAAAGCAGGCTTGTTGTTTATCTAAACTCCTCCAGATCTTCTCATCAACTCAGTCGGAACAAACCCTGGGACGCTTCAGAAGAGCCGTTTGGAGACAGATGCCTCGATTCTTTGTATGGAGATTCTTTGGAAGCCTTTGCGAGGCAGCATCGACGGTTGCTGCCATTTCCCCCACCCGCCCGGCGTCGCGGCTGCTGGGCGTTTGATTAAAGCCTGTCCGAAGGTGTCGCCAGAGGGTAGACTCACAGGTAGATGGAGATCCTAATCACACCAATCACCATGTTGATTCACATCTAGAAAGGATGAGATCATGCGTGTTCTTCCTCAGGACCTAAGCCCCGGCCTCGCCCGTGCTGGACGGGCCCTCGCCCAAATCAATTCCCTCATCATCTCCGAAGAAGCTGGCCTGACCAGGCAGCAAGTCAGAGACTATGAAAAGCGCGTGGGAAGCCTAACCCTCGACGAGAAAACTCGCCTCCAAAAGACCCTTGAGAGCTACGGCGTAGTTTTCATCGCCGAAGAGGAAAGCCTCGGACATGGCGTGCGCAAACGTCACAACGCCTCTAAGGCCCGTCAGCTCAAGCGCTGGGAAGATGAAGGTGGACGAGCCGCCGATGACGACAACTAGGCAACAGAATGATTAATAAGGAGTCCTCCACCAATCATCTGGCGGAGGACTCAATACCTATCTGCAGTTTCCCATGTTTCAGCACTTCCCTGAAAAGTGCTTCGCAGCGTAGATTAGAATTCCAGCTGCACTTCAAAAATCATGTGATCTGATGGATAGGCGTTATCTTTCTGGTTTGGGATGAGCTCGCATGGGCCGCCGAATTCAACGAAGCTTTCATCATTGAGTGGATGAGGGGAACCACCAATCATTCGTGCCGCCACAGGCTTGAGGCCACGAGCAAAGATGAAATCAATGCGGTCACGGGGCTCGTTTTCTAGTGGCTCAATTTGCGACCAGGAGTCACCCGGCGCGGATGTCGGGTCTGGGTAGATTTCCCGGAAGCAGTCAACAAAGCCAGCTTCATGCATGACATCGATGGCGGGCCAGTTTACTGACGGGCGGTCTTCGCGCAGCTTCCAGTCAACGGTTGCGGGGCTGTTGAAATCACCCGCGATAATGACAGGGATCGATTGCTCACCAATGAGCTGCTCAGTCATCGCGAGGATTGACTGAATCTGCTCAAGCCGTCGCAGCTCAAACTCAGCGCCGAGTACTTCTTCATGCGCAACGCCTTTCAGCGCGGCATAAGGTCCGTAGTCCATGTGATGCAGGTGCACTGACCACAATAGAATCCTTTGCCCTTCAACCGTGATCCAAGCAGCCGTGGCATTAAGCTCCGAGTCAGTGTCGATGTATTCCAAATCCATGTGAGAGACCAGCGCGGTATCAAAGCCCTGCTGCACGTGATTAAGTTCAAGCTCGCGCGTTGCTTCACGGCCTAGCTCGTGAAAGGTTTCCTGCAACGCCACGATGTCGCTGGGATACTTGCGCAAGACATCGGCAATCTTCTGCCGTCCGTCAACAACGCAGGCCCCACCAAACCACAGGTTAAGAGTTTGGACAGTTAGTGTTTTCATTTCAAAATCCTGTCTTTAATCTGAACATAGAATTCATGACCAGCAATCCGCACGTCGAGGCAATCAAAGCCCGGCGCGATATTTCCGGCTTCTGCTTCTACCACTGGGTCAGTAGTCATACCGATGACATTGCACTTCGCTGCTTTGGCAGCACCGACTCCGATGAGGGAATCCTCAAAGACCACGCTGTGGGCTGGTTGAACGTCAAGACGTGCACATGCCAATTCAAAGAGATCCGGCGCGGGCTTTCCCTGCGCAACATCTTCAATGGTGACAATCTCATCGATAAAGCCAATGAGCCCCGTGGTCGACAGCAGTGCTTCTACATCTTCACGCCGCCCATTGGAGGCCACAGCGATGGGTACCTCACCGTGTAAGGCGCGCAGAAACGTTGACGCATTCGCCATCGGCACGCTCCCGGAGCGCAATCGTGCCGAGTACTCCACGTCCAAGGCGGCTTTCACCTCATCAGTGTTTTTACTTGTATGCCAGGCAATCTTTTGTGCAGCCTTGCTTGATGTGATGCCGCGAAACTCTTCGACGAATTCCGGGTGTGGCTCCAGGTGATGCTGGAGGAGCACTTCCTGGATCATTGTCATCCAAATGGACTCGGAATCAACTAGTGTTCCGTCACAATCAAAAATTGCTGCTTTATATTTTCCTACTGTTGTCATACACGCCTGGCCTCGCGTGCAGACTCACGCATTGCCACCTCACCTGCCAAGGACAAACTAACAGGAGTACCGACTGGGAACGAAGATGCTTCTTGGCTGCTCAACGAAACAGTCCAGGTACCACCAATGGCATCAGGATGTTCAATGATGACCGAGGTGCGCTCACCCATATAACGCTGGTTGTACACGAATGCCGGGGACTGCTCGACTGCTTCAATCTGCAAATTCTCCGGACGCACAAAGATGGTGTCCGTGCCCTCAGCTGCGTGGCGCTCGAGTGGAATCGGCATCGATTCATTCCAGCCACCGGGAACGGCGAACTCGTTGATGGTTCCGATAAAACGCGCGACAAACGGCGTCGCCGGGTGACTATAAAGCTCATAAGGGTTGGTGTACTGCTCGATCTTTCCCTGGTTCATCACCGCAACGTGATCCGCGATGACCAATGCTTCTGACTGGTCATGGGTGATGAACAAGGTTGTGGTGCCCAGTTCTTGCTGCACACGGCGGATCTCATCGCGCAGATTACCTCGGACTGCGGCATCGAGTGCAGACAGAGGTTCATCGAGAAGCAATACGCGTGGCTGGATAGCCAAAGCACGTGCCAACGCAATTCGCTGCTGCTGACCGCCCGAAAGCTGGTGTGGATAGCGGTCCCCAAAGCCCTGCAAGCCCACCATTTCTAGCAGCTCAGCACTGCGCTTGGAACGTGCTGCAGGGTCTACCTTGCGGATCTCCATGCCGTATTCAATATTGTCAGTAACTGACAGGTTGGGAAACAGGCTATAGCTTTGAAAGACCATGCCCATGTTGCGCTTTGAAGCTGGGGTCTTGACTATCGATTCTCCGCCGACGCGAACATCGCCGCCGGTTGGAGATTCAAAGCCCGCCAACAAACGCAAAGTTGTGGTCTTGCCGCAGCCGGATGGCCCCAGCACTGTCACCAAATCACCTGCAGGAATATGAATGCTGAAGTTCTCCAGCACCAGCGGGCCGTTGTGTGAATAAGCCTTATCTATGTTGATGAGTTCAACATCAACTGGCTCTGTCCTAGACGTGAGCATTTGTTTCCTTCGTGTTCTCATGTGGGGTAACTGTTAGTGAACTCACCGGCAGTTGATTGATGTCAAGGCCCTCGCCCTCGGCGTCCTGGTCCATGGCCGATTGCGACGGCTTGGATGACTTCTTGACTCGGCGGTCGGAGTAGTACATTGCGAATGCCAATAGCGCCCAGGTGATGATGTTGGACAGCAGCGACAAGGCAACCGATGCGCGGAAGTCACTGTTGGCCAGGGTTGCCATATATACCGGCAGCGTTTGATAGCTCATGGTGGCAGCAACCGTGTACTCCCCTAGCGACAAGGCAAAGGTGAAGAAGGCAGAAAAGACGATAGAGCCACGGATGTTTGGCAGAGCAATCTTCATCAAGGTTTTCCACGTTCCTGCGCCCAAGCTAAACGATGCCTCATAGTAAGTACGCAACGGGATCGAGGTCAGCGCCGCGTTGATCGAGCGGTAAGTAAACGGCAAGCACAACACCACATAGGTTCCGATGAGCGTAACCGGCAGTGTGTCTGACTGCAGTGCCTGCGACAGTGAGTTGCTGAAGGTACCGCGACCTTGAGAAGACAAGGTGCCGAGGATGGACATCAAGCCGGCAACCAAGGCAATCGAAGGAATGACTAGAGGAAGTGTGCACAGTACATTCAGGATTCCTTGCAGCTTTGGCGCCCAAAGCTGCACAGCAACCACGGCAGGGACCAACACCAGAATCAGAACGAAGATGGTGACAACTGCGATGCTTAGGCTAAGAATTAACGCGTCGAAAAAGGCGCTGCTTTCAAACAGCGAGCTGAAGCCTTCAAGGGTGAAACCCGCATCGCCTTTCCAGAACGCATAAGCAGCCAGACCTAACTGTGGCGCCAAGATGAACACCGCAATAGCAATCACCGGTACCCAGGAGATACTCTTGCTCACTCGGGTTTTCTGGTCTATCACTGAAGCCATTTTTGGCTCCTTCCTTGAAGCAGGTTGAACACGATGAGAACTACAATCGCCACAACAGCGGTGACTAGGCCCATGGCCATGGCAGCGTTTTGTCCACCCACAGCCGCGGTTCCCCCAAGTTCATTAGCAATTTGCAACGTGATGAGAGGAAATGCCCCACTACCCAGTAGCACGGCTGCCGATGCATGCGTGGCAAAAGCTGAACCAAACAACAGCACGAAGCCGCCGATTATCGCCGGGGACAGAATTGGGATTCCGACCTTGCGCCAAAACATCCACTGTGACCCGCCGAGTGAAGTATTCGCTTCTTTCCATTCCGTGCGCAGCGCTTGCATCGACGGCAAAAGCAACAACACCATAGTTGGGATGAGGAAGTACTGATACATCAACACCAAACCTTTGGAGCTATACAAGGTAAAACCAGGATCCATGCCGGTGATGAAAGAAATAAGGTAACCAGCATTACCGAACAAGACGATGAAGGAAAAGGCTAATGCTGCGCCGCCAGAGTTCGCCAGCACACTGGACATCACTCCAGTTACTGCATGGAGAATTTTTGAATCGATATGGGAGATGGCCCACGCGATGATGGTTCCCAGGATTGCTGCGACCAGTGAGGAGACTGATGAGATGAAAAGTGAGTTTCTCAATGCCAGCCAACGGCGCCCAGAAGCGAGCGATTCATAGTGTTCAAGTGTGACGCCACCACTAGGAGCTTGAACCGAGGTAACAGCCATGCCGACCAGTGGCACCACGAAAAAGAAGAACATTACTAGTCCCAACGGCAGCAAAGTTGCCACCGCTGTTGTGGACGCTGAACTCATCCGCCGCTGTCGGTTATTAACAGAGGGAGAAGCAGTCATGGTTTAGGCGACCGCTTCTGCCCACTGTTCAACAACTACTGCCTGCTGCGTTGCACGCTGTTCCAGGTCAGGCTGTGGGGCTTCCTGCAGGATGGATTCTGGCAGACGGTCAAGTGCTTCCTGATTCACCGTTCCCGCATCAACCATTTCCTGCAGACGAACTGGACGAACGTAGCCTTCCAACAGCAAGTTCTGGCCCTCATCCGACATGAGGAACTCCATGAACAAACGAGCGGTTGCTGGGTGTGGTGCATCCGCGTTGAGGGATGCTGCATAGTAAGAAGATACGGTGCCTTCTTCTGGTGCAATGATCTGCAGGTCAACGCCTGCACCGGACAAGTTTTCTGCCATCGGTGCCATCAGGTAATCCCAGTTGATAAGGATTGGGGTTTCACCAGTTTCCATGGTGCCTTCATTGCCGGTAACCGCAACCAGGTTGCCTGCCTCAGATAGTTCTGCGAAGAAGTCAATACCTGGCTGAACATCATCCAATGAGCCATCGTTGGCCAATGCCGCTGCGTAGACAGCCATAAAAGCGGACTCACTGCTGGTTGGGTCACCAGTCAGCGCAATCTTGCCCGCGTATTCGGGGTTCTTCAGATCTGCAAAGGACTCCGGACAGTTATCGATTGCTGCAGCGTCACAGCCAATGGCCATGTTGCCGCCAAGGTGGTTGTACCAGGTGTTATTTTCAGATTTCATCTCGGCTGGAATTTCACCAGCAACCTCTGGCTCGTACTGCGCGAGGAGGCCTTCATTGTCTGCGGAATCAGCAAAAGACATACCGGTGTCTAGGTAGTCCAAAGAGTCATCTTGGCCTTGGCGGTTCTTCACTGCGTTGATGAGGTCTTGGGATGCGCCGGTGGACACGTCATTGTTGATTTCAATGTCGTACTTTTCGCTGAATGCAGCCAAGATTCCACCGTAGTTGGCCCAGTCTTCGTACAGACCCATGGAGTTAAATGCACCTTCGGCTTGCGCAGCTTCAATCAGTGCATCCATGCCGCCGCCATCTTCAGCGTTGGTGGCGTCACGCCAGGATTCGGTGTCCGCAGAACTTTCAGCGCCACAAGCA
Organism: Corynebacterium casei; assembly: GCA_030535535.1. Classification (GTDB taxonomy): domain Bacteria; phylum Actinomycetota; class Actinomycetes; order Mycobacteriales; family Mycobacteriaceae; genus Corynebacterium; species Corynebacterium casei_A. Next base: position 38,057 of record JAUNRU010000007.1, read on the forward strand.
GCCAATGCGAGTGCGGAAGTTAGAGCAATTGGGAGAGCAATTAGACGTCGTAGGGATTTCATCATTTTCCAATCCGGTTGGGAACTCTATGCAATTCCCAAAACCTCACTAGTGAACTTTCTTACTTTTATATAGAAACACTCATTAGTGAACATTCGGTGAACCCTGCAAACACACCTGATGAATCTCGGCGAAATGATTGAAAACAGCTCTCACCAGCAAACAAATCAACCCCAACATGCAATGCGCATAATGAAAGGTGCGACGCCCAGTCTGCCTCGCACCTTTCCCCTCTCCCTATTTCATTTACTCAGCGAGTCAACTCTTCTAGCTAATTCATCCAGTCGAGGTTATCCACCCTGTCCCAGTTCAAGAGGTTATCTCCTTGAACCGTAGGAACAGAAAGCGCAATAACCCCTGCCCGGTACCTATCCTCTGACCATTCCAGCGGCGTTCCGAAGCGGTCACGCGATGTCCGCAGATGGCACAGCAATGGATACCCTTCGGCGACTTTCAATAAGCGCTGGTCAACATCGCCTGCAGCTGCTGTAGTGAAGGAGTTCTCTGCGGCCACGAACTCAATGCCAAAACGTACTTTCAGCTCATTGGTCACTGAGGTTGCATCGGCAGGCAATGTTTCTACCTGCACCCCAACTGCTGGCGGGTAGTGCGTACGCTCCACCATTACTGGCTGGTCATCTATGGTACGCAGGCGCAGTACCCGAAATACTTTCTCTCCGCGGCTAAGATTCAGCTTTCGCAGGTCCACCTCAGATGCCTCCACCCATTCAGACTCAATCACGAGACCAGAAGGCTTACGTTTTTCGCTCAAAGCCCACTGTGCAAAGCTACGAAACTCCGGCACATCTTTCGTCTGCCGGGGCTCTCTCATAACAATCTTCTTAGCTCCGCGCCGCGCACTTAATGTGCCCTCAGCAACAAGTTCTTTCAGCGCCTGACGCACCGTTCCTGGTGCTACCTCAAAGCGCTGCGCCAGCTTCGACTCCGGCGGCAAGTACTCCCCCAAGCCCCACGTACCAGCATCAATCTCACCGCGAATAATCTCCGCAATCTCTAGATACCGAGGCATTGTGACCTTTCTTGTGACTGATTGACCGCTGGAATACAACTACCTAAGAATTACCAGAACTCTTCCCCGTCAATCATGTAGTCCTCGGTGTCGTCGCGGCGCACTTGTGTGCCGTCGCGCATGGTGCGGTCCTTGACCAGTTCGTCCGGGTCAATCACACCGATTTGGAAACCTGCATCGCGCATGCGGCGCAGGCCTTCTTTGAGCATGACGCGAGCAATGCGGTTGACGGAGGTGACTTGACTGAAGTCGAGGAGAACTTGCTCGGCGGTGATTTCGTAGTCCTCCAAGCGGAAGAGGATGGACTCCGCGGCGGAGAAGTTCATGACACCCTGCAGGCGCACAATCGCGGTGTCGTCGATGGTTTCAACTTCACGGATTGGGGCGATGCCGTAGCGCTGGTCAGTGGACATCAAGTGCAGACCCATCTCGCGGCTCAGACGTTTGAATGCCTCCACACCACGCACGGAGTTACCTTCGGCGTTTAGGCGTGGGGAGAACGTCGCAATACCCAGCTGGCCAGGAAGAGTTCCAAGCAAACCACCGGATACACCAGATTTAGCAGGAATGCCCACTTCCGCCATCCATCGGCCAGCACCGTCATACATGCCAGCTGAGCTCATCACGGCCTGGGTCAGGCGGCAGACATCCGCGTCAAGGATCCGTTCACCGGTGACAGGCTGCAGACCACCATTAGCCAAGGTCGCGGAGATAACCGCAAGGTCTTTGACGTTGACCTTGATGGAGCACTGCCGGGTATAGGTCAACACGGCATCATGGGCGTCGTCTTGGATGATGTCGTAATTGCGCAGCATGTGCGCCAGGGACAAGTTACGTTCCGCGTGGTCAAGCTCAGAGTCGCAAGTGTCTTCATCAACAAACAACTCACGGCCAGCCAACCGTGACATGTACTGACGGATACGCTCAACGCGCTCATCAACACCGGAGTCCACGCCGTTAATCAGCTGCGTCACCGTCATCGCACCAGCATTAATCATCGGATTGACCGGGCGGTGGTCATCGCGGTTGAGCGAAAGCTCATTAAAGGCTTCACCGGATGGTTCCATGCCCACTACGGAGCGGACCTCGTCCAAACCCAGTTCCTGCAACGCCAAGGCATACACGAAAGGCTTGGAAATGGACTGCATGGTGAACTCTTCCTCATCATCACCAGCACTATAAAGGTGGCCTGTGGTCGTGCACAGAGCAGCACCAAGATAGGACGGGTTGGCCGCTGCTAGTTGCGGAATGTAATCCGCAACTGCGCCGCCATCTTGGTAGCGAACTTTCTCCAAGATTTCATCAAGATAAAAAGGAATAGGTGTTTGCACCTGCACCAGCCTAGCTAATCGTCATTGTGTACGGACTAAAACTCAGCGCTTGAATCTAAAGCCTGAATATATGATCGCCAAGTTCCGGGTACCCACGTGGGTGTGGGTACCCGGAACTTATAAAGTTGAAAGTTTACCGCTAAGGAAAGTGAGCGCGGATTTAGCGCTGGGACAGCAGGCGCTGTACTTCCTTGAGGTCGTTGCTGCGACGACGGGAGCGCACAACGCTAAACGCAATCGCACCAACAACGAGTGCGGCGACAGACGCCAGGGCAATCTGAACATTTTGCTGTGAAAGCTTTTCAGTTGCAGCTGCCTTGGCATCATTGGCCAAGTTCTCTGGCTTGGAGCGATCTGCGAGCTCATCCAAAGTGCTTGCGAGCTGGCGACGGGTGCGCTCGATGTCTCGCTGAATGTCATCAATATTGCGTGCCACGTTAATAGTCTCCTGAAAAGTTACATTGGATATAAGGTTCGCACCTAGTCTAGCGCGACTTACTTTACGATAGAGTAAAAGGCATGACTGAGCAGAACAGATTAGAAGTTGGAGACACCGCACCCGCATTCTCTTTGAAAGATGACGCAGGAAACACTGTCTCCTTGTCAGATTACGCAGGAAAGCGCGTTGTAGTTTACTTCTACCCACGCGCAAACACCCCAGGTTGCACCACTGAAGCCTGTGACTTCCGTGATGCGATGGAGCAGCTCAATGATTCTGAGGTTGTAGTTCTTGGTATCTCCCCGGATAAGCCAGAGGCTTTGGCGAAGTTCCGTGAGGACCATGACCTCAACTTCCCTCTCCTTTCTGACCCGGAGAAGGAAACGCTGACCGCTTATGGCGCGTTCGGTGAGAAGAATAACTACGGCAAGAAGGTTCAGGGCGTTATCCGCTCCACCTTCGTGGTTGAACCAGACGGCAAGGTCAGCGTTGCTAAGTACAACGTGAAGGCCACCGGCCACGTTGCCCGTATCATCAAGGAACTCGATTAAGAGTTTCTCTTTCCACCGAGACTAAGAAGAGTCTGCATTTTTCACAGATGACCGATAAGAACCCAGAGTTGCTTGTACCCCGGCGGCGCCCCGCACAGGCGCGTAGTCGGCTGCGCTTTGAGCGCATTTTGAAGGCAGCTCGTGACGTACTGGTGGACCTTGGCTTTGAGTCTTTTACTTTTGATGAAGTATCGCGCCGCGCTGAAGTTCCAATTGGTACGTTGTATCAGTTCTTCGCCAATAAATATGTTCTGATTTGCGAGCTAGACCGGGAAGATACAGCAGCCAACGTCGAAGAACTTAACAAGTTCTCCCAGCAAGTTCCAGCACTCCAGTGGCCGGATTTGTTGGATGAGTTTATTGACCACCTAGCGCGTATGTGGCGGGAAGATCCGTCGCGTCGCGCCGTGTGGCATGCTGTCCAGTCCACGCCAGCAACCCGTTATACGGCCGCGGCCACCGAGCGGGAAATGTTGGAGCCGCTGTCAGAAATCTTGCGGCCTTTGGCCCAAGGCATGTCTGAGGAACAGCGCATGGAGTTGGCTGGTTTCTTAGTCCACACGGTGGTGTCTTTACTGAACTACGCCATCCGCAGTGATGATCCAGAGTCCATTGATGCTGTGATTGCAGAAATCAAGCGCATGTTGATTGCATACTTGTTCAGCGTCGCCCAGGGCGCACACCTTCCGGTCGAGCACCTCACGGGCGGGTTCGAATAAGCCGAAACAACGCCGCATGATTTGCACTTTTACAGTGCTCATCATGCGGCGTTATTGTGTACCTGCAGCGGCTATTTCGGACGTCTATTCCGGTAGTTGGTAGCGCATCAGGCACTGCGCGGTGGCGTAGTCACCGTCGTGGCTGATGGTCAGGCTCAGCTCTACCTCGCCGATGGATTCTTGAAGTTTCGCAGCTACTTCGCCTTTGAGCTGCAGCGCTATTCTGCCCCAGCGATCAGGCAAGACTTCAATCTCAGCAAAGTTCACCAGGTCCGGTTCAATCACGGGCGGTTTGCCGTAGATGGCTTGTGACCAGGCTTTGATAAAGGCTTCTTTGGCAGCCCATCGGCCGGCAAGGTGCTCAGTGCGTGAACCCGCAAGGCTAGTATTCGACGTCACACCGGACACGTCGCGGCGCTGCTGGGCGTGACGGCGTTCCAGCGGTGAGAATACTTGGTCAAAGGTGGAGCCAGGCCGCGCTAGTTGCTCGGCAAAGCCGGGGATGTGAACCAAGTCCACTCCCACGGTCATTGCTTCACGTTTCGCCATCGATAGAGTCCCTACTTGCTGTCCGCGCCTGGTTCTAGCAGGTTGCCGCGCAGGCGTGCATCGTGGTCCAAAAGGGTTGCGGCTTCGCGTTCCTTCACCGCGTCACCGGAACCGCCAAGGTTGCGGTCAACGGGACGCTCGTACAGCGCAGCACCACCGGAGATGGCAGAAGTCAGACGCTGCAAACCTGCTGCCTCACGGGCAGAAGATGCTTCCTGCCACTGCTTAGCTGCTTGCTCACCACGCTCAGCGCGCAGTGCCTGCAAGAACGCACCCGGGTGAACCACAGCAACCAACGCGGACACGTGACCAAAGCCCAGGGAAGTCACCAGACCAGCCTTGGGTGGAGTCGCGCGTAGATCCAGCTGCTCGCGCAGCCAGGTCAGGTGCGAATGACGTCGCAGAACCGGATCCACACAGTCCAAGGAGCGGTTTGGAGGCAGCACACCATTGCGCAGCACCTGGGTTAGGCCAACCAGCTGGAATGCGGCAGCACCGCCCTTGGCGTGACCGGTCAGAGTCTTCTGCGAGATGATGAACAGCGGGTTGCCCTTATCGCGGCCCATGGAGGCAGCAATACGCTCATGCAGGTCAGACTCGTTCGGGTCATTGGCGTTGGTGGAAGTGTCATGCTTAGAAATCACAGCGATTTCATTAACACCCACGCCGAGCTCCTCCAGAGCTTGTGCCAGGCGGGAATCCGCGCCACCACGGGCAGCGGACAATGCACCCAGGCCAGGAGCCGGGATAGAGGTGTGCGCACCATCAGCAAAGGACTCCGCGAAGCCCACGACGCCAAGCACCGGCAAGCCGAGTTCCGCAGCGAGGTTACCGCGCGCCATCAAGATGGTGCCGCCACCTTCGGATTCTATGAAGCCACCACGGCGGCGGTCGTTCGCGCGGGAGAAGTACATGTGGTCAATGCCCTTGTCTTCCATTTCGGAAGAATCAGCTGTTGCGGCCATATCGCCGAAACCGGTGATGCCCTCAATGGACAGGTCATCAATACCGCCGGCAACCACGAAGTCCGCCTTGCGCAGACGCAGCTTGTCCATTCCCTCTTCCACGGAAACAGCAGCGGTTGCACACGCAGCAACTGGGTGCACCATCTGGCCGTAGCCGCCGACATAGGACTGCATGACGTGCGCTGCCACAACGTTTGGCAGTGCTTCTTGCAAAATGTCGTTTGGACGTGGCTGCGCCAGCAGCTTATCCAGGTACAGCGAGCGCATGGACTGCATGCCGCCCATGCCGGTGCCCTGCGTGGAGCTCACGCGCGCTGGGTGCACGTGGCTGAGTAGTTCAGCTGGGCTAAAGCCGGCTGCCAAGAAAGCATCGACAGTACAGACCAGGTTCCACAAGGCTACGCGGTCGAGGTTGTCAATCATGTCGGCCGGGATGCCGTAGACGCCCGGGTTGAAGCCCTGCGGTACCTGACCGCCGACAAAGCGAGTCATGGCAACGCGGCGTGGCACGCGGACCTCGGATCCAGCTGGGCGGGTGACCTGCCATTCCTCGCCGTCGAAGTGCGCGGTCGCGCCTTCCACGTCGGCAACAAAAGTGCGTGCGGTCTCTTCATCTTGCACGGCAAAGGTCATGTCGCGCTCAAGGTAGATGGTGGTCAGCTCAGGTGCGAGGTTGTCCACCATCGGCATGTTCGGGCCGTAGTCATCGTGGTATTTGCGCACGCCAACATTCGCCAAGACCTCGTCGTGGAAACGGGAGTAGATGTCTTCTTCGGCGATTTCCTCGCCGTCGGCATCAAACCACGCACCGGCAGCATCGTCCCAGGCAATCAGACCGGTGGTCCATGCCAGTTCGATAACACCAGCAGCGCTCAAATCGCCGGTCATTTCCACTTCAAAGCGGGTTCGGGAGGAACCCACTGGACCGATTTCGCCGGCACCAACAATGACCACCATGTCATCAAGTTTCTGGTTCACACCAGCAAAGTCTGGGGTGGTCCACGCAATGCGCTCACGGATATTGGGCAGTGCGCGCAAGACTGGAGCCTTAGCTGCTTCTTCGGCTACAGGTTGTGCAGCCAAAGAACGTGCGAGCTCAGGCAGGTTGATGTCAGCCTGGCCCAGGCCGCCAGTAAAGTCCAAGGTCACAGGTGCGGTGCGAGCTTCTTCGCGCTTGCTTACCGATGCCCCCTCGCCAACTAATTTCTGCGCCATCTCTTCATTGGAGTAGGTGCGAACACCCTTGGCTTCGACTGCGTCAACCAATGGATCGTTACCACCCATAAGGCCAGTACCGCGGACCCAACCGATGTGTGCGTGAACAATCGAAGTGCGGTCGCCCCAGACTGGCTCAGCGTGCCAGCGGGTTACCAGGGCGTCGAGTGCCGCCTTGGATTCGCCGTAGGCGCCGTCGCCACCGAAGCGGCCGCGGTTCGGGCTGCCTGGAAGCACGATGTGCAGGCGCTGGCCCACGTGCGTTCCGGTGCCGAGCTGGCTAAGTCCCGCGATAAGTTTCTCCACGCTCCACAGCAAAAGGCGCATCTGTGCTTCTGCTGGTGCGCCGGCATCAGCCAGGGTGCCCTGCACGCGAGGTGCCGCGAATGGGAAGAGCAGGTTTGGAACCATAGCTGGCTTAACCAACTTGGAAGAACCACCAACGGTAGCGGTTTGCTCATTTCCAATCCAGTCAATGACGGCATCCAGGTCAGCGAAGGAGTTCAGGTTCGCTGGAACCACCCACAGCTGGGCGTTGCCGCGCGCGGAAGTACGGTAGAGGTTCTTGTAGAACTCCAGGCGGTCATGGCCCAGACGCGAGGTCGTGGCAATAACGGTTGCGCCCTCGCGCAGCAGGTTCGCCACAACTTCCGATGCGATGGATCCTGGGGAGCCACCGGTGACAACAGCCACTTCGCCGTCGTGCTCCAGGGTGGAGTCAGCAACGCGTGCCTGTGCTGCCTGTACATCCAAGCCCAGGTATTCCGCCATGGCGGCGGCTTCTTCACCGGCGCCGGTGATGTCGAGAGAATCCAGCTCGCCGTGAGCCAAACGCACGAGGTCTTCACGCGCAGAAGCCCAACGGTCATCGAGCTGCACGGTCTTGTCCGCATCAAAGCTTGGGGCGACCAGGCGTGGCCAGTCCGCGCCGAGCTCTGCGGAAACCAGGTCAACAATCGCCTGGTTGTCATCGGCCTCGGCAAATTCGGTGACCGGGGCCTGTTGTCCCAGCTGAGCAAGCAGCGTGCGAGCGGTGTGTGCCAGCGCAGAGTTCATCTTCTCCGAGTAGGCATCCAAGGCAGCAGAGTCCACTACCCCGCCGCCTGCGCCACCGCCTGCCGATGGCTTCGAGATCACAATGCCCACCTTCGCACCGGCGGAATCGACAGCAGCGTCGATCAAGGCATCAAGTTCAGCAGTGGAGCCTGGGTTTGCAGGTGATAGCAGCGCCAAGTCACCGCCGCGAATCGATGCGCCCTCACGCGCACCGAGCACGAGTTCAGCGGTCACGCGGTCGACCCAACCTGTACCAAGACCCCAGGTCTCAGTCACGCGCTGCGCAATATAAGCAGGCTTCTTACCAGCTGGTCCGGTAATGCGACGCAGGGAATCAGAAACCTGCACGGACAGGACTGGGCCAAATGCCTTGTAGCCCTTGGCCATGCCAGCGACCTGGTCCTTTAGGGCAGCAATTTCGGCATCTGCTGCACCTTCGATGGCACCGAGGCCGAATTCCACACCGAGGTCCAAAAGCAGCTGGTTACGGCGAGAAGATACGCCTTCGACGAGTAGCTCGATGGTATCGGCTGCGCCCATCTGGTCTGGACGCACTTTGGTCCAGATAGCGATGAGCATCTCCGTGGCATCGGCTGCACTAAAGGCCTTGTCATCCGGGGTGCTTCCGCCGCCCGCTGGAGCAGTCGCAGCAGGCGCTGCCGCAACCGGTGCGGGTGCTGCAGCAGCTGGTGCGGCGTTTGCTGCGGAAACTTCCTGCGCGGTAGCGGTAGCTGCTTCTTCGACGACTTCATTGGAGGTTTCAGGTTGTGGGCGCACCATGGCGTCTTCGGCGAATACGGTCGCGCGGTCGCGCTCAACGTTGAGCACCTCAATTGGGTTGCCGGCATACTGCGGCAAGCGCAAGGTCTGGCCCAGCATGTTCGCCAGCGTAGGGGAAGAACCAACGCCGATTTCAACGAATCGCTCCACGCCCAAACCGGCAGTGCCGGCACCAGCAGTGGCGCCAGTGTCAGAGAGCAGCAGGTCCTGGGTTTCAATCCAGCGAACTGGAGATGCGAACTGCCAAGCAAGTAATTCGATGAGCAAGGTGCGGCCCAGCTGAACTGGGTTTTCTAGCGCCTTGTCAAAGTCAGCGAGGATGTCATTGACATACTTCGAGTCCACAACCTCCGCCATGGCTTCAACGAATTCACGGGTGAGCTCAAATGGACGAGCCACCAGGTTCGGGATGTAGCGGCCGCGCAAGACATCCAGGTCAACCTGCTGCGGAATCAGTGAATCCAGGTGCGTGCGGAAGTTGTCCACTCCGCCCAACAGATGCGAGGAGTGGAATGGCACGTCAATGCCCGGAATCATGATGAAGGCACGCTGGCCCGGCGCGCGGGAGGAGGCATCGGCAGCCAATGCAGCGAGACCTGCGCGGGTACCGGCGACGGCGTACTGCACACCGGCGATGTTGTAGTTGACGATTTCGAGGAACTCGCCGCTGACCTCAGACACCTTGGCCACGTAGTCGAAAACGTCATCGGCGCGCACGCCAATCTTGTTCGGACGCAATGCCGCGAGGCCATAGTTGGAATTACCCTGTGCGTCACGGTCCACCAGGCGGTGCATGGTCAGACCACGTGCGTAAACGATTTCTACAACCGCTTCGAGTGAGAGCACCTGCGCGTAGGCAGCCAGGGCGTTGTACTCGCCCACGGAGTGACCAGCGAAGAAGGTGTCATTGGACTTCACGCCGGCCTCAGCGAGCTCTGCAATCTGGGCACAGCCCAAGGTTGCCATGGCTACCTGGGTGAACTGGGTGAGGAAGAGCGCACCGTCTGGGTGGGTGAATTCTTCACCGCCCACCACAACGAGTGGTGGGTTGTTGCGCACGATCTCCAGGATGGAGAAGCCCAACTTCGAGCGGGTGTGCGCATCCGCGCGCTCCCATACGTCGCGTGCAGCGGCGGAGGAAGCATAAGAATCCATGCCCATGCCCTGGGACTGAATGCCCTGGCCTGGGAAACCGTAGAAGGTACGAGGTGCGGCCATGGTGGCGGTTGCCTGCAAGACAACATCGCCGTCCACGCTTGCGGTCACGGTGCGTACTTCGCCGGCTAGCGGGCGTGAGTCCAGGCCAGTGCGCTCCACGATGAAGTCCACGGACGCGCCGGG
>JAUNRU010000007.1:48192-55000 GCA_030535535.1 Corynebacterium casei
CCAGGTCCTGCTCGCCGGTGCGTCCGACAATCGCGAAACGCTCTTCCAGGGTTGCTAGTTGCGCGTGTTTGAGCTCAGCTGCGCCGTCAATGTCGATGGATACGGAGACCTCAACAACACGGCCCACCAGGGTGTCGCGGACTTCGCCGCCGGTAGCGGTGACGGTCAGTTCCACTGCCTCGGTTGGCAGAGCCTGGTGCAGGCGCAGGTTGTGCTCAAGATGAACCAGGTTCAACAGGCCTTCAACCACGCGTGCGGAATCCGTGCCAGGAACAACAGCGTTCGCGATGACGGCGAATACTGCTGGCCAGGCGCGGCCGACGATAACGTCTGGTGCGATAGCGGAGTTGGTCTCCGCGCTTGGGATATAACCGGTGGTCACGCCGGCATAATCAGCCAGGGCAGCTGGGTTCAGGGAACTCTTCCAGATGGCCTTGCCATCGGTGACCTCTGGCAGGGTGCCGCCAGCTGCAACACCGGCGAGTGCAGCCATGGATTCTTCGGCAGCTTCCGCGGTGATAATTGGGGTGGAAGACAGTGGTGCATCTGCTGGCACGGTGATGCGCAGGGTCAGCTGTGCGCCCGCAACCGAGCCGGCCAGGTTGACGGTTAGCTCAACGTTTTCTGCATCAACCGTGATAAGCTCCGCGCCTTCTGCGCGTGCCGAGGTACCTTCGGCGTCCAGAGTCCAGGACTCAGAAACCTGAGCAACTGGGTTTGGACGCTGGCGTCCTGCCCACTCCACGGACTTCGCGGCCAAAACGCGCTCAAGTGCTGTGCCGGCGATGTTGGCTGGCTCTGCGTCCTCAGCGTTCTCAGATGCCAGCACGACGTTAACGGCTGCAGATTCAAAGCGTGCCAGGAGCTCAGCTACTGGCTCGTTTGCCTTGGTAATGCCCGCTACAGCGGTGGTACCTGGGATGATGCCCACCTGTTCAGCGGTGTAGCGCTCATCGTGTGCTTGCCACAACGAGTCCTGGCGCCACCAACGGCGAACTTCAGAGTCGATGACTGGGACGAATGCTGGTGGCTTGCCCTTGCCGCGCAAGAGATCAATAAACCACGCAACATCAGATGCAATAACGGTGTGCTTTTCTGCAGCTGGGTATGCCGCAACCAGGTCTGTAATACCGCGCTCTGGCTTGGCAGCATCAACAACCACCTGTGCTTCGAACTCGCCGTGGTCAACCTCAGTCAAACGCGCTTCGGTGCGCGCAATCATCTGCTCAAAGCGACGTGCCCAGGACGCATCCACCCAGGAGCCCATGTAAGAGACCTCAAGGTAACGAGACAGCCACTCGGCATAGGTCATCGACTCCAGGTCACCGAAGTATGGCTTGGCGGTACCAGCAATCGCCGCGATGATTTCCTCACGTCGTGCGGCCACCGCCTCTGCGTCACCCGCAACTTCATCGAGCAAACGACCTGCCTTGGCGAAGGTGTTATCAATCTCGTGAATATCCGCGCCCAGCTGGGAGCGACCCGAAGCAATGCCGTCGCGTGCGCCACCGGCTGGAACCCAGCCGCCACCAGGGATATCTTCTAGACCCTGGGTAGAAACCAGCGCCTGCTTCACGGACTCAGAAGCCGTGGATTCCAGGGTTGCCATAGCGGCGGTACCGATCATGATGGCATCGACAGGCATAGCTGGCAGGCCATAAACCTTGGACCATTCACCTGTCAGATATTGCGCGCCACGCTCAGGAGCACCGATACCGCCAGCGGCCATGAGTACCACGTTGTCGCGTTCACGAATATCGGCGTAGGTCTCAATCAGCAGGTCATCAAGGTCTTCCCACGAGTGGTGACCGCCGGCCTTGCCGCCCTCAACCTGCATGATGATGGTGGACTCTGGCAGATCATCCGCGATGTCCAGAATCTTTTTGACCTGGCGAACCGCACCTGGCTTGAACGCAACCCATGGAATGTTGTCTTCGTGCAGCTGGCGTACCAGCGCCAAAGCTTCCTCATGCGGCGGGATACCTGCGGAGCACACCACGCCATTGATGGAAGCACCATTGGCACGCGCACGTGGGATAAGACGACGGCCCTCAATCTGGGTGCGCCACTGCTTTGGTGACAGGTACATGGCGTTGAACTGGGCGTTGATGCCCGGGTTCAGCATGTCTTCCAGGCGCTCTAAGGAATCATTCAAAATGGCTTCGGTGACCTGGCCACCGCCGGCGAGTTCTGCCCAGAAACCAGCATTCGCTGCTGCTGCCACAATCGCTGGATCTACAGTCGATGGGGTCATGCCCGCCAGGATTACTGGGGAATAGCCAGTGCGCTCAGTAAAGCGGGTGGACAAACGGGTAACGCCATTATCTTCAAAAGTCTTTGGTGCAAACTGCGCGAAGTTCAATGGAAGTTGCGGGGCCTGGCCGGCATCGAAAAGCTCTGCTTGGCCTTCATCGGTGGATACAACCTGCACGCCGATGCCCTGGCCTGCCACAACGGTCTTGGTCAGTGCCGCCATGCCCTTGCCTGGGCCGCATTCTAGAATCCACTGCGCGCCGGCATCGACCGCCTGCTGCACCTCCTGCGGCCAATCCACGATGGACGTCAGAACAGCCTGTGCACCATGGTGTGCAAGCGACTCATCTAGCCCAATCTGCTGTGACCAGGCGGTGACCATCTCCACTGCTGCCTGCATGGCTGGATGATGGTAGCCCGATTGCACGGCCAAAGCATTGATGCGCGGCGCGAAAGGCTTGCCGCCGCGTTCCTTGTTCTCAATAGCCTTGGCGTCTTTCTCCGCCAGTTTCTCCAGAACCTCAATAACCTTGTTGTTATCTTCCGGAGTACCCACGATGACGAAGGTGTTGCGGTTATTCTGCAGACCAATAACACTGCCCACGCCAGTCTTGGCTATAACTTTGTCCAGCTGCTCACGGCTAATACCCGCGATAGACACCATCGGTGAACCCGCCGCAGTGCGGATAAGACCCGTGGCGCGCGCGGTCTTAGAAATAGCAACGCCAATCAGCTGTGCCAACGCAATAACTTCCGCTACCTGCGCGCGCTCGGAAGAAATATAAGTAGCCAACGCGCCCTGGGAGTGGCCAATGTGCGCCACAGCGGCAGCAACATCCAAGCCCTGGGTTTTCAACGACTCCAACAGGCCGAACTGCGCTACCACGATGCCCGGGGTAGAGATAGAAGAATCAGACAGATCCCACGCTGGATCCTCAGCGTTTGCAGCCCATGCCATTGGATCAAAACCGTGTGGAAGCGCTGCTGCTAGTTCATCAGCAACTGGCTCCAGCAGCTTCTTGGCTCCATCCACCGCGGACGTCACCTGGGCACCATTGCCACCGGCGATAACGTTGCGCAAGGTTGGCAACCAGCTAAAGCCCTGCCCGGAAAAACTTAAGGCAAAGTTCTCAGTCTCTAGTCGGTTCACCAGGCGGTGGTTAGAGATGTCAATAGTCACGATTCGTTTAACTCCTAGTGATATCGGTTTTGACCAATGGCGGGGGTTTTAAGCGCTATGAAAAATCAACGGACTCCGAGAGGAATCCAAAAATCTACAAAACGAAAACGGCAGGCCAAAATTTCAGCTGGTTTACCAGCATGCCACAAAATCATGAGGAAACCATCATCTTTTAGCCCATGCCGCCTTCGACATGCATATTTGCAGCTTTTCGACGAACAAATTCACTCACCATTACTTTTGTGATTTGAACTATATTTCGCGGCTAAGCATTTTCTTCACTGTATCCCGCGCCTGCTCAATACTTGGCCCAAACTCGGAAGATTCCTTCACCGACTCAACATCTTTTGCCACTTCCCCATCAAAGACCTGGCACGCATGATCCGACACCACTTCCGCCGACCGATCCAATCCGGCATCTTCCAGATACTCATCGAACATGTAATCAATGCTCATCTCACAGCCTTTCCAGGTTTGTCCGCTGCCCAGTCTAGAATCATCATCCATCATGACTAAAGGCATCAAGCGCGTAGCAACCATTGCGGTTCAAATTCTCATTCTTCTCGCAATCATCATTGGCGTCGCCTTTTATAACGACGCCGATTCCCGCGATGCCCAGCCCACCTCCGTTGAAACATTCACAGAATCCCCCTCAGCCACCACTGCCTCCTCTGAGCCGACTACAGACTCACCTGATACGCTAGCTCCGCCAGCCACCCAGTCAGCTTCAACTTCTCAACCAGGCACATCTGACCTTTACACCGAAGCTTTAGAAGACCTCCGCGTTGCCGGACGCGCACCGAAGACTGGCTACGAGCGGGAGCTTTTCGGCCAGGCGTGGAGCGACGACGTCACCGTGGAGTTTGGCCACAACGGTTGCGATACCCGCAATGACATCCTGCGCCGCGACCTTGTGAACACGGAAATCAAAGAAGGCACCTACGGCTGCGTTGTCCTCACGGGAACACTTCACGATCCATATAGCGGTGAGACCATTGACTTTGTTCGCGGCCAGTCCACCTCGTCCGAGGTTCAAATCGACCACATCGTGGCACTTTCCGATGCCTGGCAAAAAGGCGCCCAGCAGTGGGACGAAGAAACCCGCCGCAACTTTGCCAACGACCCGCGTAACCTTCGCGCCGTCAAGGGTCGACTCAATTCGCAGAAGGGCGCGGGCGACGCCGCAACTTGGCTCCCACCCCAGCGCGGGCACCGCTGCGAATACGCCCGTGACATCATCGATGTGAAGTCCGAATACGGCCTCAGTGTCACCGCCGCTGAAAAGGAAGCGCTTCACACACAGCTCGAGACCTGCACAAACTAGAGCTTTAGCAACTTAGGTATTGCAATTTCTTGCTTCTAGCAATAGTGTTACCCACACAGGTGGTTAACCCATGAACCTAAGGAGCCGCCAATGCCTGATCCCCGTCCCATCTATCAACAGCTCGCCGCTGGCATCCGTGACCAGATTTCTTCCGGCCTCTTGCCCGAGGGCGAGCGCGCACCATCAACAAATGAGCTTTCGAAATTCCATTCCGTCAACCCAACCACCAGCGCTAAAGCACTAACCGCCTTGGTGGAAGAAGGGCTACTGGAAAAACGTCGTGGCCTCGGAATGTTCGTGGTTGACGGCGCACGTGAAAAAGTACGCGCCGCCCGGCGCGAGAGCCTCGCCGCCGAGTTCATTCGTCCGCTACTCGACGAAGCTCAAGCTCTAGGGCTCACCGATGCTGAGCTCGACCGTCTCCTCGATGAGGAAAGGAAACGACTATGACCATCGAACTCTCCCCCGGTGCTTATGGCCTGGTTGGCCCCAATGCCGCGGGCAAGACAACCTTATTGAGAGAGCTACATGCCAAGGGCGATGCCTCCATTGCGCCTTCTGCAGCCGATGCGACATTCGCCGGGCACACCGTAGGGGATCACTTGGCGTGTGCTCACCTCGCCCGCCCGGAATTCGATGACGAGTTGGCTTCCCGGATTCTTGGTGACACTCCTCGCTCTGCACGTGTCTCCGCTTTAAGCGCCGGCCAGCGCCGACTGCTCACCCTAGCCACGGCACTAGCTTCGGATAAACAGACATTACTGCTTGACGAACCACTCGATGGCCTCGACATTTCCACCCGCGACAAGCTGCGTGATGTGTTCATTGAGCTGCTGGAAGACCCTGCTCGCACAATAGTTATCGCCACCCATCGCGCGGAAGACTTAGTCGGATTGATCGATCATGTCATCACGGTCCAGGATGCAGAGGTTTCCGAGCCTATTGAATTGGAGTCGGCACGCGAAGACTTCCCTACCTTGACTGGCCCCGTGACAGTCGTCGATGAATTGACCGCAGGAAAGAAGGTTTTGAATAGGAGGACGCTTGGAGGCTCTGCGGCTGTCACCCTCGCCGAACGCCTAAGTTCCTCGGAATCAGTTCGAGCGAACGCCGAAAAGGTCGAAATCGTTACTGCCGACGACCACGCCCTCATCAACTTGCTCTCAGCAAGCGAAAGGAATTGACATGCTTACCGCTTTTATAAGACCTGTCCGAGGCGAGTTCATCTTGGCCTTCGTGCTCATTGCACTGGCTCTTGGGCTTGGGCGATTTTGGGCTTTTGATGGAGGTCTCTGGACTTGGACTGGCCTGATTCTCAGCGGTCTACTTTTCGCGAACGCCGCCAAGAATTGGACCAAGCTCCATGCACTTGACGTACCCGCAAGACGTTGGTTCAGCGGCGCATTGACAACTGCGATTATTTGGTCGATAGTAATGGCCGCAATTGCGTCCGCTGCTGCATTAATCATGCAACGAAACTCCCCCTACTACGCCTGGTACGACTGGTTCATTAATACTGAGGGCCCTGTTAAACACGTTGATACCAATGGAGTGGAGTACGTACTCCTCGATATGGGTCTGTCGCCTGCCTCGGTGGCCTGGACTTTCCTGATCTCCGTCATCGCATTCCTAGCCTTCACCTTCGCGGGAATCGCAATCGGAAGCTCTACTGGACGTTGGCCTCAGCTCCTCATGTTGGGAGGATCAGCTGTTATTGCCCTCGTGCTTTTGGCTGGAGCTAATCTCTATTTGATCTGGGCAGCCGAGCAACGAGCAGTCAATGCAGAGATAATCATCCCTATTTCGCTTGAAAGCTGGCAACGTTTCCTCCTGGTGCTCGTGGTGGCCGCGGCCCCAATAATCACAGGATGGTGGACAATCCGCCGCAGTCTTCAGCACCCATGGAACTAGCAAAGTAGAACACCGCATCGAAGATCAGAAAAGCCCGGCTGTAGCCGGGCTTTTCGTTTCAATCTATCTGCATTAAAGCAGCAAGTAGCTTTTACTGTCCGTCTCCGCGGAGCTGGTCACGCATTTCCTTGAAGTAGTCA
>JAUNRU010000109.1:0-3509 GCA_030535535.1 Corynebacterium casei
AGCAGACCATAGGGGAAAATTTGAGCTGAAGACGAGACTTGAACTCGCAACCTACGCATTACAAGTGCGTTGCGCTACCAATTGCGCCACTTCAGCAGTGCCTATTTACACTACAACATTCCGTTTATAAACTTCCAAATAGGGCTATACGCAGTGGCAAAAGCCGAGTTTTACAGACCACATTTCAACGCCTGACACGGCGTTATTTCTGGTGAAAACTAATGTTTACGCGGTGGTATGCACGAATCGAGTTCCGGCATTAAAGTGCAGTACAGAAAACGTGTAATGCGACTGTGTGCAGTGTAAATATCCGAAGAGTTTAATGTAGTTCATCAACGCTGGTGTAGAGGAAGTTCGTTGTCTGTATTTGAGTCTTTTAAGGCACGCCTGTTCAAGGGCGATAAGTCGGAAACGTCGGCTGAAGGTACTTCAGCAACCAGTTCTATCCCTGATGAAGACTCCACTGTTCACGGCATCCTGACTGGTGAATTCCCTGAAGGTTTCCTCAACACCGACCACGTTGCAACGGTCGATACCGCGATGGCGGCACCGCCGCCATCGCCCCTGGCACCAGTCGATCTGACAGACCCAGCGCAGGTGACCGGCGTTATGGAAATCGCGGCGCGCATTGGTGAGATCTTGATCTTCTCCGGCAGCTCCAACGCGGATGCCCGCGCGCAGGTGTATCTCGCCGCGGCATCTTACGGTTTGCACTACTGCCACGTGGATATCGTCATGTCCACGATTACCATCCACACCAATATCGGTACCGGTTCCAAACGGCAGCCACTTACTGTGGTGCGCTCAGCCCCGAAGTGGACTGTTAACTTTTCTAAACTCTCCGCTGTTGACCGTCTGATTCGTTCGATCCACACGGGTATGACCCCGCCTGCTGTTGCAGAGCAAGCCCTGGATGACATCGAGGCCATGAAGTCGCCGCGCACCATCTTCACTGAGTTGCTTGGCTGGGGCACGATGGGTGGCGCGTTCTCAGTCATGCTGGGCGGCAACGTCTTCGTGGCAATCATGTCCTTCTTTGTTGCATTCAGCATCATGGCGGTTGTCATCTGGATGGAAGGGCTGAGAATCCCGCCGTTCTATCACAATATTGTCGGCGGATTTATGGCCGTTGTGCCCGCAGCAGTCGTCTACAACATTGCATCCACACTTGGATTGGCGTTCTCACCCAGCCAGGTTATCGGTATGGGCATCATCGTCCTGGTTGCTGGTCTAACGCTGGTGCAATCAATTATTGACGGCATTACCAGAGCACCCGTGACATCCACGGCGCGATTCTTTGAAGCGCTCCTATCAACAGCTGCGATTGTTGGCGGCGTTGGTTTGGGCATTCAGTTCTCCGCGTGGATCGGCTACCCGCTTCCGCCGCTGGCTTCCATGTCATCGCCGGTGTACTACGAGATCCCGCTGCTGGTTCTTGCGGGTGGCATCGGTTCCGCGGCGCTAGGCTTCGCACTGCACGCTTCGTGGACTGAGGTGCTTATCTCCGGTGCGACTGCCGCATCAGGCATGTTGTTCTACTACTTCGTGGTCGTTCCCTTTGGTGCCAGCGTTGTTGTTGCCTCTGGAATTTCTGCAATTGTTGTGGGCCTTGCCGGTGGTCTGTTGGCTCGTCGCTTCTTCATCCCGCCGCTTATCACCATGATTGTTGGCTATACGCCAATGCTTCCTGGTCTGACTCTCTACCGCGGTATGTACGCTTCTTTGAACGAACAGTTCATCACCGGTATCTCTAACCTGGCAACCGCGCTAGCTATCGCGGGTGCACTCGCGGCTGGTGTTCTCCTGGGCGAGCGCGGCGCGCGCCGTCTGCGCCGTCCAAAGCACTTCCGCCCATACACCGCGTTCAAACGCATCAGCCGCTATTCGGTGGTTCAAGCAAAAGGCTTGGCTGCGAAGATTCCGCGGGTGCCAATGGCGCCACTTGCACCACGTGTTAACCGTCCTGAATTGCCACCAATCCAAGGACCGACAGCACCGCCGGAAGCTACCACCACCGTCTATGCTGATGCCACGCCAACCGCACAGTGGGAAGTTGAGCCAAACGAGCACGCTTATGATGAAGCGTGGCCGCCACGCACTACCTTCCCGGCGCAGCACTGGCCTGACGAAGAAGCCCCAACCGTATACACTTCACCAGGTACGGAAGAATTCGTTGCCCAGCATGCCGCAGCCGAAGAAGCACAGGCCGCTGAACAAGGAAACAGTGCCGAGCCTGCCGGTGAAAATGAGGGCGACGCGGCTTCACAAGGTGAGATGCGGTAGAATATCCGGTCTGAACCCTACTCACGGTTGATCATCATTTTCCCTGGCTAATCGCAGGGAACGCATATAGGAGGAACTCGTGCCACCAAAGGTCACTGACACACAGCCAGCAGCGGAGCAGATGCATGCTGTGGAGGAAGAGACCGCGCGCTCAGCTCGCCGCGTTGTCGCAACGTACGCTCAAGACTTCTTGGACGGCGTTACTTTGATGTCCATGCTGGGTGTGGAACCTGAGGGTCTAATCCACAAGAAGGTTCTGGCAGAGCAGGTCGAAGCAGAACCAAAGACAACCCGCAAGAAGGCAACAAAGAAGGCCGCGAAGAAGACTCCGGCTAAGAAGGCAACCAAGAAGACCGCAGCAAAGAAAGCTACCAAGAAAACTGCTGCTAAGAAGACTTCAAGCTAGTTTCACTTCATCCAGCGAAAGCCAACTTGAGGAGCCTTTGAGCACATGAGCGAGACCGCCACGGGCGTTAGCGTCAAGGGCGCTAACCAAACAGGCGGAGCCGCAGGCAACAACAGTTTTGTCGTTGTTGCGAACCGGCTTCCCGTCGACATGATTACAGAAGCCGACGGCACAAAGACCTGGCAGGCGTCCCCTGGCGGTCTCGTTTCTGCGCTGTCGCCGGTCTTGGAAAAGCATCAGGGCTGCTGGGTTGGCTGGCCTGGTGTTGCTGATGAATCACCGGAGCCATTCCGCACTGAACGCGGGGTACTTCTTCACCCAGTGGAGCTCACTCAGTATGACTATGAGGAGTTCTATGAGGGCTTTTCTAATGCCACGCTATGGCCGCTGTATCACAATCTGATTGTCACCCCGGAGTTCAATCGCTCCTGGTGGGATGCCTACCGCGACGTCAATTTACGTTTTGCCACCGAGGTGGCATCGGTTGCAGCACACGGCGCAACGGTGTGGGTGCAGGATTATCAGTTGCAGCTCGTTCCGGGAATCCTGCGCCAACTGCGCCCGGATCTCACCATCGGGTTCTTCCTCCATATTCCTTTCCCACCGCCAGAAATCTACCGCCAGCTTCCATGGCGGGATGAGATGCTGCGGGGGCTCATGGACGCAGACCTCATCGGTTTCCACCTGGAATCCAACGTGCGTAACTTTGTTGAGCTGTGCCGTTCCTATAATTTTGAAATCAGCGGCGACATCACCATTCGTGAAGCTGGAATCACCATCACTACTCCAAGCGGTCACAAGCTTGGGGTTGGCGCATTCC
>JAUNRU010000057.1:0-15079 GCA_030535535.1 Corynebacterium casei
GTTTGGTGGATACCGGCGCGTTGGTGCGCATCCCTAACTTGGCAATCCACTTGCATAGGGAGAAGAACTTCGAACCAGACCGCCAAGTCCACGTCCAGCCCATCATGGCATTGGACTCAGATGGTTTGAGTTTCGCGCAGGTTTTAGCTGACATCCTGCAAGTCTCGGCCTATGACATTGCTTCTTTCAACCTGGTCACGGTGGATTCGCAGCGCGGGGAAGTCTTCGGTGCAGGACACAAGTTCTTAGCTGCTGGACGCATGGATAATTTAACCTCCGTGTGGGCAAGCATGCAGGCGATGATCGCAGCCGCCGCCGATTACTCCGGTGGGGACGTTTTGGTCATGTCTGCTTTTGACCATGAAGAAGTGGGCTCTTCATCGCGTTATGGTGCGGCCGGCCCAATTCTGGAAGATGTTCTCACGCGCACGGCATCCGCCCTGGGCAAAGATGATGAGGGCCGCCGTCAGATGTACGCGCAGTCTTCCTGTATCTCAGTGGACGCGGCGCACAGCGTGCACCCCAACTATGCCGGCAAGCATGACCCGACACATCATCCGCTTATTGGTCAAGGCCCGGTGACTAAGATTAACGCGAATCAACGCTATGCTTCCGATGCCACCTCCATTCAGCTCTGGGAATCCGCATGTGAGCGCGCAAACGTGCCGTTCCAGCGCTTTGTGGGAAATAACGCTGTGCCATGTGGTTCCACGATTGGTCCGATCACCGCTACGCGTCTGGGCATTGACACCGTAGACGTCGGCGTGCCGCTGATGTCCATGCACTCCGCGCGTGAATTGGTGGGCGTTCAAGACCAACTATGGATGATCGACGCTCTTGAGGCATACTTGGTGGGTTAACAAGCCCAATAATTGACCACCTTTGTTGGTTTAAGAGGAGAAACACACATGCCTTATTCCGGTCCATTTCAGTACGGTGACCGCGTGCAGCTTACGGATGCAAAGCGCCGTCACTACACCTTGGTTCTGGAAGAGGGCGTGAAGTTTCACTCGCACCGCGGCATCATTGAGCACTCCCAGATTGTGGGCATGGATGAAGGCTCTGTAGTCACATCCACCTTGGGTTCTGATTTCCTCTTGTTCCGCCACCTCATGGTGGACCACGTGCTGTCCATGCCTCGTGGCGCTGCCGTGATCTACCCAAAGGACTCGGCGCAGATCCTGGTCGAGGGCGATATTTTCATGGGCGCCCGCGTGCTGGAAGCCGGCGCTGGTTCGGGCGCGCTGTCAATGACCCTTCTGCGTGCCGTGGGTTCAGAGGGCCACGTCTTTTCCTATGAGGTCCGCGAGGACCACTTGGAGTTCGCCGAGAACAATGTTGAAGAGTACTTCGGCACCAAACCTGAATGGTGGTCACCACGCCTGGGTGATTTGGCGGATGTGAAGAAGGAAGACCTGGGCGGCCCAGTAGACCGCATCATCTTGGACATGCTGGAGCCATGGGAACACCTGGAAACCGTGCGCGACCTGCTCATCCCAGGTGGCGTATTCATGACTTATGTGGCAACCGTGCCACAGCTGATGAAGGTCATGGAAGGTATCCGTGAACTCAAGTGCTTCACCGAACCACGCGCATGGGAGTCTTTGGTGCGTGAGTGGAAGGTTGAGGGACTAGCTACGCGCCCTGAGCACCGCATGAATGCGCACACGGCTTTCCTCATTTGGACCCGCCGACTGGCCGATGGCGTCACCCCGCCCGTGGTTAAGCGCAAGGCGCGGCGTTAGTTACTCACCCCTAAATGTACCCACCCACCGTATATTGTCGCCCAGGTCACATATACTGACCTGCGGATACTCTTCGGTAAGCTTTGCCTAAGGTTTAAGCCGTGGGTTTAGAACGCAAGCGTTACTTTAAGCGCTAAGGTGGACACATGTCACAATCCACCGGAGCACAAGGCAACAGTTTAGACGCGCATAACGCGAGTGAGTTACGCGTTCAGGTGCGCAAGCTTACTGAACGCAATTCTTCACTTGCCTCGTTGTTGCAGGATTCTCGGAACAAGTTGCAGCAACTAGCTGCGGACGTTAATGATTTAGCAGAACCGGCATCAACCTATGGCATCTTCTTAGGTTATTCGGGGCGCCCGCAAGACTCGCGGCGTGATGCAGAGGTTTATACCAATAACCGGCCCATGCGGTTGAAAATTTCGCCGCAGATTGAGCCGGGTTCCTTAGAAGTCGGCCAATTAGTGCGCCTGGGTGAGGGCGTCGTTGTAGTGGAGGGCTGCGGTTTTCCACGCGATGGTGGACTCGCCACCATTACAGAACGCATTGGCACAGACCGTGCGGTGGTCCTGGGCGGCAACAATGAAGAATCCATCGCGATCATCGCTGAACGCCTGCGGGATAGCGTGCGCTCCGGCGATAGCGTTTTGCTGGATACCCGTGCGGGCATCATATTGGAGCATGTGCACAAGACGGAAGTCTCTCAGCTGCAGCTCGAAGAAGTGCCCAATGTTACCTTTGAAGATATTGGCGGCCTCGATGCCCAGATCTCGCAGATCCGGGACTCGGTGGAACTGCCGTTCCTGCACCCGGAGCTCTACCGCGATTATGCGCTGAGCCCGCCCAAAGGTGTCCTGCTCTATGGTCCTCCGGGCTGCGGCAAGACTTTGATTGCTAAGGCCGTGGCTAATTCCTTGGCGCAGCAAATGGGGGAGGACAGCTCCTCTTATTTCCTCAACGTCAAAGGCCCAGAGCTGCTGAACAAGTATGTTGGTGAGACTGAGCGCCGCATCCGTCTGATTTTTGAGCGTGCACGTGAGCTCGCGGCTATTTCCCCGAACCGTCCAGTCATCATCTTCTTCGATGAGATGGAATCGATCTTTCGTACGCGTGGTTCTGGCGTTTCTTCCGATATGGAAACCACCGTGGTTCCACAGCTGTTGACTGAGCTTGATGGCGTGGAAAAGCTAGACAACGTCATCATCATCGGCGCCACTAACCGTGATGAGCTCATTGACCCGGCGATTATGCGCCCAGGGCGCCTGGACATCAAGGTGCGCGTCAACCGCCCCAACAAGCAAGGGGCAAAGGATATCTTTGACTCGCACTTCCCAGAAGATATTCCACACCAGGGCAAGCGCCAGGATCTTATCGAGTTCGCAACAGATGAGCTCTTCGGTGAGCGTCCCTTTGTGCGCGTCCACTTTGATGATGGCTCAGATCGTTTGCTGCACTACCGCGACTTCGTATCCGGCGCGATGATCGCCAACATTATGGCGCGAGCAAAGAAATTGGCCATCAAGGATTCTCTGCAGAATCCAGAAACTCCTAAGGGTATTAACCGCTCGCATCTGTCTCTGGCTATTGCCGCGGAGCAAGCAGAAAGTGAGCATCTGCCAACGTCTACCAACGCCGAAGAATGGGTCAAAACCATTGACGGCGGTTCAGGCGGAACGCTGAATCAAGGCCAGCACATTGATCGCATTGAATTTCTAGGTTTTAGGAGCCCGTCATGGCACGTTTCCTAGGCACAGAGACCGAATACGGTATTTCCACTCCGGAGTGGCCAGAGCTTTCACCCATTATTACGTCCACCCACGCCGTGGTTGCTTATGCCGCGATGTTCACCAAGGCGCGTTCACGCTGGGATTTTACTGAGGAACATCCGCTGCGCGATATGCGTGGGTTTGATCTCAAGCGCTACAGCACCGCGCCCGTGGTGGATCCCAACGCCATTGGTGTAGCCAATGTGGTCACCCCGGCGGGCGCACGTTTCTATGTTGACCACGCGCACCCAGAGTATTCCTCCCCGGAGTGCTCCAATGCATGGGACGCCATGGTCTATGACGCTGCCGGCGATAAAGTCATGCTGGATGCAGCCGCAGCTGTGGCTGGTTTGACTGAGCAAGGCAAATCAGTCCTGGCTAATAATGAGCCGTGCCCGCCGTTGAAGTTGTACAAGAACAACGTTGACGGCAAGGGCGCTTCCTATGGCTCCCATGAGAACTATCAGTATTCCCGGGACACGGACTTTGAGGTGCTTGCACAGGCTCTCATTCCATTTTTCGTGTGCCGCATTGTGGTCACCGGTGCCGGTCGCGTGGGCCTGGATCAGGATGGTTCCACGCCAGGTTTCCAGATTTCGCAGCGTGCGGACTACATGGAGCAAGAAATCACGCTGGAGACCACGCTGAACCGCGGCATTATCAATACTCGCGATGAGCCGCATGCTGATGCAGATAAGTGGGGAAGGTTGCATGTCATCGTCGGTGATGCGAATATGTCGCAGACTTCCAATCTGCTCAAGCTGGGTATGACTTCCATGGTGTTGGATGCTATTGAGCGAGGCGTTGATTTCAGCGATCTGAAGCTTGCCAACCCTGTTCAAGAGATTAAGAATATTAGCCGTGATCTTAGCCTTAGCTATCAAGTTCAGCTCAAAGATGGCCGAAAGTTAACTGCACTAGAGGTGCTAGCCATCTTCCGCGAGCGCATCACAGCAGCGTCAGAGGCCGACACCAAGGTGTTGGATGCTTGGGACGAGGTTGTCGCATTGCTTGCCGATGATCCTTTGTCCGCAGCACACCTATTGGATTGGGTGGCAAAGTACCGACTCATTAAGGGTTTTATTGACCGCGGTGCGGCCCTTGATAGTCCGAAGCTGGCCTTGATTGATCTTCAGTACACAGACATCGATCCCGCCAAGTCGCTGTATCACGCGCTGATTCGCAAGGGTCAGATGCGCAGGTTGGTCAGCCAGGAAGAAATTGACGCTGCAGCCATCACGCCGCCGGCGGATTCCCGTGCATATTTCCGTGGTCGCGTGACAGAGAAGTTTGGGCAAGATGTGATAGCCACGAACTGGCAGATGGTTTCTTTGCGGGAACATCAAATCACCAAGGGCGTTGACACTACAGCGCACCTAGCCCACGTTCGCATTGATGACGTGGAAGGCTTTACACAGTCAGCCGTCGGGGAGCTCATAGATTCCGCCAGCTCTGTGGCCACGTTAATCAAGGGCCTAGAAGAGCAGGGAATTGGTGTACAGCGCACCAGTAAAGCAATTAGAGTACGACATTAAGAGCATGAGTTAAGGAGAAAATTATGTCTAATAAGCAATCACAGGTCCATGGCTCCGGCTCAGGGGATAATGCGGGCGATGATGACGCCCAGGCTGCCGGCCAGGTGCAGATTAATACCACGGGTACAGATGACCTACTGGATGAGATCGACGGTTTGTTGGAGTCCAATGCAGAGGAGTTTGTGAAGTCCTACGTCCAAAAGGGCGGCCAGTAAGACCTCATGAATTTTCAGAGACCACAGTCGCCGGTCTATGCCCGCCGCATCATGGGCATAGAAACCGAATATGGCATCACCGCTGTATCTGAGCCAAGCCAGCGTCGGCTCACCCCTGATGAAGTTGCGCGGGAGCTTTTCCGTCCCGTTGTGGACAAGCACCAAGCGACCAATATCTTCACGGAGAACGCCTCGCGCTTGTATCTGGATGTGGGTTCTCACCCAGAGATCGCAACTGGGGAGTGTGACAGTCTGACGCAGTTGCTCAATTATGAGCGTGCGGGTGATGCCATTGTTAATGAGCTGGCGGTTGGTGCTGAGAAAACTCTGCAAGATATGGGTTTGGCAAAGTCTCTGATTCTGTTTAAGAACAACGTTGATAGCCAGGGCAATTCCTATGGTTGCCATGAGAACTATCTGATCTCGCGGCACATGGTGCTGCGCGATATTTCCCGCAAGCTTATGCCGTTTATGATTACCCGCCAACTTATTTGCGGTGCTGGCATGGTGGCCCCGGAAAAGGCGAATTCACCAGCTCGTTTTTTGCTGTCTCAGCGCGCCGATCAGGTGTGGGAGGGCGTGTCTTCTGCAACCACCCGTTCACGTCCCATCATCAATACCCGCGATGAACCGCATGGTGATTCTTCACGCTTTAGGCGCATGCATGTCATTGTTGGTGACTCGAACATGGCGGAGCCGACCTTCGCACTGAAGGTGGGGTCCACCCAGATCATGTTGGAGATGATTGAGGCCGAGTTTGATCTCCCGAACCTAGAGGTAGAGGATCCAATCGCGCATATCCGTGACATCTCTACAGATCTCACTGGCCAAACGCCTGTCAAGCTTGTGAGTGAGGCTGACTCCGGTTCTACAATGACTGCCTTGGAGATCCAGCAAGTTCTGTGCGAGCGCGCTGAGAGGTGGCTGGAGCACCGCCCAGATGAGGGCACTCCAACGGTTGAACTCGCACGAGTTGTTGACTTGTGGAAGCGCACCTTGGACGCCATTCGCACCCAAGATTTCTCTGCCGTCAACACGGAGATTGATTGGGTTATCAAACGCGATCTGTTGGAGAAGTACCGCGCCCGTTTGGATTCTGACTGGGCGCATCCCAAGCTTGCCCAGATTGACTTGACCTATCACGATATCCGCCCTGGCCGTGGACTTTATGATGTATTGATGCGCAAGGGGCTCATCTCCCGGTGGACTACTGATGAAGCCATTGCAGACAGCATCGATATTGCTCCGCAGACCACCCGCGCGAAACTACGCGGGGAATTCCTCCAACAGGCCCGCAAGTTTGGTGCGGATTTCACAGTGGATTGGACCAGGCTGAAAGTCAATCGTCCCGAGCCAAATATGGAAGAGTTTTCGGATCCTTTCATTTCCGAAGATGAACGCCTAGCTGGGTTGATAGACTACATCGTGGAACATAATCGCGATAAATAGTTAGTGGCATTGACATTAACAATCCGAAAGGTCACGCCGAATGGGAATTGGGTCAGCTGATAAGCCTATGAAGGGCAATGCCGGACAGGAATATTTCGCATTAGGCCGGCACATCAGTTTGTACCTAGCTTTGCTCGGCGCAGCGAACAGCGGCGGAAATGCCTCCCGCACTTCGGAGTGGATCCGCAAGAGCGTGCACGACTACAAGGACAAGTCGGACGAGGCATTTGATAAGGCGCTTCGCCGGGATATTCAGATGTTGCGTCACGCCGGCATTCCAATTTCACACTCGCGTGATGCCTCGGGTTACAGCCACTACCAGCTTTTGCTTGAACAGTATGCGCTTCCGGATGTGGAGTTCACGCCGGAAGAGGCGATGGCGTTGAGCGTTGCAGCGAGATTTGGAAACACTGGTGGGCTTGGAGATTTCTCACAGTCAGGCTGGACCAAGCTTGCTGCCTCGGGTGCAACCCGATCCAAGCAAGTGATTCCTGTCCATACTGCAGTCTCAGACATGACTTTGGTGCAGCCCGTCGTTATCCGCGATATCAACACCATTATTCGCAATGGCCTGCGGATGTCTTTTGAATACAAGCGTCAGCCGGGCGTACCAACGGAACGCCGTCTGATGGACCCGTGGGGTTTGGTCACCCACCACAACCGCGTGTACCTGGTGGGATTCGATGTGGATAAGGATGCGCCGCGGGTGTTTCGTATCCTGCGCGTAGCATCCGTCAAGGCGCGCGATGAGAAAGCTACGCATCCTCCAGTGCAGGAGTCATTGCAGACACTGGTCAATGATGCTTTGCAGCGCAGCCAGACCTCTGCGACGTTGCGCGTGGATGCGGATAAGGCATATGAGCTCATCGAAGAGGCCCAGGATAATGGCGATGGAACATACAACTTTGAAAAGGCATCCGTGGATTGGCTAGTGCGCACAGCGTTGTCTTATGCCGACTCCGCTGAGGTTGTAGAGCCAGCTGAGATTCGCACGCAGATTGTTGAGCTGGCTGAGAAAGCGCTTGATGAGCAACTCGTGGTTTTGTCCGGCGAGCTAACCACGTGGCGCCAGGACGAAGTTGCCGAAGAACCAGAACAGAATTCTTCACAAAGAGCTTCAACAATGGGCCCGCGAATTCACCGTCTGGTTCGGATCGCCAACGTCATTCCATACTTTCGCCGGCATCCGAATAAGTCCATGATGGAAGCAGCTGCAGACTTGAACATGACGCATGCGGAACTGGCAGCAGCGCTCAATACGCTGTTCGTTTCGGGCGCTACCCAAAATACTGAGGATCTCATTGACTTGTCGTGGGATTTCCGCAAGGTCAACATCATTGATAGCCAGGGAATGGATAAGGCACTGCGCCTTACTCCGACTGAGGCGAGCGCGCTGTTGCTAGCGCTTGAATCGCTGGAGTCAATGCCCGGGCTGATTGATCCCCAGGCAGTGCAGTCCGCCGCGAACAAGATCCGCAGCATCATGGATACCAAGACCGAGGGAATCTATGACTCACTAGCCACCACGCCACCGGAAGAATCGAAGATTCAGGCCGCGCTTGCTACGGCGGTGAACACGAATAAGAAGGTCCGCTTCGATTACTGGTCACCGGGCACCAATGAGTCTTCCACCCGAACCGTGGACCCGGTTCGAGTTTTCCTCGCCGATTCCGAGCTTTATCTCAGCGCCTGGGCCGAGGATCGGGATGCCCACCGCACTTTCCGTCTTGACCGCATGCGTGGGGTAGAGGTCTTGGAAGAAGACGCCACCCCCAAGTCGGCGGTGGTTGAGATTGATCCCACAGATCCATTCGGGTTTAGCTCAAGTCAAAGAGCAACACTATTTCTGCATGAATCTGCAAGCTGGATGGCGGATTATCACGACATCACTTTGTCGGAAACCGCGCGTAACGGCTGGATTGAGGGTTCTATGCCAATCGGCAGGGATTCCTGGTTCGTTCGCTTTGCCCTGAGCAATGCTGACAGAATCCAGGTGATTAGCCCTGAAAACATTAGAAGCTCCATTTTGGACACCGCGAATCAGGCTATTGCTCGTTATACTCGACTGGAAAGTAAGTAAAAGGCTGCGTGTGCCTAAAAAATGGTACGCGCCCAATCTTTGGAGTTAGTTCATGCCTGGTCTAGGTGCCGTAGAAATCATCCTCATCATCGTGGTGATCGTATTGCTGTTCGGAGCCCGAAAGCTGCCGGATCTGGCACGCTCTGTTGGTCGCTCCATGCGTATCTTCAAGTCCGAGGTCACGG
Organism: Corynebacterium casei; assembly: GCA_030535535.1. Taxonomy (GTDB): domain Bacteria; phylum Actinomycetota; class Actinomycetes; order Mycobacteriales; family Mycobacteriaceae; genus Corynebacterium; species Corynebacterium casei_A. The sequence goes on from JAUNRU010000057.1 coordinate 8,976, forward strand.
AGATGACCAACGAGTCTAAGGCTCGTGAGGACTCCAAGCCTCAGGCAGAGCTGACCCAGGGCGATGACAACGATCAGTTCTGGCAGGACCCAAACATGCAGCCTCGCCAGCACTCACAGCTGAACAACCCACAGGCTGGCACCCCTCAGCAGGGGTACCCGCAAGGCAACCCACAACAGGGTAATCCTCAGCCGCAGCAAAACTGGGGCCAGAACCAGGGTGGCTACCCTCAGCAGGGTAATCCGCAGGGTAACCCACAACAGCAGAATTGGATAGATCCACAGCAGGGTATGCAGCAGCCACCACAGCAAAACTGGGCACAGCAGCCGGGTCAGCAGAACTACCCAGGTCAGCAGCCAAATCAGGGCAACTACAACACCGGTAACTACGGGCCTGGTAACAACCAGCAGGGCAATAACTACCCACAGCAGCCGCAGCAGTAAGCACCGGCTTTAAATCATCCGCCGCGGCAGGAATCAAATCTGGAAGATGTGTTTCAGATGGTTCCTGTCCAGGTGGTTCAAGTTTGGGTAGGGGATAGATAGATCATGGCCAACGGCATGCCACCGCAAAATTCGGGCAGCGTCGCATACAACGCTGGGCCCAGTTCACCAGCGAAGGCCAAAAAGCGCGGAGCTCTTAACCGTCTGAAGCAGTCGCAGGCGAAGCGTCAAGCGAAGAAGGCTAACACCACGGGTGAAATGACCCTGGTTGAGCACCTGCGAGAGCTTCGACAGCGCATTATTGTTTCCTTAGCGGCACTCGTCGTCGGAACAATTCTTGGCTTCATTTGGTATCAGTCTTCACCGTTCGGCTTAGCGCCGTTGGGTGAGATTCTCCGTGGTCCATATTGTGCTTTGCCAGAAGAGCAGCGCGCTGTATTCACGCAAGATGGTGAGTGCCGCTTGCTGGCAACGCAGCCATTTGAGATGTTCATTCTGCGGTTGAAGGTTGGTGCACTTGCCGGTGTCGTTCTGTCATCGCCAATCTGGCTGTACCAAATCTGGGGCTTCATCACTCCTGGTCTGCACAAGAATGAAAAGCGCGGCACCGTCGTATTCGTAACGCTCGCGGTGACCTTGTTTGTAGCGGGCGCACTGCTTGCTTACTACATCGTTGCCTTCGGTCTTGAGTTCCTCATCAGCATGGGTGATGAGTTCCAGATCACCGCGCTGACCGGTAATGAATACTACAACTTCCTGCTGGCATTGCTCGTTATCTTTGGCGTCAGCTTTGAGGTCCCGCTCATTCTGGTGATGCTCAATATCGTCGGCATCCTCGAATACCGCCATGTTAAAGACAAGCGTCGCATCATCATCGTCGGCATTATGATTTTCGCAGCCTTCATGACTCCTGGCGGTGACCCAATCTCCATGGTGATTCTGGCTAGCGCCATCGCTGTTCTGGTCGAGCTAGCGTTCCAGTTCTGCCGTTACAACGACAAACGCCGTGGCCGAGAGCGTCCAGAATGGTTGGAGCTCGATGATGAAGAGTCATCCGGCCCTATTGGTCCTGCTTCAGCTATTGGTGCGGAAGGCGGGGTTGCACCGGCCGGTCCAATCGAGCCGGCTGCTCCGATCAATAATGGATTCTCCTACCAGCAGCAGCCACCAGCCCAGCACAACTTTGGAGCTCAACCGCCACAGAATCCGCAAGGCTATGGCCCAAACCATAGCCAGGGAAATGGCGTCACCACCCATCCTGGTCAGGGTCAACAAAACCGACCTTCCAATGGTGCGAATCCATTTGATGATGTCCTTTAATAGTTGATTTAAGCTCCATGTTCTCCTTCGAGGACATGGAGCTTTCTCGTTCGCACTACCTGCTGGTAGCGGGTAGTGTTGGCAACTATGAATCACCCGCATCTTGAGGAATTCCGAGCATCATTGTCACATCCCCTGGATGACTTCCAGGTTGCGGGCTGCGAGGCTGTAGAAGAAGGCCACGGCGTCCTTGTCTGCGCACCAACCGGTGCAGGTAAAACTATCGTCGGTGAGTTTGCTGTGTCCCTCGCGCTCTCACAAGGCACAAAGTGCTTTTACACCACACCGATTAAGGCACTAAGCAACCAGAAGTACCATGACCTTGTTGCCGAGCACGGTGAGCAGGCAGTTGGGCTTTTGACCGGTGATGTTTCCATCAACGGCAACGCAGAAATCGTCGTGATGACCACTGAAGTTTTGCGGAATATGATTTACGCAGACTCAACTGCGCTGCACCGGCTAACCCACGTGGTGATGGATGAGATCCACTTCCTTGCAGATGCTTCTCGTGGTGCTGTGTGGGAAGAGGTCATCCTCAACCTGGATGAATCGGTTTCGATTATTGGCTTGTCAGCAACCGTGTCCAACTCGGAGGAATTCGGTGACTGGTTGTCCACGGTTCGTGGAGATACCAAGATCATTGTTTCAGAACACCGCCCGGTCCCATTGGATCAGTGGATGCTGCTTGGCCGCAAGATTTTCCCGATGTTTGAACCGGGCTCCGGTGGCCAGGTCAATTCTGAATTGGCGCGACGTATCGCGCGGCTTGAGTCGGGTTCCAGTGAAGAAGGTCGCGATGACTACAAGTCGGGCAAAGGCTTTCGTGCCCGTGCTCGTCAGCAGGGAAGAGAAGGTCGCGACGGCCGTGATGACAAAGATGGTCGAGGACACGGCCATGGCGGTCGTTCTGGCGCGCCGCGCCCGCAGGATCGGTACCGCCCACTAGGTCGTCCGGAGGTTTTGCAGATTCTGCAGGGACAAAACATGCTCCCGGCAATTACCTTTATCTTCTCCCGTGCCGGTTGTGAAGGCGCGCTGTACCAATGCCTGCGTTCGCGTATGTCGTTGACCACGCCTGAAGAAGCCGAGGAAATCAAGGCAATCGTTGATGCCGGCGTAGAAGGAATCCCGGAAGAAGACTTGCAGGTTCTTAACTTTCGGCAATGGCGCCAGGCGTTGACGCGCGGATTCGCAGCACACCACGCGGGCATGCTGCCGGCGTTTCGACACATTGTGGAAGATCTCTTCGTCAAAGGCCTGGTTCGAGCAGTATTCGCCACTGAGACCTTGGCTTTGGGAATCAACATGCCAGCGCGCACCGTCGTGCTGGAAAAGCTCATCAAGTTCAACGGTGAGGCCCATGTAGATCTCACGCCGGGACAATACACGCAGCTCACCGGCCGCGCAGGACGCCGTGGCATCGACACCATTGGTAATGCAGTGGTCATGTGGGCGCCAGCGATGGACCCACGTCAAGTTGCAGGCCTTGCTTCAACACGTACTTATCCGTTGATTTCAACCTTCGAGCCGGGCTACAACATGGCTATCAACCTGTTGGGCATGCTGGGCTACCAAGAATCGTTGCGTTTGCTGGAGAAGTCTTTCGCGCAGTTCCAGGCCGATGGCTCCGTCGTGGAAGAGACGCGCGAGATCGAGCGTGCAGAACACCGCGTGAGGGATTTGCGTGCGCAATTGAATCAGCTCATTGAGATGCTTGCACCGCCGGCACCGGACGATGATGACGCTGCGGATATGCTGCTCGACTACATCGACCTGCGCCGCGAACTGACTGAAGAAGAGCGTAAGTCCGTCGAGTCAAAGACACATGAGCGCTCCAAGGAAGTAGTCAAGGTTTTGGGCAAGCTGCAGATCGGTGATGTTATTGCTCTCGCGGGGAAGAAGCACCCAACCCTGGCGGTTGTGGCAACCCCGGCTAATCAAACCACCGATCCTCGTCCGTGGATTACTACGGAGACCGGTTGGTCCGGGCGTATTGATGCCAGTGGAATTGAGAACCCACCGATTGTTATTGGGCATATGAAGCTTCCGCGCTCGGTGCAAAAGAGTCCGCGCCGCAATGCCAAATTCGTGCAGGACCAATTCCGCCGTCAGCACTTTGACCGCCCAAAGCGCATGAAGATGAAGCCCCGCTCACGCCCCAACCCGCAGGTTGGTGTCTTGCGTGACGCTATCCGGCTGCATCCTGTCCACGAATGGCCGGCGACTGACCGCGAGCAACTTGCTGGTCTGGCTCAGAAACTGGCACGCCGCGAACGTGACTTGAAGCGCCTAACCAACACGGTTGAGCGCGCAACCGATACTTTGGGCAAGACCTTTGAGCGCATCGTCGGTTTGTTGGCGCAGATGGACTACGTCGAGTTTGAAGGCTTGGGCGAAGAACGCACTCCGGTCATTACTGATGAAGGCCAGCGTCTGGCCTTGATTCACAATGAGTGCGATCTGCTCGTTGCACAATGCCTCAAACGCGGTGTGTGGGATGACCTGGATCCGGCTGAACTGGCAGGCGTGGTTTCCATGTGTTCGTTTGAAAACCGCAAGGAGACCTCAGGCTCACCAGAGGCGGCAACAGATCGCATGGCTGAGGCTATGAACGCCACTTTGCGCATCTACACTGAGCTGACTGCGGATGAGCAGCTGCACAAATTGCCGCTCACACGCCAGCCAGAGCCAGGTTTCTCACTGGCCCTGCATCAGTGGGCAGCGGGAGCGCCTTTGGGCTACTGCATGTCCGCAGCCGCAGAATCCGGCGCGGAGCTAACACCTGGTGACTTTGTTCGCCATTGCCGCCAGGCAGTTGACCTGCTGCAGCAGGTAGCAAAGACCGCTTATACCGATGAGCTCAAAGCCAATGCCCGGCGCGCGGTGGACGCCATCCAGCGCGGTGTGGTTGCTATCGGAGCTTAGGGCCTAGTTCTCAGTCCTGCATCGCCTTCAGTCCCTGTGCCGCGCGGTACAGGGACTTTTTGTGCGTGGAGGTCTGTGCAACGGTGGCCAGTCCCAGGTTGATGCCGAGTGGGTCAAGCACTAGGGATTGCACGGCATTGATAGTCGGTTGTGTGTCGCCGTCGCGCATGGAGAGAACGGCGCCGCCGGAGTCGCCTTTGATTGCTTTAGGAGTATTTATTTGAATGGCGGCGGGACGCACGCGGGTTTCAAATCCTCGGGAGTAGGAGATTGGTAAGGGCAGCAGCACAGTGCCATGCTTTTCGATGGCATATGTGCTGTTACCGCCATATCCGAGTGTGGCTGTCTTCATCCCTGGGGATAAGGACTGTGTGCCCACGCCGAGCAGCTCACGGGCCGGGGCTGGGCGTTGTAGCAGTGCGATGGCAATATCTGTGCCGTCGATGGTGCGAACAGCCTGCAGCTTGCGGTTAAGCCCTCTTCCTCGGACGTAGAAGGCACCAATGGGTGCGGTGCGAAAGAAGTGGGCGCAGGTGAGTACCAGCGAGGTGGATATTTTCTCTTCGGTTGCCTCTAAGTCGGGCGCAATCAGCATTCCTGAGCAGTACCTGCGGCCGTTGGAGATTCTTATAGTTTGCCCGTGCAGGTCAATGCTTGGGGAGTCTAGCCATGTTTCTAAAACCACACCGCCCACCTTAGACAACCCGGGCGGAGGAGAGGCGTGAATATTAACGGGGTTATCATGGCAGACATGAGTTCATTAACTGCCTTTTCCCCTGAAGTTTACGACCAGCGCCTGCGCCGCGCGCAGGAAATCACCAAGTCCGCTGGCATAGATGCCGTGGTGGTTGCTACCGGTGAGGACTTCTTTTATCTCACCGGCTCAACGCTGTCTTCCCATGAGCGTTTGACCGCGCTCATCATTCCAGCAGAAGGCAAGCCGCAGCTGTTCGCACCAGGTACCGATATTTTGGATCTGAATCTCTCGCCAGTGCCGAACTTGGATGTTGAGGTCCACGGTTGGAATGATGGCGATGATATCTATGGCCAGGTTGCCAAAGCCATCGGCCAGGATGGTGCGACGGTCGCGGCGACTGCTGCGCTGACTGCAGACCACTTGTTCCAGCTGCAGGGTTTGGTTGATGCCCAGTGGGTTTTGGCGAATACCGCCTTGGCCGAGCTGTTTTCTTCCAAGGATGAAGCGGAGATTGATGAGCTGCGCAAGGCAGCGCAGGCTATTGACCGCGTCCACGCGAAGGTTCCTGACTTGTTGCAACCGGGCCGTACTGAGCGTGAGGTCGCAGATGACCTCACAGCAATGATCCTGGAAGAGCACGTCAGCGTTGACTTCGTCATTGTCGGTTCCATGGAAAATGGTGCCAATCCGCACCACAGCTTCTCTGATCGCGTCATCAA
>JAUNRU010000057.1:15179-18237 GCA_030535535.1 Corynebacterium casei
AGCAGAGCGCGATGAAAGCCATGCGGTAGACATCGCAACGGTGGACTACCTCGCCCAGGTATCGATGCTCACAGTGCTTGCCGATGTCATGTCCACCGGCCACATCATCGCCTTTTCCTCGATTGCTGGTTGGCGTGCCCGGCGCGCTAATTATGTCTACGGCTCCACAAAGGCGGGCCTGGATGCATTCTGCCAGGGACTCGCTGACAAACTGACCTTGGATAAGTCAAAGAACCTGGCGCTCATTACCGCTCGTCCTGGCTTTGTTATCGGGTCAATGACCACGGGAATGGATCCTGCACCGATGTCAGTAACGCCAGAGATTGTTGCAGACTCCATCGCGTCAGAGATACACAAGCAGAACAAGTCCGGATCCGGCAGGAAGTACCTCAGCATCACCCTGTGGATTCCACGCCAGCTAGCCGTTCTCGCCTTCATCATGCGCCTCGTTCCGCGACCAATCTGGCGGCGCATGCCGCGGTAGGTGTTTGCAACCACCTACCGCGATGCAACCTCTTTAGAGGAACGGCGAATTCACATCGAAGATGAGCCCGCGTGGTGCAAGTACTCGTACCACCACGTCGGCATCGCCTTCGGAAAGATCGTGCAAGACAAGCCCCTTCCACGGGGTAATTGTCACTGGTACTTCCATCTTTCCTAGAATCTCTGCGATCTCAGCACTCATCACGCCGTCGAAAAGGCCAACGCCCAGTTCCACACGGCCGCTCGGCATATGATCAGCCAGCCAGCCGATGGGAAGCTGGGAGTTCTTCAACGGAGCATTGATAAGCTCTGCATCGGCAAGCTGTGCTTCTGCGGTCTTGTTGGCGTCAAAACCTTGCAGGATCTCTGCCACCGCGCTCGGTGCTTCACCAATCTCCGTGCGAATCTCACGCTCTAAGACATTGACGCGAACTTCTGTGGTGTTTTCAATCAACGTCACGCACACGTGCGGATGATGGCTGGCAATGAGCCCATCACCGGAATCCACACCGATCACGATGTTGTCCTTGGTCGACTCAGGAGCTGCCTCACCAATCAGGCGGGCAAGCTCACGCGCACGCGAGTTCAATGGGGACGCAACCACGCGGCACGGCGAAGTGTGCAGGGTAGTGGTGGCCAAACGCTCAATGACAGCGTCACCATCAGAAATATTGCGCAGCTCCAGCGAGCTGTGCGAGGTGAGATAGATATTGGAGTCTGCAAGCTGCCGCGAGGCATCCGCGATTTCTAGCCAATCCTGCGACCTCGTGATTCCGCCCGCAGGGAACAAGCTCAATACCGTGGAATCTGACTGCGTGGAAAGAATTGGTCGTGGCATGCGCCAGATTCTACTACCTTGTGACAAATACACAGCATGTACACATGTCGTATCACGCCCAAGCTTGTAGGATGGTCAACATTATGCCGTTCATGCTTGTCTTATTCGTTTACCTCGTCCTCGAAGGCTTAGCCTTTGTAGGCATCGCGCAACTCATTGGTCTGGGATGGACCCTGCTGTTGCTGCTTGCCACCATGCTCTTTGGCATGACCATTGCAAGCCTGGAAGTCCGCCGCATCATGAGCGGCAAAACCAAACGCACTGAAGATGGTTCCGTCATCATGGAAGACGCAACCCCAGGCCGTACGGCCGGCAATGTTGGCCTCACCCTTGCAGGCGGTGTGTTCTTGTCCCTGCCAGGTTTTATCACCACTTTCATCGGCATCTTCCTGATCCTGCCGCCGACCCGTGCATTGCTGCGCAACATGCTTTCGGTCAAACTGTTCAAGTCAGTGGAGAACATGGGCGTGCGCTTTTATGATGCCTCCCCAATGTCCGGGCAGCACGAAAGCTACGGAAACTTCGGTGGCTTTGGTGGATTCGGCAATCCAGCGGCTGGCTTCGGTCAAGGTGCTGCGCAGCATCCAAGCGCTGGGGGACAGGGTAGCGCTGCTCATGGTCCCGCTGCCGGCAATAAGCCAGAAAACCATGAAATCATTGATGAAGAAGAAATCCGCAGCTGGACCGAGTCCCTGAACCCAGAAGACTTTGGCAAGTCCGGTGGTTCAGACGACTCAGCTCAAGATGACTCCTCGGGCAAAGACAACTAAGCACGTGGTTTCGGTGCCGTCACCACGCCAAAGAAGTGATAGTAATTAGTAGTGTTACTTTTGCTTCGCCTCCTGCTAGCCGGCCTCGGCGGCGCTGGGGTCCATTACTCCTTTGAGCCCCACGGCTACTGGCCTCTCGGGATCGTTGGCATCACCGTACTTTTTGTTTCGCTGATGCCGTGGCGCGGCAACTTTGTGAGCGCCAAGTCCGGTGCGCTCATAGGGTTTGTTCACTCCATGGTGGCCTACTTGCTGCTGCTGCCGTGGATCGGGGAATTGGTTGGCGCCTTCCCATACGGCGCACTGGCATTCTGGCTTAGCCTTTATGCCCTGCTTCTTGGCGTGTTTGGCGTGTTCATCGCCCGCATGCGCCTGGGCTATATCATCTTCCCGCCCTTCTACCTGGCCATTGAGCTTTTGCGATCCTCGGCCCCCTTCGGCGGCTTTTCGTGGGTCCGCCTGGGATGGGGCCAAGTTGATGGCCCGCTGGCGTTTCTCGCGTCCTGGGGAGGACCTGCGCTTGTGACCGCCGCCGCCGCCACGGTGGGCACCAGCATCGCCGCTTTACTCTTTGGTCCGCCACGTCAACTGGTAGCGCCGGAAACGGTGGACGAGAACCCACTGGTGCGCCTCGGCATGCGTACGGAGGCCGAGTCCGGCGCCTATGGTGTTCGCGCCCTTGCGCTTTTTACCGGCTTGATTCCATTTGGTCTGGCGTTTATGGCCCAGCAAGGTGTTAATCAGCCACACCACACCACAGATACCATCAACATTGCCGCGATCCAGGGCAACGTTCCACGCTTGGGTCTAGAGTTCAACGCACAACGTCGCGCCGTGTTGGAAAACCACGTTGACGTGACCAAGCAGTTGGCAGAGTCCGGCGAGGACGTTGACATCGTGATTTGGCCGGAGAATTCCTCCGACGTCAACCCTTTCCGTGACCGACAAGCAGGCGCGCTGATCCAAG
>JAUNRU010000110.1:0-3434 GCA_030535535.1 Corynebacterium casei
CATCGAGGTGGTTCTCGCAGACCTTGGCAAGGGCTTCGCCGCGCTCCCAGTATTTCAGTGATTCGTCGAGGCTCATCTGGCCGAGCTCTAAAATCTTGACGGTTTCGATGAGCTCGTCGCGCGCCTGTTCATAAGTCAATGTGTCGATGGCGGGGAAGGCGTCCTCACCAGGAGTGCCAGTGCCAAAAGAGTCAGTAGCCATGATTGTCTTTCTCTTAAAGAAGAAATGTTGTTTAAAAAGTGTAATTAATCCGAAGGGCCGGAGCCCAACACCGCAGCGGACAGCGAGCCATCGCCAACACGGACGCGAATCTGCGCGCCCGGTGGTGCCTGCTGGTAGCTGGTGACCACCTCGGCATCGCTGCCATCACGTGGCAGAACCTGGACCACAGAATAACCACGCGTGAGTGTGGCCGCAGGGCCCAAAGCGCTCACCTGCGAACGCAGCGCTGAAACGCGTGTGGTTTCACGCTCGAGCATGATCTGGATGTCGCGGCGTATCGTTTGCTGCAGGCGTTGCAGCTCATCTCGCTGCACAGTAATCGGGCGCATGGGATCAGCCAGCACGGGACGCGAGCGCAACTGCGCAAGTCCGCGGCGCTCACGCTCAACCCAGCCGCGCAATGCTGCTGCCATACGTTGGCGTGCCTCAGCAATGCGGTCATATTCCAGGGCAACGTCTGGGACTACGCGCTTGGCGGCATCAGTAGGCGTGGCGGCGCGAACGTCCGCGATATTGTCCAGAACTGGGTTATCCGGCTCGTGCCCAATCGCGGAGACCACCGGAGTGTTCGCGGCAGCGACCGCGCGCTGCAATGCTTCCTCAGAGAAGGGGAGAAGGTCTTCTACCGAGCCGCCTCCGCGGGCGATGATGATGACATCAACCTCCGGGTCGGCATCGAGAAGCTGCAATGCATCAACAACCTGTGCGACGGTGCCGGTGCCCTGAACCGCTGTGTTGATGACCCGAAACTGCACGGCCGGCCAACGATCCTGCGACACGGCGAGCACATCGCGCTCCGCAGCAGAGCCTCGGCCCGTGATCAGCCCAACCTTCTTGGGCAAAAACGGCAACGGCTTCTTGCGCGCCGGGTCCGTCAAACCCTCGGCCGTTAGCTGCTTGCGTAGCGCTTCAATGCGCGCCAGAAGCTCACCGATTCCGACATGGCGGATATCCGTGGTCCACAAGCTAAACGTTCCCCGCCCGGCATAAAATGCGGGCTTTCCATAGACCACAACGCGGTCGCCGTCTTTCAATGGAGTGGGCAAACTACGCACCAGATCTGTAGGACACGTCAACTGAACCGACTTCTGCTGCTCCACATCGCGCAGCGTCAGATAGGACAACTTCCAAGTCGGCTTGACGTTGATCTGCGTCAACTGGCCCTCAACCCACAAGAAACCTAGCTTCTCAATCCAGCCCTTGACCTGGTCATTTACCTTGCCAACTGGCCATGGTGACTCAGGGGAATTTACGGATTGTGTCATGTGTGACCTCCCCGATTTACTTGCCGACTCTCGTGCATAGTCACCCAGTCTATTGTTTTGTGTGCACCTGAGATAGTCTGGGGGCATGACTGAGGCAGGAAAGAATGTTCTCCTGGCGGCACCCCGCGGCTATTGCGCCGGTGTGGATCGTGCAGTTGAGACAGTTGAAAAGGCACTTAATAAGTACGGCGCACCAATTTATGTGCGTAAGCAAATTGTTCACAACAAATATGTCGTTGAATCTTTGGCGAAGCGCGGCGTCATTTTTGTGGAAGAGGCATCCGAAGCTCCAGAGGGAGCGCACCTAGTATTCTCCGCCCACGGCATTTCTCCAGCCGTGCGCAAGGAAGCTGAAGGACGCAAACAGCTGACTTTGGACGCGACCTGCCCACTGGTGACCAAGGTGCACCGTGAGGCTAACCGCTTTGACCGCGACGGCTACCACATCCTTCTTGTTGGCCACGAAGGCCACGAAGAGGTTGAAGGCACCGCAGGCCAGGCACCAGAGGTCACTCACTTGGTGGATGGCGTAGAAGGCGTGGACAAGCTTCCACAGTGGCTTGAAAATGAGAAGCTGGTCTGGCTGTCCCAGACGACTTTGTCGGTGGATGAAACTATCGAGATTGTTAACCATCTGCGCAAGCGTTTCCCACACTTGGAAAACCCACCTTCAGATGACATCTGCTACGCAACGCAGAACCGTCAGGAATCCGTGAAGGCGATTGCTCCAAAGTGTGACCTGATGATTGTTGTGGGTTCCACGAACTCCTCTAACTCCGTGCGCCTAGTTGAGGTTGCTCTGGATGCAGGTTCTAAGACTTCTTACCTGGTGGACTACGCATCGGAGATTCAGGAAGAATGGCTCGACGGCGTGGAAACCGTTGGCGTCACCTGTGGTGCCTCCGTTCCGGAGCTACTTGTCCGTGAGGTCCTTGAATTCCTCGATGACCGTGGCTTCAACAGCGTTGAGCAGGTAACCACCACGACCGAGACCATCCAGTTCTCGCTTCCACGCGAACTGCGTCCGGCACGCACCTAAGCTTTAAAAGCTCTCAGCCACGAAATCAGCTCCACCTCCCACAGTTTGAACTGGGGAAGTGGAGCTGATTTCTATTGTCTTAAACCCGGCGAAGCCTAGTTGCCGTACAGATCCTCATCCAGGGCACGGGGGCTGCGCTTGCGCGCATCCGCCTGCTCCGGACGTTTTGCTTCGGGGCGGCGAACCTGTGGCTCTGAAGGCTGCGCCGATGGCGAGCTTTGCGCTGAACCTCCTTGCACAGGTCGGCGGATATCTCCAGCACGACGCAGCGGGTCGGGGCGACGTGAGGAGGGGCGACGTGGGCTTTGTGCGCCAGCTGCATTGACCGAATCATCGGTCGCATGTGGGGACTCAACGGACTGCGTGCGACGAGCGTGCTCTTGGCTGCGCTGTGCATCTGTTACGCGACGCGCAGAGCGCGAAGGGCTACCGGTACCGCGCGCAGATTCGTCACGGCCAGAAGCAGTGCGTGAACCTCCACGACGCGATTCATCCGTACGAGGCACGCGGCGGACATCACCAGCGGTGCCGCGACGAGCAGACGATGAACGCGATGATGGCCGCGCTGCCGCAGCGCCACCAGCAGCACCGGCCGCGCCAGCGCCAGTAGGGCCTGCACCCGGGGTCTCAGAGGTGGATCCCCGACGAGGTTCAGGACGTGGTGCGCGGGAAGACTTCTTGTTACGTTCAACCAGATCGGCCACAGAGAGGCGTTCAGTAGTTTGACGTGCACGTGAGGTGGTCTCGCGGTTGCGGCGGTCAGATTCCGCCATCGCGCGGCGGCTGACCTGTTCCTTGGAGTTGATGCTCGTCACCGTCTGCTTTGCCCGGTACACGCGGAAGATTGCGATAGCGATGCACGCTAGCAGCGTAAACGCCAAGTACGGGAAGACTTCCAACAAGGGAT
>JAUNRU010000111.1:0-3411 GCA_030535535.1 Corynebacterium casei
CGGAAGCTGCACTGTGCTCTGCACGTGCTGCCTTGAGTTCCTTGGCCTCAATACCGGTCTTTAGCGAGTAATAGCGCTCATAAGTCGCATCAACCTGCTTCATCAGTTCCGTGGCAGCCTCAGCATCCTCGCCAAGAACTGCTTCTTCCCCAGTCTGATTGCTTAGAACACCAGCAACGCTAGAAATGCCCGCTGCTTTGATGCCCTCATGCAGGTCATCTTGGTTCAAGAACATGGCATCAAAGAGGTTGCGGTCGAGATGCCTGCTCAAAATCTCATTGAGCTGGGTCTCTGCCTCTTCACCTTTGTACGTATTGTGGCTCGGTTCGAGTACTTCCAACAGCGCGGAAGCCTGCTTGATCCACTGCTTAGAAAGCTTGAGACGGTACGGTCCGACGCTAAATTCCATGGCGGCCTGTGGGCTGACATCGGCGTTTACCGTCTGCAGCGCTTTAACAGCTGTCGCTTTACTGCTGAACTTATAGTTGAACAGCGCATCGATACCTTTAAGAATGGTTGTCTTACCGGCCTCATTGCGCCCATGGATGATGGTGACACCAGTATCCGGAATGTCATTGACTTTGAGATGCTTAACACCGCGGAAGTCGGTGAGCTCGATGGAATGGATTTTCATCTTAAGAAGCATCCTTTCGAGTCAGACGAAACAACAAGTTCGCAGCATCACGAGAAATAGAGTCAGGATCATTGTGGATATCCGCCATCAGCTCATCCAAGGCGCTGGCGGCAAAGCCAGTCAAAGACAAGTTGGCAAGCTCATCTTCTTCCGGTGCCAGGTGTAAGTCCATGACCCGCTGACGAGGTTTCAGTGATGCGAAAACTGGCTCCAATTGTTCAATCGCGGCATCAAGCCGGGTTTGCGCAGCGAGGTTAATAGTTCCACGCAGGCCATACTTGATCACCGTGCGGTGTTTATCCGGATAATCATTGAGCTGCTGGATGAAGCGCTCGACGTCATCTTCGCTGTTGACATCCATGTCTATGGATTCGAAGATCCACTGCCCAATGGCTTCTTTCTCCACGGTGACCTGGGCTTGCGCGGCTGAGTCCTTTTCAATGGTGATTACCAAAGCGTTTCCGGAATCAGACTCCCCGCCGCCCGCGGGAAGATGCCTGAAATCTGTGGTCTCAGGCGAACCGGAAAACCACACGGCGCCAGTGCTGCCCAGCTCCATGGTTGAGTGGGTGTCCCCCAGCGCCAGGTAATCAATGACGCCGTCCCGAACCTTAGACTCGACATTGCCCAAATCAATGGAGTCCAGCTTGTCTGCATCACCCCAGCCATGAATCTGGCCGTGGCCAATTGCGACGCGGATTCCGGAAGTCGGTTCCAGTGGTCCCAGCATCTCAGCCACCAAGTCGTGGGTTGCGGTGCGTGCCTTATAGGGCGCGCCCACAATTTCTACGCCCTCGCGCAAGACATAGGGCTCATAATCAGCAATAACGTGTACATCCGGTGCGGTCTTTTTATTGACCGCGGTGAAAAACACCGAGTCCGCAATGAGCGGATCGTGGTTACCAGGCAGCAAGAACACCGGCACGGGAAGCTTTTCTAGTGCCTCCCGGGCGCGGCCAGTGACTTGGCTGCTCAAAGAATTGCGCTCAAATACGTCACCCGCAACGACGATAAATTCAGCGCCGGTGCGCTCGGCCAACTCCCCTAGCCGCTTAATTGATTCCAGCCGGGCATCATCAAAGCGGGCTTGGGCCTCGCCGGAGAGAAACCAGCGCTGCATCCCCAGCTGAAAATCTGAGGTATGAATAAACGTCGTTTTGTTCATGTCACCGTTCTAGCATGCCTCTCGGACATCCGCCGTGAGCAGCAATTTTAAGAGTTTTTATCCGTCATAAAGTGGTAGAGATCTTCAATATCACTCACCGCACGCAACAAATCCACATTGGTGTGCGACACTGCGCGCATTGCTTTGCGCAGCAGGTCCGGGTCCGAGTCATCCAGCGCCGGGGCAACCTTTGGCTCCGGCATATCCGGCAAGTCGCGGCCATTCCAGAATAAGTCATTGTTGACCGAACGAGCCTTACTCGGGCTATTCGCCGCGGCCCCCTGAGCTGCACCTGATCCGCTAGTGGCATTCGAGGTGACGCTGTCGGGCATGTCCGCGTTGTCTTCATCGCTAGCCTCGGCCACTGATTCATCCGCCACTTTTTGTGCGGCGTCCATCACCATGGTTTCCAGGGCGTGGATGTTTATCCCACGCAGGGCAAACAGCTGCAGCGGGTCGGCATCAATTCGCACCGCTAAACGGTCAGCAACAGCCACGATGTGCTTGCACACATGGCCGTGGTCCGGACAATCACAATCCATTCGCACATCATCGGCCGTCGGCGCGAGCAGCAGGTCAAGGACCTCCGAGTGCAGGTCACCGCGCATGGCGGCGCGAATAGAGTTGGCACTTCGCGCCAACATGCCTGTGAGCTTTTCGATGTCTCCTATGTCCCGATACGGCAACTGAATCAACACAGAAAATGGTTGATTCTGCGAGCCGGCAACCTCGCCGTGGACTGCACTCACACGCAAATCCAGATCCACCACATGGCCGCTGCGTGCATACTGGCGTCCGCGTGCCAATCGGCCTGAATCCGTCGTAGTGGTCACGAACTTCATGATTCGCTCAGCAGCCGGATTGAAGATGTTATCGCGTGGTTTATCGGACGTAATCCGCTTCGACCAGCGCGGCTGCTGCCGATTATGAAACTCAACTGCGGCTTCTTCAATCGACTCCCGAGTCAGCGCCCTTTCCGGCTGCTTCTTTTCGAGCTGGGCTTTCTCAGTCTGGGTTTTCTCAGGCAGGGTCTCTTCGGCGGATTCCACCTTGCGGCGCTTGCCAAAGTTCACATAGGTGACATTGTCTTCATCACCACGGCCCGGCACACCTTTTGCGCGGTCCTTCTGATTGTTATCAGGAGTATCTCGAGGTGACATTGCTTAATTCTCCCTCTCTCGATAACTCATCAATTGCGCCAGCTGCTCCGGATTCAGCTCCGTGATCCAGCCTTCGCCTTCCCCAACCACGGCACCAGCAAGCTGTGTCTTGCCGTCCAGAATATCCTGAATGGATTCTTCCAGCGTACCGGCAGTAATCATCTTGTACACCTGCACGTTTTTACTCTGACCGATACGGAACGCGCGGTCCGTCGCCTGGTTTTCCACCGCCGGGTTCCACCAGCGGTCCATGTGGACCACCACGTTTGCAGCCGTCAGGTTCAAACCAGTACCGCCGGCTTTCAGCGACAGGATCATTGCCGGTGGGCCATCGGCAGCCTGAAACTCTGTGACCATGTCATCGCGACGATTCTTTGGCACACCACCGTGCAAGAATGGAATCTTCGCGCCCAACTGAGCGGTCAGATAAGGCTGCAAAATATCGCCGAAGG
>JAUNRU010000058.1:0-9500 GCA_030535535.1 Corynebacterium casei
GCCTTGGTGGCTGGGGTGAAAATAGGCTCCGGCAAACGTGATGCCTCAACCAAACCTTCTGGCAGTTCGATGTCGCAGACGGTGCGGTTGGCGTTGTATTCCTTCAAACCGGAGCCGGTGAGGTAACCGCGCGCCACGCACTCAAATGGCAACATGTCCAGCTTCTTGACCACGATGGCGCGGCCCAGAACCTCCTCTGGGATGCGCTCATCATCAATGGGACCCGCTAAATGGTTCGGGAAATCAATGGCATCAAAGAAAAACATGGTGGTTGCCGTCAGCACGCGTCCCTTATCGGGGATGGCTGGCTCCAACGCGAAGTCATAAGCGGAGATACGGTCTGTGACCACCATGAGCAGAGTCGAGTCATCTACTTCGTAGATATCGCGTACTTTGCCGGAGGACAGGTGCTGATATTCAGAAAGCTGTGGGCGCATGCCCTAAATGTTAGTGCATGCGCCCACAGCGTCTCCCACTCGTGGCGGTGAGTAGACTCAAGACTTCCTCACCAAAATCCCGTGAACGGGAATTACTTAGAATCCCTTGACCGTGAAATTCATACGATCTCTTGGCCCGGAAATTCTTTAAAGAATTTCCCCTGGGGTGTAGGCAGCAGCCTTTGGGTGCTGGTCTGCCAGTTCCTTGATGCGGCCGAGGACTGCGTCAACCTGGGACTCGGCAGCGCCGATAAACGCGTGCTTGTCAGCTAGTGCTTCTTCGAGCTGTTCCTTGCTCATTGGCAGGCGCTCATCTGCTGCGAGGCGTTCCAGCAGGTCCTGGTCGCCACCGTTTTCGCGCATGTTTAGAGCAACTGCGACAGCGTTTTCCTTGATGACTTCGTGTGCGGTTTCACGTCCCACGCCGGCGCGCACGGCAGCCATGAGGATGCGGGTGGTTGCCAAGAATGGCAGGTAGCGCTCGAGCTCACGGTCAATCATCGCTGGGAATGCACCGAACTCATCTAGCACGGTGAGGAAGGTTTCGAATTGGCCATCGATGGCGAAGAATGCATCTGGCAGTGCCACGCGGCGAACCACGGAGCAGAATACGTCGCCTTCATTCCACTGCTGACCAGCTAGGTCCGCGACCATGGTGAGGTAGCCGCGCAGGATAACCTGCAGGCCGCCAACGCGCTCACAGGAGCGCGCGTTCATCTTGTGTGGCATTGCAGAAGAACCAACCTGGCCTTCCTTGAAGCCTTCGGTCACGGTCTCATTGCCCGCCATCAAACGGATGGTGGTGGCCAATGAGGATGGCGCGGCACCGAGCTCAACCAGCGCGGAGACCGCATCAAAGTCGAGAGTGCGTGGGTAAATCTGGCCAACAGAGTTGAATACGCGAGCAAAGCCCAAGTGGTCCGCGATGGCGGTCTCGAGTGCGGCGAGCTTGTTTTTATCCCCGCCCATCAAGTCCAACATGTCCTGGGAGGTGCCCATTGGGCCCTTGATGCCACGCAGTGGGTAGCGGCCCAACAGGTTTTCAACGCGCTCAATAGCTAGCAATAGTTCATCACCAGCGGAAGCGAAACGCTTGCCCAAGGTGGTGGCCTGTGCTGCCACGTTGTGGGAGCGGCCGGCCATGACCAGGGTTTGGTACTTGGCTGCATGCTCACCAATGCGCGCGGCAACGGCAATAGCTTTATCGCGTACCAGCTCCAAAGAGCGGTAAATCTGCAGCTGCTCCACGTTCTCGGTTAGATCACGTGAAGTCATACCCTTGTGAATGTGCTCGTGGCCCGCCAGAGCGTTGAACTCTTCGATACGAGCCTTCACATCGTGGCGAGTCACTCGCTCACGGTCTGCGATGGAACCCAGATCCACTTGGTCAATGACTGCTTCATATGCGTCAATTGCATCAGCCGGGATGTCTACGCCAAGGTCTTTTTGGGCGCGCATGACCGCGATCCAGAGCTGGCGCTCCATAATGATTTTGTGTTCCGGGCTCCACAGGTTGGATAGCTCTGCGGAGGCGTAACGCGAGGACAAAACGTTGGAAATCTTCTTCTTATCAGCCACGCGCTTCATTATTCCACATGGATAAAGGCGCAACTACTCTACTTGCGCCTTTACTTTCCTGCAGCACTTTTCCACAGCAACACCGTTGCTGCACCTACGCCTCATTCACAAGGAGATTGCGGGGGTTGATCGTCTCTCTAGAAGCCACGATGCGGACTTAAGAATCGATGCTGATGCGGCCTTCTTCTGCAGCCTGGCCGATGTCGTTGCGGTAGAAGCTATCTGCCAGCTCAATGTTGTTGAGCACGTCATATGCAGCAGCACGCGCTTCAGATAGGGACTTGCCCTTACCAATGACGTTAAGAACACGTCCGCCGTTAGAAATGACTTCCGCATCTTTCACCGAGGTACCAGCGTGCAGGATTTTGTCTGCATCCGCGAGGTCAGGTGAAGTGATGGCATCGCCCTTGCGTGGGTCTGCTGGGTAGTTCGCTGCGGCCAACACAACAGTGACCGCATAGCCGTCTTCCCATTCCAGCGGTGGAAGCTCATCCAAGGTTCCGGTTGCAACCGCGTTGAGAACACCAGCCAATGGGGTCTTGAGCAATGACAACACTGGTTGTGTTTCTGGGTCACCAAAACGGCAGTTGAATTCAACCACGGACGGACCAGCTACGCCCCACGCCAGACCCGCGTACAACAGGCCGGAGTATGGAGTTCCGCGCTTGACCATTTCCTTAGCTACTGGCTCGCACACTTCACGCACGATGCGCTCAACGCCTTCGGCTGGCAGCCATGGCAGCGGGGTGTACGCGCCCATACCGCCGGTGTTGGGGCCTTCATCATTGTCATAGGCACGCTTGTGGTCCTGCGCTGGCAGCAGCGGAACGACGGTTTCGCCATCAACCAGGCAGAACAATGAAACCTCAGGACCGTCCAGGAAAGACTCCAGCAGTACCGGGTTCCCAGCAGCGTGCACGAGGTGAATGTGCTGGCGAGCTTCAGCACGGTCTGGGGTAACAACAACGCCCTTGCCGCCGGCAAGACCGTCATCTTTGACCACATACATGGGGCCGAAGTAATCGAGTGAGTGTTCAATATCGTCATCGCTCGCGCCGGCTGGCACGGTTTGTGCGCGGGCGGTAGCCACGCCTGCTGCTTCCATCACTTCTTTAGCAAAGGCCTTGGAGCCCTCAATCTGAGCTGCGTCAGCGTTTGGACCGAAGACTGCAATGCCTTCAGCGCGCAGAGCATCAGCGACGCCGGCGACGAGAGGAACCTCAGGTCCAACAACAACCAGGTCCGGCTTGATGTCGCGTGCCAACTCCAGCATGCGGGCTGGGTCCGCTACTTCCTTGTAGTCAGCGTGCACAGTAGCTAAGGAAGCAAAAGCTGGTGAGCCCGGTGCAACGTGCAGGTCAGTGGTAGCGGGGTCAGCCGCAAGGCCTTTAAGGATGGCGTGCTCACGGCCGCCGGAACCAATTACAAGTATGCGCATGCGAACTATCTTAACTTTTCGCCGCCCTGGGTACCCCAACGCTCGGCATATTTCCCATCACTATGAACAGACAGCTCTCATGGCCAATGCTTTCCGATGCTCACCAAGACCGCCACCAGCCAAAGAGACATCGAGAAGAAGCTGGAGATCGCACAATTAACACCGGATGATATTGCCGGGCAGATCGCCGATGGCCGGAGCTCCGATAGTTTCCCGTCAGCTACCGCACTGCACGGAGGGGATGTTGGCGGGCAGATTGTGGAGCTTTGTCGCGCAGCGTCAGAACGCTACTCCCCCGATCGAATCGCGCTGACGGAATTGATGGGTGATGCATTCTTCTCCGATGTTGATGAAGAACTCTCCTCCGATATGACTGGTGAAAACGGCTTTCCGCCCACGGACGAGGATGCCATCGATACCTCCGATGAGACTGTGCAGCAATGGCAGTCCGATATTGTCACTGACTTAATCTCCCGCTGCCGCTCTGCAGCCAACACGGAGGTTGAGATGGACGCCCGCGTGAACTGGGCCGAGCCAGGCTCTGCCCGTGCTGATTCCGGACATCGCTATGGTGACCTGCTTGAGGCCGCTGACCATGTCACACTCTGGGCTTACACAGGGTTGCAGGAAGACAGCAAGCTCAAAGACACAGCAAAGCTTGTCGATATTCTTCGTAAGCGCTACAGCTTCAAAGAACTAGACAAGTTTACCGTCTCAGTCGGCCTGTGGTCATCCTCCACCGATTAGGAAAGCGCAGTCTATTCCCCTTCCGATACCGTCAAAGCCGCCAACGCGGCGCGAAAAGGCCCGTCTTCTGTCCTGATCACTCCGTTGTCAATGATGACGCAGGAGC
This sequence comes from Corynebacterium casei, assembly GCA_030535535.1. Lineage (GTDB taxonomy): Bacteria > Actinomycetota > Actinomycetes > Mycobacteriales > Mycobacteriaceae > Corynebacterium > Corynebacterium casei_A. The sequence goes on from JAUNRU010000058.1 coordinate 4,307, forward strand.
ACTGGGAAGAACTCGAATCCATCGAGTTCGCGGATAGTGCGAACGAATAATGCACGAATAGTCCTATATTCAAGAATCTCGTGCGTGGCTTAGTCGATAGAAAATCCCTTAGCTTGTGCAGTAAACATTTCGGCATAAAGCCCATTCATCTGCATTAGCTCAGCGTGAGTGCCACGCTCTGAAATCTTGCCTTCATCCATGACGCAGATCAGGTCAGCCTCTCTAATTGTTGACAGCTTATGGCTGACCACGATTTGCGTAGTTGGGGACTTCTCATTGACGATGTCTACAAAGAACTCCTCAGCTCGCGGATCAAGTGATGCTGTGGGTTCATCCAGGATTCGTATCGCCGGGCGGGCGAACAAAGTTCGTGCGATTCCGAATCTTTGCCACTGTCCTCCCGATGGTTGGATTCCGGAATCAAAGAAGCGCCCCAACTGCTGGTCCAGCTTTCCTGGGTAGTTTTCGACAACATCTTTCAACCCGACCTTATCCAGCACCTCCCAGATACGCTCGTCATCTTGGCGGTGTGCGAGATCGCCGAAACCAACAACGTCACGCACTGGAAGTTCATACTTATTAAAATCCTGGTAGAGGACTGAAATTGAGGAACGCAGTGAATCTCTATCTAGCTGTGAGACGGCAACGCTGTCGAAGAATATCTCTCCGGAAGTTGGCGCATACAGACGCGCCAACAACTTCACCAGTGTAGATTTGCCCGCTCCGTTCTTGCCTACGATTGCCACCGTTTGGCCAGCAAGGATTTTAAGATCGATACCTGTGACTGCTGGCTTCGATCGGCCTGGATAGGTATAACAAACATTATCCAGACTGACTCCCTCTCGTAACGGATTCTGAACATTTTCGCTACCGGAAGGCAATTCAATTGCGGGCTGGTCTAAGAAAGAAAATGCGGTCTGAACATACAGGCTATTCTGATGCAGTAGGCCTATCCCGCCCAGCAACGCTCCCGAAGCTGCCGCAACAGACCCCACTGCAGCTAAGTATGCTGCTAATCTGCCTACATCACCTACCTCAATACTGTCTTGAAGTGCGAAATACACCGCAACACCGTAAATCACTACCTCGATAAAACTTGCCAGGGAACCGAAGCCGAAAATTGCCTTATGTACCTTTGAATCTTCAGCATAGAATCCCTTAAGCAAACCCCTATATCTAGTTAAGAAGAGCTGCGCCAAACCTAAGGATTTTATTTCTTTAAAGCTTCGGTCGGTTGTCATCAGGGCCACGAGATACTGCCCCATCCTCCGCCTATTTGTACGATCCACTTCGATTGACCAAAGCCTGATATTAAGAACATTGGAAATCAATACGCCTGCTAATGGCGAAAGAACGATTAACAGAGCCACCAAGATACTCCATTGAGCAATGATCGCCACAACTGACAGAAGTGATACCAAACTCTGAATGAGGCTAAAGGACCCTGTCAAGACCTGCATTGGTCGGTAGCCAGCTTCTCTATTAGCTACTTGGAGTTGGTCATAAACCTTAGGGTTTTCAAAATCTTCAAGTTCAAGAGTTGCACCCTTCTCTGCTATACGCACAGTAAAAGCATTTGTTGTGAGATCTGTTAAGAGCGATTCACAGTAATCAGACGCAAGTTCAAGGAGTTTCCCGAACAGATAAGCCGACACCAGAACAGCGAAAGATACAAAAAGCCCGGAAAAACTCGAACCTTGAATGATATCGACCGTGTCATTAACAACGACACCTAAAACGGCTACATTGACTCCAGATAGCAGACCTGAAAGAACCGAGAACACTCCGATTGCCCAAACTAGTCGGGGAGCAGTGCCATAAATTAATGCAATGGTTCGTCGCCACGATGTCCACATATTCATCTAATCTTTCACCGTTTCTCGGCATGTGATGACATCAATGCACTACTACGCCGCCAATTGGAGCTCAAAATGAGTGAAAGCAAAACTTGGCCTTCTGCCTCTTCTTCGTAGGATGGGCCAATGCAACGGTTCAAATGCATGTGCGTCACTGACTCCATTACTGCACTCGGAGTCATCACACTGGAGCCATTCATTGCAGATTCCTTGAGTGTGCCCAGAGATGTTTTATCGTTTCCATATACGTCGCTGAACATTCAACATAATTCTTTAGCAACGCATCAGACACTACATCTTCATCATATCCGCCAGGCTCAATCAAAGCGCCCAATTGCTTCCTGATTTTACGCAACTTCATTCGTGCTGGATGACGAGACGGTATATCACCAGCTCTGGCTATCAGATCTTCTGTCGAGGAATTGTGTTTCAATGTCTCAAACGTTAAAAAGGCGCACAATGAGTCCCGATCCAAGTCGCCAAACGCAGTATTCTTGCTAAGAGCGATAAGTTAGAGGGCTCTGTGAAGCACAGTCAAGCCCCCAGGTGCAGCCACAAGAAGCTTTACATGTGGGAGGACACGTCGCTTTGCAAGTCACCCTGGTTCGCAGGGTTCGTGTTGGTGTGACGGACGCCGGTTCAGCGCCTGCGCCTATCGGTGTAACACGTAAATCCAAATCAAAGTCGCTCATGACTTGATCCTTTCTCTTAGGTTTGGAAAGCTTTTGCCTTCCTAACCTGCGAGGCTAGAGGACTGTCCCACAGTTTGCTCGTTTTGCCAACTACAGTGAACTTCCGCGTATCGATCATCAACTCCCTTTACACCGATAGAATCAAAGATCTATAGCATTGAGACCATGACTGAGATTGAGCCTTCTGTATTTACCAGGATTATCAACGGCGAGCTTCCGGGCCGTTTCGTTTATCGTGATGATGTCTGCGCTGCGTTTTTGACCATCGAGCCGCTGCGTTATGGCCACGTGTTGCTGGTTCCAATTGAGCAGGTGGACAAGTGGACTGACCTGGATTCTGAGACCTGGCTGCACTTGTCCACTCTGTCGCAGGAGATTGGTGAAGCCATCAAGACTGCTTATGACACCCCGCGAACCGGTTTTATCATCGCTGGTTTCGATGTCCCACACGCACACATTCACCTCTTCCCCACTGAGAAGATGTCTGAGTACGACTTTGCTAAGGCCATGGCTATGGATGCCACTGACCCGAAGGCAATGGATGAGGCAGCGGTGCGTATCCGCCAGCATCTCAACACCGATGAGAACGGCTACCGCAACAAATAGCCCGCACAACTAAAGCAGCCAGCAACGGTTTTCTTCGTGGCTGGCTGCTCCTTTTGTATTTGGTCTAGGACTGGCTAGTGATCGTCTTCGTCCGCATTACCGTTGCCCTTTTTGCCATTGTCCTTCTTGCCGTTGCGGAAAGCGCGGTTCTTGGGGGCAGCTTTCACCGGTGTGGCGTTGGCTTGTGGCGCTTCGACTTCATCCAGGTCTTCAGAAGCTTCCATCGATTCCGGTTCTTCCGCGGCAGGCAGGCGCACCGTGAAGGTGGAACCGAGTCCTAGCTCGGATTCAACGTCGATGGAACCACCGTGCTGTTCCACCAGTGACTTCACAATGGCCAAGCCCAAGCCGGAACCGCCGGTGTCACGGGTACGCGAGGTGTCCTCGCGGTAGAAACGCTCAAAGATATGCGAGCTGACTTCCGGGTCCATGCCGCGGCCGGTGTCAATCACCTTGACCAGCACGTCACCGTTGTCTTTTTCCAGCGCGATGGTGACCTTGGCGTCCTCACCGCCGTGTCGCAGGCCGTTGGTAATCAGGTTCAAAATGATTTGATGGAGGCGACTCGGATCGCCGTAGACCACCGGCACGCCGGAGGTGTTATTAGCAACGTTGATGGAGCGATCCGTAAAGGCCGCGCGTGCAGATGATGCTACGGAAAGAGACAGTTCAAGAACATCCACGGTGCGAATATCCAGGCGGGAGCCCTCAGCGCGCGTCAACGCCAAAAGGTCTTCCACCAAATAAGACATGCGCGAAGATTCAGCATCAATCTTTGACAGCACCAAGTCGACGTCATCAGTAATGCCCGAGCGGTACAGCTCTGTGTAACCACGCAATGAAGTCAACGGTGTGCGCAGCTCATGCGAAGCATCACCAACAAAGCGGCGCATCTGCTCCTCTTTGCCCTGGGCATGCTCAATGGATGCCTGCAGCTTGGCCAACATGATATTCAGCGCGCTAGACAACTGACCAACCTCAGTATGCAGCGGCCACTGCGGGACTCGTTTATCCAGGTCACCGGCCGCAATTTCAGAGGCCGTCTTTTCCACCACGCGCAGCGGGCGTAAGGCACGTCTGATGAACCAGAAACCAGAAATGGCGATTAGCATCAGCACCACCACAGCAATCATTAACTGCACGACGGCGAGACCGCGCAGCAAGACTTGCTCCGAATCCAGGTTCTTTGCCACCACGGTGATAACACCGTCGCGTTCAGTAGCCATGGCACGCCACTCCGAAGTGGAGTTGGATTCCTTCGTGGAATCCACCGTTTCCGGCGCTGCACCAATAACCAGTTCATCCACCTGCGGCATGGACTCATATGGGTTGAGGTAGCGAACTGTGCCATCCGCATAAATCTTGATCAGCGAATATTCTGTCGGCGGACGGCCAGTCATATCCACGCCGAAGATGTTGGCGGTACGCGCCCAGCCATCTTCTGCTTCCATGAGCTCATCATCAACGCGGTTATACAACACATCGCGCATGACCGCGGAGACTGCCACGGAAGCGCTGATAAGCCCCAGGCCGGACACTACAACCAGCAACACAACCAACCAGGTGCGCAACGGCATTGCCTGCGGCGAGCCAGACATGCCTGGGTAGAAATACCCTTGCACGCGTTCTTTAAAAGAACGTCCGTCTTTAGCCTGCGCGGTTCCGTTTACGGACCCGCCATTGTCTGCTGTTGCTGAATTACTCACGCAGTGCCTGTTTCTGCCTATTTCTACCTGTATCTACCTGAAATCGCTACATCAGGAGATAGCTTAGTTGCCGATTCTTAAGATGATAATTCTAAGAACGCGGGGTACGCAGAACATAACCAACACCACGCACGGTGTGGATCAGTGGTGCGTCACCGGTATCAATCTTGCGGCGCAGGTAGGAGATGTACGACTCCACAACGTTGCCGTCGCCACCGAAATCGTAGTGCCACACGTTGTCCAGAATCTTGGCCTTGGACAGCACAACTTCCTTGTTCTGCATCAAAAAGCGCAGCAGGTTGAACTCGGTTGGTGAAAGATCAATGATCTCCCC
>JAUNRU010000058.1:9600-17775 GCA_030535535.1 Corynebacterium casei
GGGTTGATCTCACGCGCGATGCGCAATGCTTCCGTGCCGGAGTTGGCACTGCGGACATTAAAGCCCTGGAATTTGAGGGATACTGTCAATAACTCGACGATATTCGGTTCATCATCGACAACCAAGACAGTTACTTGGTCATTACTGTTTTCTTCCATGTTTCTTCCTTAGAAAGATTTCGCCGTTTCCTTAACTAACAAGAAAGTGTGGCACACACGCTATCAAAGGAACTGAACACCTTCTGAAAGAAACCTGTGAGACTTTTATCCCGGTTTACCCGGGTTAAAGGGTTTAGTTTTACTCCCAGTTCACGTTGTCTAAATTGATTCCCTCCACCTGCGCTTGTGCCTCCACAATGTCTTGGAGGTACTGGCGGTTATCGCCATAGGCTTCTGCGAAACGCTCATCGGCGACATACATGCGGGCCAAAATGACCTGCTTGGAACGGCTCATCGGCATATATGGGCTGATTGTCGCCAGATGCTTGTCGGCGAGCTCCTTTGCCTCATCTGAGCCCGGCGCGACGTGGCGCAAGGCGGCATCGGCAAGTAACTGCTTGAAATCCTCCCCGGCCTGCTTTGCCGCAAGAATCTCTTCTTTGCTCATCTGCTCAATCTTCTTCTGGTTGATGGCATAGTCTTCCGTTTCGCCCCACCGTTGCTTGGCCTCTTCTTCATATTTAGGCCAATTCTCACCAAACAAAGCAATCTTGTCTTCGGTATTCATCTCATTCATCCTTTCGTCTTGTTCTGCAGCCAACAGGGTGTCAACTGCCGTGATGAGTTCTTTCATGTGACTAACCTTGGCCAGAAGTAGTGTGCGCTGGTCACGCAAGATTGCGGCGCGGGAGGCCGCGGAGGCATCAATAAGCTCTGCGATATCTTTCAACGCAACGCCCGCACCGCGGTAGATGAGGATGTTCATGCCGCGCTCCACATCTTCTTCGGAGTACAAACGATGATCCCCGAAGCTTCGCCAACTAGGTGTTAACAGCGCAATCTCATCCCAATGGCGCAAAGTCCGCGTGGATACCTGCAGTATCTCCGCGGCCTCACCAATGGTGTATTCGCTCTGGTCTTGTTCGGTCACAAGATTTATCTTCCTAGTTGACGCAGCGTTAAGTTCAAGTCCTATCCTAAACTTTCTGCCGCACACTCCAATGCGCTGCAGCAACGCAGACTTGGTCTTAGGATGAGTGACTATGACTAGCCCAGCATTGGAGAATGTGCCTGACTTTGCCAAGCGCACGGATAAAAAGACGGTCTTTTCCTGGGCCATGTGGGATTGGGGTTCCGCAGCCTTCAACGCGGTGCTGGTGACGTTTATCTTCGCGGTTTATCTCACCGATTCCGTCGGCGCGCAGATTGATACCTCACGTACCCCGGCGCAGTGGCTTTCAGTTGCCATGACCGTGGCAGGCTTGGTTATCTTCGCGGTCACGCCGATTATGGGCCAGCGTTCCGATACCCGCGGTACCCGCCGGCGTTCTTTGGCGTTGTGGTCTTTCATCACGTTCTTACTGATGGCGGCGCTGTTTTTCATCCGTAATGATGCGCCGATGTATTTCTGGATCGGCCTGGTTGTCTTAGCCATTGGCACCATCACGATTGAATTCGCTGAGGTCAACTACTTCGCGCAGATTTCCCAGATTTCCACCAAAGACAACGTGGGCAAGATTTCCGGCCTGGGTTGGTCTTTTGGCTACTTTGGCGGAATCTTCCTGCTGTTGATTTGTTACTTCGGATTCGTCGCCGGCGATGGCGGCCTGCTGAGCATTAGTACTGAGGGCGGTCTGAACATCCGCATGGTGGCGGTGCTCGCAGCCGTCTGGTTCGGGCTTTCTGCGCTGCCGGGGTTCTTCCGCGTGCCGGAGATTCCCCCATCTGGTGAAAAGCCGGGAAGCATCAAAGACTCCTACGCCAAGCTGTTTCGTGACATCAAAGAGCTATGGCACGCTGACCGCAACGCCTGCTATTTCTTGTTCGCCTCAGCCATCTTCCGCGATGGCCTGGCCGGGGTCTTCGCCTTCGGCGCTGTTCTAGGTGTCTCCGTCTACGGGCTCAACGCCGGCGACGTGCTCATCTTCGGTGTTGCCGCCAACGTTGCCGCAGCACTCGGCGCACTCATCGGCGGTCTCATCGATGACATCGTGGGACCCAAAGTCATCATCTTGACCTCACTGTTTATCCTGGCTGGAACAGGCAGCGCCATGTATTTTGTCGACGGCCCCGTGGCCTTCTGGATCCTGGGGCTCATCCTGTGCCTTTTCGTCGGCCCCGCGCAATCCGCATCTCGTGGCTTCCTCGCCCGCGTTGCACCCGCCGGCCACGAAGGGCAAATGTTCGGCCTCTACGCCACCACCGGCCGCTCAGTCAGCTGGCTCACCCCTGCCTTGTTCGGCATTTTCGTCTCCCTGATCGGCGACGGCGACCGCGGTGGTGTCATCGCGATCGCCGTCGTACTGCTAGTCGGCGCACTCATTCTCATCCCCGTGCGCGACCCCTCCGTGGAAAGCTCCAAGGAAATTTCCACGCAGAATTAGGGACTTCCACGTCCTAGCGCCGCCTCGTGTGCGGTGATTTAGCGCCAGCTAAACACCTAGAAGCGCGGGATGTTGCGCAGGTTAGATGCAGCCATGTCCACCATGTGGCCAACGCCGCCGTCGAAGACGGTGCGGGCTGCGGCCTTGGAAAAGCCGAGCAGCTGATCAATAGACAGTGTTGGTGGAATGGACAGCGCATTCGGGTCGGTAACAAACTCCACCAGCACGGGGCCGTCATAGGCAAGTGCTTCACGCACGGCCTTGCGAACTTCCTTCGGCTTTTCCACACGGATGGACTTGATGCCAATGCCGGTGGCAATGTCCGCGAAGTTCAACGGATCATGATCGGTTTCAAACTCTGGCATGCCTTCCACCAGCATTTCCAGTTTCACCATGCCCAAAGAAGAGTTATTGAAAACAAAGGACTTCACTGGCAGGTTGTGGCGCTTGACGGTGAGAAGCTCACCCAGCAGCATGGCCAGACCACCGTCGCCGTTGAAGGAAATGACCTGGCGGTCAAGGTCCGCGAACTGCGCACCAATGGCGTGCGGCAAAGCATTGGCCATGGTGCCGTGGCGGAAGGAACCCAGCTGTTCACGCTGGCCATTTGGGGTGATGTAGCGAGCACCCCACACGTTGCACATGCCGGTATCCACCGTAAAAACGGCGTCCTGCGCTGCTTCCTCATCAATAACATCAGCAACAAACTCTGGGTGCAGCGGCGTCATCTTCTCAATATTTGAGGTGTACGCATCAATCACCTGAGTCAGCTTCTTGTGGTGCTGCTTGAGCATCTTGTCCAAGAAGGAACGGTTCTTCTTTTCCTTTACGTGCGGCAAGATATTCGCGATGGTGGCAGCAACGTCACCGGTGACTGGGAAAGAGACCTTGGTGCGACGCCCGATATGCGCGCCGTTGATATCCACCTGCGCCACCTTGGTATCGCCCGCACCACCCTGTGGCAGGAAGTCGGCATAAGGGAAATCAGTACCCAACAAAATCAGAAGGTCTGCTTCATTCATGGCATCGTGCGCCGCGCCATAGCCCAGCAAACCAGACATGCCCACGTCAAAGGGGTTGTCATACTGGATGTACATCTTGCCGCCCAGCGCGTGGCCCACTGGTGCTTTAACCTTCTCAGCCAGCTCAAGGACTTCCTTGCGGGCATAACGTGCACCGGCACCAACAAAGAAGGTGACCTTCTCTGCCTCATTGATGGCCTGAGTCAGCGCTGCAGCCTCAGCAGGATCCGGGAAGGTGATGGGATTGCCAGCAGAGATGACAGATTCAGTGAACTGCTCATTTTCTGCCTCCGCGGACGCCAAGTCACCCGGGATGACCAAAACGGAAACACCGTTGCCGGCCATGGTGGACTGGATAGCATTGTGCGTAATCACAGCGCCCTGGGCTGCGGAGTTGACCATCTCGCAGTAGCCGGAGGCTTCCTTGAACAAAATCTCCGGGTGTGTTTCCTGGAAGAACTGTCCACCAATCTGGCGCGATGGGATGTGGCTAGCCAGAGCCAGGACCTTCGCACCATTGCGGTGGGAGTCATAAAGGCCCTGAATCAAGTGGGTGTTGCCCGGCCCGCAGGAACCGGCACAGACAGCAAGTTCACCAGTCAGTAGCGATTCTGCGCCAGCAGCGAATGCAGCTGCTTCTTCATTGTGAACGTGAACCCATTCAATAGATGAGCGTCGAACAGCATCAACAATAGGGTTGAGTGAGTCACCAACTAGACCATAAATGCGTTTAACACCTTGTGCTTCAAGAGTGTCAACCAGCTGGTCAGCATAAGTACGTGCCATGTCTAACCTCTTTCATCTAAAAGATTTGCCACTCCACTAAATTGGGGGTGTGCCCCCATAGTGCGTCCAAATGAGAAATCTCGCCACAACGGTTCACATCCTCACCGGATATGGCGGTTGCGACGTTCCTAAACAGCCCCTAGCCCACACTTGTTACTGTACCGAACGTGCGTTACAGTAATCCGCTATGACGACAGGACACAACGCGCGTCTGAGGAACGCGCGCAAGGAATTCGATAACAACTCCACGCCAGTGCAGCGCTGGTCTTTCTTCGCTGCCATCTCTCTGGGTCTACTGATGATTGGCCTAGACAACTCCATTTTGTTCACCGCACTTCCTACTCTCACAGAAGAGCTGCACGCGGGCGATACCCAGCAGCTGTGGATCATCAATGCTTATCCGTTGGTCCTGGCTGGCCTGTTGCTCGGCACCGGTACGTTGGGCGACAAGATTGGCCACCGTCGGATGTTTACTACCGGCCTGGTTATCTTCGGCATGGCATCGTTAGCCGCGGCATTCTCCCCGTCCCCGGCGTTTCTGATTGCTGCCCGCGCGCTGCTTGGTCTGGGTGCTGCAGTGATGATGCCGGCGACCCTGGCGCTTATCCGCTTGACCTTTACCAATGAGCAAGAGCGCAACACCGCCATCGGCATTTGGGGCTCCGTTGCCGTGGTCGGCGCTGCGGCCGGTCCTGTCGTGGGCGGCGCGCTGCTGGAAGTCTGGTGGTGGGGCTCGGTCTTCCTCATCAACGTTCCCATAGTGGTTATCGCGTTGATTGCCACCGCATTGTTGGCACCGCCGAATATGGCTAACCCAACCAAGCACTGGGATTTGGTGTCTTCCATCTTCGCGCTGGTCACCCTCGCCGGTCTGACGTTGACCATCAAGGAACTGGCTAATCCGAACCGCTCGTGGGTTCTTATCGCCGTGGCATTCGTGGCGTTTATCATCGGCGGATACCTCTTTGTCCAGCGTCAGAACAAGCTGGATGAGCCGCTGTTGACCTTTGATGTCTTCCGCAATCGCCTGTTTGCGGGTGGTGTTATTGCCGCTTCGGGCGCGATGTTCATCATGGCCGGGTTGGAGATGATCACGGCGCAAAAGCTTCAGCTTGCCGATGATTTCTCACCTTTCCACGCCGGCCTCGTTGTTGCAGCGGCTGCTGTAGCTGCCTTGCCGATGTCCGCGCTCGGTGGTGCCAACCTGCACCGCATAGGTTTCTTGCCGTTGATTTCTGGCGGCTTCTTGCTTGCCACCATCGGCACCGGGCTGGCGGTGTGGTCCACGCATACGGATTCGGTTCCACTGCTGGTTACCGGCCTGCTCTTCCTTGGTGCTGGTGCGGGTTCCATCATGTCCGTATCTTCCATCGCGATTATCGGTTCGGTTCCGATGCACCGCTCAGGCATGGCTGCCGGCGTAGAAGAAGTCTCTTATGAGTTCGGCACCTTGTTGTCGGTGGCCTTCGTGGGTTCGCTGACCCCAGCGTTGTATCTGACTAATCTTCCGGCGGAACTTAAGCACATGGGTACCGAAGCCCTGCATGGTGGGCTTGGTCATGCTGAAGCCTCGACCGCGTATGCTTCTGCATACGGCACCACCGTGGGATTCATGGCTGCCTTTGCTTTCATCCTCACTATTGTCACGGTCTGGTGCTTCCGCGATAACCCGAAGTCAGGAGGAAACGGTGGCGCGCACTAGCAAGAAGGAAGTAGCGCTTCAAGCAGCCCTCGGCATCATTGAGCGCGACGGTGTTCCTGCGTTGACCTATGAGTCACTCGCTGAGGCGACCGGCATGTCCAAGTCAGGGTTGATTTATCACTTCCCTTCGCGCCACGAGATGCTCATTGACATCCACGCGTGGTCGGCGCAGCGCTGGGAGGATGAGCTTATCTCCATCGCCGGTGCGCCTGCCGATGAACTAGACGCCAAACAGCGCCTGCGCGCAGTGATTTTATCGCTCGGCAAAAATGACCCGCTAGTGGAGCTCATCTTGAGCATCCACACCAAGTCTCACCCTGACTTCGCGCAGCAGTGGGTCCCGGTGGATAGCAAGTGGATTCCCAATGCTTCCGACCCAGACTTGAGTCCGGAAATGCTGGAAATCTCGCTTATTGCCAACGGCCTGTGGGTTTATGACCACATCTCGCAGCGCCCCCTGTCTGCGTCCAACCGCAAACTCATGGTGGACAACCTCCTCGACCGAATCGCGGCGGTATAGTCGAAAACTACGACTTATCGGGGGAAATTGTGATGGCACGATATAAGACGATCACCATCGTGGCGGCGGTGCTGACTTTTGGATACGCACTTGGGCACTTCACCACGACTGCAATGCTTTCCGGTGAAGCCAACAGCTTGCTGTTCTTGCGCAACACCGTGGGCCTTGTTGTCGGCTCCGGCATCCTTTGGGCGTCGATGAGCGTGTGGGCTGGGCGTGTTGCCGGCCCCCGCCTGTGGCGCAGCATTCTTGCCGGTACCGTCATCATCTTCGCCATGCTGGCTATTCATTACGCATTTGGTTTGCTCATCGGCGTCTTCGATGATCAGATCTTTAGCAGCAACGCCTTGTGGATGTATGGCTCTTTCATTTCCGGTCCCACCTTCGGACTTATCGGGGGCATTTCCCACAGATTCCCCTGGCTGCTTCTGATCGTTCCGCTTGGTCTTATCGCGGAACCATTTGTCATCAACAGCATCCCCGGCACGGGTTTTCTCCCCTGGCCCACCGTCTGGGCCGGCTGGGTCTCCGGCGCCGTCCTCATCTCACTCGGCATTGTCCTTGCCCTTTATCTGTGGAAAGTTGTCATCCAAGCTCAAGCCTCAAGTTCCAATGACCGGACCAGCAATGAAATGAGCACGGAATGAATCCTCTGATCCCCACCGCCGCTGACATTGCATTTGGCACACTTGCTGTTGTTCTTGTCGTACTCACTGCCTGGTCGGTAATCGATCTTTACTTCCAGCGAAACAACCGCGCCCGTACCTTACTCTGGCTGATTTTCATCCTGCTCGCGCCTTTCATCGGCTCGTTTGTGTCTCTTTTCAAGACACAAAGAATGCGGTCCCGCAGGTATTGAATTCCTCTGCGGAGCCGCATTTCTGTAGCGCTAAACCAAGTGTGTTCCAGCGCAATTTATCTTTCGGATGCTCCCCGAGCTTCATCGGTGCTGTTTTCGCGACTTTGACGTCTGCATTGAAACGAGCTTCCTCAAAGTCCATGTCTGCTCGTTCAAGAATCCCGCGCGCAGTCTCCGCTACATTAGCCAGTACGGTGCCAGATGCGTTTGCTATTCCGATACCAAATCCCAAGTAAAGCGTAGGCTGCTCTACAAGCATTGGAACATAGGTCCATGTTCCACCAATGTTGTCTTTGTACCAGCATCCCAGCAAGTACGTCATTAGCTCATGCCGCTCACTCCTAGGCAAGTCCGAGTCCCGAATTGACTCAACTGCCTTCCGTGGAAAATCTACTTCACCGAGGTCAGCAACATTCAGTTCTGAATGCACAAGTGCACTGTCTCCAGCCTGATGCTCAATGAGAACCGCCCGAGCGCGTTTTTCGAGCTCCTGCAGTTTTTCCGCGTATAGCTCCGACATTCCGCCGTCTTTGTTTCGCCCTTCGCTCATGATTCCCCAATTCTCGTACAAATAATGGCAAACCTCGCAGCCCAGTTCAGGATGTGGGAATAACCAACGTGCAGCCCAATGTACAGAGAGAGAAACTTTCAATGGCTACTCAAGACAAATTCCCCTATGCGAGCTGCACAGCAGACCATAGGGGAAAATTTGAGCTGAAGACGAGACTTGAACTCGCAACCTAC
>JAUNRU010000008.1:0-38539 GCA_030535535.1 Corynebacterium casei
TAGCCCGTCCTACGCGGTTCTACTTGGCCGGAGGGAAGGTGCCTTCGGCGGTGAGACGGATGTCATCGTCAAGCAAGAGCGCAATTTCTGCGGCCTTGTCGGCGGCGACTGGGCCGTAGTTCTCAATCTCAACGGTGCCGGCTGCGTCAGGTAGACGGCGGCCGTCGATGACCTCGAAGAGAACTTCCTTGCCAATCATGCCGGCTTCGAAGCGGGCAGCGCCGGTAGCGAGGCGGGTGTTGGCCTTCTCGCGCCATTCGGCAGCAGCCTGCGGGGAAACCTGCTGGGCAATAGCAGCCTCGAAGACACCTGGGTGAGCGTAAACCAGCAGCGCACCCACGTGGCCGAAGCCCAAGGAAGTCAGCGCAGCGGCCTTCACCGGACGGTTAGCTGCTTCCACATCAAGTGGGGAACGCAGCCAGACCAGGTTCTTCGCCTTTGGCTCAATCAGCGGGTCAACACAGTCCAGAGACTGGTTCGCTGGGATGCGGCCAGTGCGGAAGACGTCAATCAAACCACCGGTCTGGAACAGTGCTGCACCAGCCTTGGAGTGACCGGTCAGGGTCTTCTGCGAGATGACGAACATTGGCTGGTCAACGTCGCGGCCAATAGCTGGCCACAGGATGGAGTGCAGCTCCGACTCGTTCGGGTCATTAGCGTTGGTGGAAGTGTCGTGCTTAGACAACACCGAAACATCGTTCGGGGTCAGACCCAAACCTGCCAGGCCCTTGGCCAGACGGGAGTTCTTACGTCCACGGCCAGCACCCAAAGCGCCCAGACCTGGAGCAGGAATGGAGGTGTGTGCACCGTCGCCGTAGGATGCCGCGTGAGCAACCACAGCGTAGACAGGCAGACCCATCTCACGAGCCAGGGAGCCGCGAACCAGAAGGACGGTACCGCCGCCTTCTGCCTCGAGGAAGCCGCCACGACGGCGGTCATTCGCACGGGAGATGAAGCGGTCATCAATGCCCTGGTCGGTCTCGGAGCGCGGCAGCAATGAAAACACTAACGGCAGACTGCGGAGAAACCTTCCCGAATCGTCAGACTTATCGCAATCCACTGCTGAAAGCTCAGAGACGGTTGCCGATATTTACAACCACAAAACCCAGGAAAATCCTGGGATAGAAACTCTGCCGAAGTCATGACACAAGCACTAAGAGAAACCGGTAGCATCATCTAAATGCACATCAACTGGTGCAACGACGCCCAGAATTCAAAACGCACTCTAAAACTGGAAAGCCAGCAAAGCTCCCCGTTGGCTGGAACTGAGTGTTAGCTGACCGACTGATGAGGAGTTTATGGCTTAGCTGACTGGCGCTTATCGAACTCGGCAAAAGCTGCTAGAAGATCCAAGTTTGCACTTCTTTCTGACGCATCTAGCACGAGCTCTTCCGCTTGTGCCAAAAGCGGCGTAAAAGACTTGGCATTGGGATTTTCAATTCCAATGCCGACCCGTTCCGCATAGGGACTTTCCTCGATGGGCCCAATTGCCCAACGAGCCTCGGAGCTAGCGATCATCCATGTCCCAGTTATTGCAACAATTTTGTGGATTTTTTGTTGTTGGTCGTCGTTGGATTCTAAAATTGTGTTCAAAATGTCCTTAGGAAAACCGCCTTCTCCGTTGGCCACTAGTTTTCGGTCTGCTCTGTTTAAAGCTGCAAGTGCTTCGGGCACCTCCTGATTTTCAAATTTTTCTAGTCGGTTGCCGAACTGTTCCCTGTAACCTTCTAGCATCAGTTGATTCAATTCCTTTCGGATGGAAACTCGAGAAATTTTATTGATGCATCCACCAGATGCCTTCGCCGTTGTTGAGTTCTGGGTGCCAATGGCAATCTGCTTTCGTCGCCCAGTACCCAATGCCAGGATCCTTGCGCATTTCTTCCAGAGCTTCTCGGCATTGCCTTCCGTCCTCAAACATCCTCTTGCCAATATCAGCGTGGGCCTGGGGTGCAATTGCAACTGACACTGCGGCCAACAGAGATGAAAGAGCTAGAAATGCTGATAATAGGGCTGGTTTAAAACTGTGGGTGAGTTCTTGCGGATTACCTTTTAGCATTTTTCAATCCCGTCGATTCGGCCCGTGTGAGGAGCGATGTTTGCTCTCGTTCCTGCCAGTACTAGTTTGCAAGCTGAATCTGGTGAAAACGCCATCTTGACTTTGACACGGAGATCCCATTCACAATTATTGTAGACTTGCACGAATCCTTTTTCTGAAACAGCTCGGACGCAATCTGGCGCCCATTCCGTCTCGGATAGCTGAGAAGTGCTAGGCTGCGATTCAATTGATTCAATTTCCCCCAATTCGTCGACAGCGATGATGACCTCCCCTTGTACAGTTTGACTGCTCTGTGCATTTGCAGTTGGAATTACTATCAGAGATGCACTAATAAGTGCCGCCGTGATGGCAGAAAAGCGTTGTTTTAAAGTAGCCAATTTAGCCCCCCAATGCCGATAATCTTGAAATTGGTCATCTCGACGATTACCGGCGACCTAATTTCAATTTGTATCATTCCCTGTACGAGAATGGAACCGTCAAACGGGACTGTGATTAAATCGTTATAGTAGGTTGGCCTTGCCTTGCTATGTTCGCATTGTGTTAAACGCTGGATCTGCATGAATAGCTATGGTTGGTATAGATTTTGTCCCCTAACAGGGCGAAGGCTCCCCACCAGCCAGACTGTTCAGTCAGTCCCGGCCGGTGGGGAGCCTTCGCGTGAGCGCGGGTTAGCGCGCCCTACGCGGTTCTACTTGGCCGGAGGGAAGGTGCCTTCGGCGGTGAGACGGATGTCATCGTCAAGCAAGAGCGCAATTTCTGCGGCCTTGTCGGCGGCGACTGGGCCGTAGTTCTCAATCTCAACGGTGCCGGCTGCGTCAGGTAGACGGCGGCCGTCGATGACCTCGAAGAGAACTTCCTTGCCAATCATGCCGGCTTCGAAGCGGGCAGCGCCGGTAGCGAGGCGGGTGTTGGCCTTCTCGCGCCATTCGGCAGCAGCCTGCGGGGAAACCTGCTGGGCAATAGCAGCCTCGAAGACACCTGGGTGAGCGTAAACCAGCAGCGCACCCACGTGGCCGAAGCCCAAGGAAGTCAGCGCAGCGGCCTTCACCGGACGGTTAGCTGCTTCCACATCAAGTGGGGAACGCAGCCAGACCAGGTTCTTCGCCTTTGGCTCAATCAGCGGGTCAACACAGTCCAGAGACTGGTTCGCTGGGATGCGGCCAGTGCGGAAGACGTCAATCAAACCACCGGTCTGGAACAGTGCTGCACCAGCCTTGGAGTGACCGGTCAGGGTCTTCTGCGAGATGACGAACATTGGCTGGTCAACGTCGCGGCCAATAGCTGGCCACAGGATGGAGTGCAGCTCCGACTCGTTCGGGTCATTAGCGTTGGTGGAAGTGTCGTGCTTAGACAACACCGAAACATCGTTCGGGGTCAGACCCAAACCTGCCAGGCCCTTGGCCAGACGGGAGTTCTTACGTCCACGGCCAGCACCCAAAGCGCCCAGACCTGGAGCAGGAATGGAGGTGTGTGCACCGTCGCCGTAGGATGCCGCGTGAGCAACCACAGCGTAGACAGGCAGACCCATCTCACGAGCCAGGGAGCCGCGAACCAGAAGGACGGTACCGCCGCCTTCTGCCTCGAGGAAGCCGCCACGACGGCGGTCATTCGCACGGGAGATGAAGCGGTCATCAATGCCCTGGTCGGTCATCTTCTTGGTCTCAGCGGTTGCGTTCATATCGCCGAAGCCGGTCAAAGACTCAACCTGAACGTCATCAATACCGCCGGCAACAACCAAGTCGGCCTTGCCCAAAGCAATCTTGTCCACGCCCTCTTCGATGGACACCGCAGCGGTTGCACAAGCACCGATTGGGTGAATCATCGAACCGTAGCCGCCAACCAAAGATTGCATGGTGTGCGCTGCAATAACGTTAGGCAGTGCTTCCTGCAGGATGTCGGAAGGACGGTCTTCACCGAGCAGACGGGTCACGAAGACCTTGTGCAGAGATTCCATGCCGCCGATACCGGTGCCCTGGGTGGTAGCAACCTGAGCTGGGTGGATAACCTGCAGCAACTCTGTTGGGCTGAAGCCTGCCTGGGTGAACGCATCCACCGCGGTAACCAAGTTCCAGACCGCCATGCGGTCAAGCGCATCCAGCATGTGGTCTGGGATGCCCCACTTGGCTGCATCGAAGTGCTCAGGCATCTGGCCTGCAACGGTGCGGGTCAAAGTTGCCTTGCGTGGAACACGCGCGGTTGCGCCCTTGAGGCGGGTGACTTCCCACTCGCCGTCAACTTCACGCAGCTTGGTAAAGGATGGATCTGCTTCTTCAATATCGCGTGCTTCCTGCTCAGAAGCCACGGTGAAGACGATATCGCGGTCCAAGAATACGGAAGTCAGGTCAATGGAGCCCTGGTCAACCATGTTGTACTTGTCGGTCAGGGTACGGATACCAGAGCGTGCAACAACTTCATCGCGGAAGCGGTTGTAGATATCCGCTTCATCGATCTCATTGCCGTCCTCGTCGTACCAGGCTGGACGTGGGTCATTTGCCCACTGCACCAAACCGGTCATCCAAGCCAGTTCCAGAACACCGGCAGCAGTCAGGTCAACAGAGCCATCGCGCTGCAGGCCGTATTCTGCCTCGAAGCGGGTACGGCCGGAGCCCCAGGAGGAAACCTCGCCGACACCAGCGATGACAACCATGTCATCCAGGTCGGTGGTGACTTCTCCGATTTCACCTTCTGGCAATGCGGCAGGAAGCTCGACCTGGCGGGTGTTTGGAAGGGCCGCGATGGTTGCTGCTTCTGCTTGGAGAGTGCCGTTCGATTCGTTAGAAGCGGACGCACTCTCTGCGTCTTCGCGGACCTGAGCTGCAAGCTCAGAGATGGAAATCTTGGAAGAACCAAGACCACCGGTCAGATCCAGCTCCAGTGGAGCCTCGGCAGCCTGCGCGCGGGAATCAGCGGATGCCAAAGACATCAGCTGAGAAGAAATCTCTTCTGGGTCCCACACGTGGATGCCAGCTTGTTCTGCAGCTGGGATGAGGATGTCATTGCCACCCATCAGGGAAGTGCCGGATACCCAGCCAATCTTCGCCTGCGCTAGGGTGACACCTTCTGGCCAGCCTGCCTCTGCAGACCACTTCGCCAAAATAGCGTCCAAAGCTGCCTTGACCTCGCCATAAGCGCCGTCGCCGCCGAACATGCCGCGGTTCGGGGAACCAGGTAGAACGATGTGGCAACGAGTGTCCACGCCCTGCTGCGCAAGGTTGGATAGGCCAGCGATGGTGCGCTCAACAGACCACAGCAGCAGACGGGTCTGGTTCTCTGCCTGCGGACCTGCATCCGCAACGGAACCGGACACGCTTGGTGCGGCGAATGGGAAAGCCAAGGTTGGGGTCAGCGCTGGCTTGGTGATCTTCACTTCGTTGCCAACAGACTCGCGCTGCTCGGTACCAATCCAGTCGATGAGGGCATCAACGTCGCGGTAGGAGCTCAGGTTCGCTGGAACAACCCACAGGGCTGCGCCTGGGATGGCGTGTGCAGCGTAGAGCTTGCGTGCGAATTCCTTACGGGACTGGCTGACACGCGATGCGGTCATGATGACGGTCGCGCCGCCTTCGAGCAAACGCTCCACCAAAGCGGTAGCAATGGAACCAGGTGCAGCACCGGTGACCAGTGCGACATCGCCGGCGAACTCGCCGTTGAGTTCTTCACGTGCTGCTGAAGCAATAGCCTGCAGGGTTTCTGCAGAAGTTGCCTTCGCGTGCGCACCAGTGGAGACAGCAGTGTTGTTAGCCCACCACTCAGCTTGCTTAGCGATAGTCTCGCCGGTGCCACGGAAACGGTCCGCTGGAAGGTCCAGCTCGCCGAGCGCGACGCGCGCGAGGTCTTCACGTGCGGAAGCCCAACGGTCATCGAAAAGCACTGCTTGCTTCGCATTGAATGCTGGGGTGACGGTCTTTGCCCAACCGGAACCAAGCTCAGCCTCAACGGTCTCGAACAAGGTGTTGTCAGTTTCTGGGGTCTCTGGTGCTTCATCGACCAGACCGAGCTGCGTCAGAATCTGGCGAGCAGCGGTTGCCAGAACACCGTTTTCACCGGTGACGGTGTCAGCATAAGCATCCAGGGCTGCGGAGTCTACAACTCCACCGCCACCAGCGGAACCAGCGGAACCCATGGACACGGACGTGCCGTGAGCTGCCGCGACGGACTGAACTGCGGCATCGACAAGAGCGTCCACATCCGACTTCGAGGAAGCAGAAGATGGAACGGTGGACAAGGAGCCACCACGCACGGAATCTTCTTCGCGGGAGCCGAGCAGGATTTCTGCCTCAACATGGGAAGCCCAAGAAGCAGGCAGGCCCCAGGTGCCGGTGACGCGCTCAGAAATGTAGGCCGGCTTCACGCCTGCTGCACCAGTGAGCTGGCGCAGACGAGCAGTGATTGCCTCAGACAAGACAGTGCCGAATGGGGAGTAACCCGGTGCAGCAGTCTTGACGCGCTCGCGCAGGGTTGCCACGTCAGCATCAGCTGCGCCATCAATAGCTGGCACGCCGATTTCTGCGGACATATCCATCAACAGCTGATTACGGCGGGAGGAGACACCGTTGGTGAGCTCTTCTACCGTATCGGTGTCATTGATCTGGTCCTGGCGGATCTTGTTCTGGAAAGCGAACAGAACCATGATTGCTTCAGCAGCGCTAAATGGCAGGTCCGGAGCGTCGCTGGCTGCAGTGGCGCCAGCCGACGATACAGGCGCGGACGGTGCAGCAGCGACGGTCTGTGGCTCAGCAGATGGGATGGCCTGAGTGTTGTCAGATGCGGCAGCGGCGGATTCCGCTGGTGCTTCCGATGCAGAGGTGGAAGACGTTGCTTCGCCCTCTTCGGCGTCGAAGGTAGCAGCTGGTGCTTCCTTGACGTCTTGCAGCATGACCTGATCCTGGTCCCGCTCAACGTTGAAGACTGGCAGGTTAACGCCCGCGATGTCCATGGAACGCTTAGCCAGGTTGGTCAAGGTAGGCGATGCCGCGAGACCAACTTCAATGATCTGGTCTACTTCACCGAAGAGCAGTTCCTGGGTTTCAATCCAGCGCACTGGTGATGCGAACTGCCAGGACAACAGCTCAATCATGAGCAGGCGAGCAAGGGACTGCTCATCGAGGTCTTCGACCTTGAGGTTGTCCAGCTTGCCGGAAGGAGCCAGTGGCTTAACCTTCTCGATGAATTCCTGGGTGAGCTCGAATGGGGAAGCCACCAGGTTTGGCACGTAACGGCCAACCAGTGCGTCCAAGTCGAGGGTTGCTGGCAGCAGTTCATCCAACTTTTCAGCGAATGCTGGAACGCCGCCGCGCAGAACCTGGGAGTGGAAAGGAACGTCAATGCCCGGAACCGTGACGTATGCGCGGTCCTTGACGGAGTTAGCCTTCTTCTTCAACGCCGCAAGACCTGCCTTGGTACCCGCGATGGAGTACTGCTGGCCAGCGATGTTGTAGTTAACAATCTCCAGGAACTCGCAGGTTTCTTCAGCGGTCTGAGCAATGTATGCCTCAACCTCATCAGCTGGGACGCCAATCATGTTTGGACGCAGTGCGCCCATGCCGTAGTTGGAGTTACCGTTTGCGTCGCGCTCAACGAGCGTGCCCATGGCGGAACCACGGGAGTACACGATGTCAATGACGGCTTCGAGGTCGAAGATATTCGCCAAAGATGCCAGCGCGGTGTACTCACCAAGGGAGTGGCCGGCGTACATGGAGTTGGTACCCAAAGCGCCAGCTTCGCGCAGACGCTCAGTCTGAGCATAAGCAACCACTGCGAGGGCGACCTGGGTGAACTGGGTCAGGTGCAGAACGCCGTTCGGGTGGATGAACTTGGTGCCTCGAACAACCAGCTCAGTTGGGTTGTCATCAATGATCTGGCGGATGCTAAAGCCCAGAGCGGTGCGGGTGTGGCGGTCAGCGCGGCGCCATACCTCGCGTGCGGCTGCCGATGCATCACGGTCGCCACGGCCCATGCCCTCAGCCTGGATGCCCTGGCCTGGGTAGACATAAGCGGTGCGTGGCTGCGCCATCAATGCCTGGCCGCGGGAAACGACCTCGCCATCGATACGGCAGGTGACCTCGAATGCGGCGTGGATGCCCTTGCGGCCAACGCGCTCAACGGTGATTTCAACTTCATCGTTGAGCTGAACCATGCCGAACATGGAGTAGGTCCAGCCGACCACGGTGCCGTGGTTGCCAGCCAGGTGCTGAGCGGTGGCGGAGAGCCACATGCCGTGCACCAGTGGTGCTTCCAGGTTGACCAGGCGAGCTGCGTTGGTGGAGGTGTGAATTGGGTTGTAGTCACCAGAGACCAGTGCGAATGGGGTCATGTCGGCTGGTGCGGTGACAACAGCGCGGTCCACGAAGGAACGTGGAGTGGTCTCCACCTTGTCCTGGGACTTGCCGCCGCCCCATGCTGGTGCAGGAACTGGGACAGAAGAACCAGTTGCGCGGCCACGGATGGCGAAACGCTGCATCTGTGTTGCGACGACTTCCTGGGTCTGCGCGTCGCGCAGTTCCAGCTCAACGGTGACAATGCGGCCCGCGTTGGACTCAGCGATGGAAGCACAACGGGAAGTTACGTCAATGCGACGGCCTTCGCCCTTGGCTCCGCGTGCCATTTCTTCCAATGGCATGCGGACGTCGACGACGTGGTCCAGGTGAACCGCGTTGAGCAGGCCTTCGATGACTGGGAAGTCAGTGCCAGCTGGTTCGCCGTGCTCTTCGGTCAAACGACCGGTGCCCAGCGCGGTGTAGATTGCTGGCCAGCAAGGACCAACCAGTGCATCCGGGGTACCAGCATTTGCGGTGCCCAGCGCTGCGCCGGTGACGGCGGTGTGCGCGGTGAGCAGGGTAGAAGGCAAGGTGAAGGAGTACTCCACCAGGCCGTATGGGTTTTCTTCAGAGACAGAACCCTCAATGACCTTAGGCAGGGCGGTGATTTCATCGCCGGTCTCGGAGATAGAACCAACACCAGCAACGCCTGCGAGTAGATCGAAGACTGCCTTTGGCAAACGAGCATCATCCACGACTGGGGAGGCACCGGTTGCTACTGCCTCAGACAGTGCAACTGGGATGTCCACATGCTTGACGTAGAACGGACGCTGCTCTTCAGGCAGGTTGTCCCAGTAAGAGTCAGAGTTGATGCGAATGGCCAAGCCTTCACCATCATCAACGATGTCGAATGCTTCTTCTGGCAGCTCAAATGCTGGGTTAGCAATGAGGTGGCCGTGCCACATGATGGTTGGCGCGTTGCGCAGGAATTCTTCTGCCGTCTTAGCCGAAGCCAAGCGGGAGTAGAGGGAAACCGACTCCACGCCGGCATCGCCAAGCGCTGCGGTGGTTGCGTCCTCGAAGCGGCCAAGTAGCTCAGCTACTGGCTCATTCTTCTTGGTAATACCAGCAACAGCGACTGGACCAGGGATGATACGTACGCCGTCAGCGTCGTAGCGTGGGTCCTGTGCCTGCCACAGGGTGTCCTTTGCAAACCATTCCTTGAGGTCACCGTCAATAGCGGTGGTCCACGGCATTGGCTTGACGTGCTTGCGGATAAGGGTTGGGAACCATGCCTCATCACGAGTGTTGACCTTGGTGGTCTTCGCATTCGGGTAAGCAGCGACAAGCTTTGCCACTGCCTCTGGTGCGTTTTCTGAATCTTCGAGTGAAGGGAACAGGGTTGGGATTTCACCATGGTCAGCTTCGTTGAGACGAGCCTCAACGCGCTGCAGAAGATCATGGAAACGGTCGTGCCAGGTTGGGTCAACCCATGGGAATGCACGTTCTGCGAAGCGGGAAACCCACTCCTCGTAGGTCATTTCCGAAACATCGCCGAAGTAAGGCTTAGAAGTCTTCTCCAGGGCTGCGATGATTTCATCACGGCGGGAGTCATAGTCCTCGATAGGGATCGAAGTGATCAGGCGGGATGCCTTAGCGAAGGAGTTATCAATCTCGTGCAGGTCAGCCAACAGGTGGGACTGGGAGGAAGATACGCCGCCGTCAGCCTTCAGACGGCCAACCCAGCCGCCGTTGGTGTCTGGGGTAATACCTGGGGTGTCAACGAGCAGCTGCTTGACGTCATCATTAGCAGTTGCTTCCTTGGTTGCCATGGCAACGGTGCCCAAGAAGACGCCATCAACCGGCATGATTGGCAGGCCGTACTTGGTGGACCAGGAACCGGTCAGGTACTCAGATGCACGGTCAGGGGAGTAGATGCCGCCACCAACGGTGATGGCAAGGTTGGCATGCTGGCGTGCCGATGCATAGGTGGCCAGCAGCATTTCATCCAGGTCAACCCACGAGTGGTGGCCACCAGCGTGACCGTCTTCGATCTGGATAATGACGCGGTGCTCAGGGTTATCTGCTGCGATAGCGATGCAGTCCTGAATCTGCTTGGTGGTTCCTGGCTTGAAGGAGATATAAGGGAAGCCATCAGCGGTGAGCTGGTCCAGCAGTTCCTTTGCTTCATCCAGCTCAGGGATACCCGCGGAAATGGTGACGCCGGTAAAAGCCGCGCCGTTAGCGCGTGCCTTTGGCACAATGCGTGCCTGACCGAACTGCAGGTTCCACAGGTAGCGGTCGAAGAACATGGTGTTAAACGCTGCGGTGCGACCTGGCTCCAGCAGCTCCATCATGCCGTTCTTGTTGATGGTGAAGGCTTCATCAGAGTACTGACCGCCGCCGGCCATCTCTGACCAGTAGCCGCCGTTTGCTGCAGCAGCAACAATGCCCGGATCCATGGTGGTTGGGGTCATGCCGCCCAAGATGATTGGGGACATGCCGGTCCACTCAGAGAAACGGGTCTGGGTGTAGGACTTGCCGTTTGGCAGGGAAATCAGCTTTGGTGAGAACTCTTCGTAGTTCACAGCGGTTGGCAGCTCAGTACCTGGGGTTGCCAAGTTATCGCGCTCAGCTGGGGTAGCGGCAGGAACAACTACCTTGCCGGTGCCTCCGACTAGTGGGGCGGTCAAAGAGGACAGGCCACGGTCAAGCGCTACTAGGTAGTTGGAGTCCAATGCCGCAACTGCCTCAACCCAGCTGTGTGGCTGAACCAGGATGGAGTCAGCGAGCTCGCGTGCCAGCTCTGTGTCCAGGCCACACTGCTGTGCGTATTCCACGGTCAAGTCTGCAGTGGCCTGCAGGGATGCGTGGTGGAAAGGCAGCGCTACTGGCAGGACGTCGAACTTCGGGTTGATTTCAGAACCACCGATAAGACGCTCTTCGAGTGCCTCATTGTAGGACTTTGCAGCCTGCTCGATGTTGGACTCGGTCTTTGCCAAGTCCTCTGGGGTGCCGGACAGCGCGAAGTGCACGCGGCCGTTGACAACAGCAATAGCTGCGTCACCCGCGAGGTACTCTTCGACCAGTTCACGTGGCACGCCACGAACAGACAGCATGTGGGAGCGGGAATCATTCGCGCCCTGGGTAACGGCAGCTGCGGTACCCATCAAAACGGCAAGAGCCAGGGCCTGGCGTGCATCCTTGACGGCTGCAACGCCCAAAGAACCCTGGGAGTGACCAGCAAGCTGCGCGGAGTCTACGTCCAAGCCCAGCTCACGAAGGTGGTCAATGGCGCCAATCTGGCCCAGCACAATACCTGGGATGGAGTAAGCCGGGTAAGCGTCATAGTCCTTAGCCACTGGTGGCTCGCCCGCTGGGGTGCTAGCCAATTCTTCCAGGCGCTCATAGACACCTGGGCAAGAGGAGGCGATGATTCGCGCTACAGGGCCGGTGGTGGTGCGTACTTCTGCAAGGATGTTGCGCAGGTTTTCTGCCTGGTGGTGGCTGGCTGCGGCATCGGCGATAGCCTTTTGCCATGCAGAACCCTGACCTGCAAACAGCACTGCCGGAGCAGTGCTGTCATTGGACAAGGTAAGCAAGGGGGTCAACGACATAACTGTTAGTCCTCTTTAAACGTATCGGTGATATTTTCCGTGGCTTTTCCCTAAGCCAGAAAGTGGCGCGATAGGCGTCATGGAGTTTGGTAAACGAATACAAACTATCGCGATTACGTCACCGTAGCCTACTTGTGCGTAAGTTTGGAGCCTCACACACCCAAATGTGAGGTTTTTCTCATATTTACAAATTGTGTAACCGATCGTGTCCTGACCATGAGGATTACCGAGGAAAACTCCGTAAAATGACCCCGGATTTAACATAAAACCTGCCTGTTATGACCCTGGAATTTCACTGAGAATGCCTGCATTTTGGCCGGGATTATAGCGATGTGTAATTGCCTGACTCATCCGAAAACCCCCCGTGCTTTTGTGAGCGGTCTATTCTCAGCGCATCTCTCTCAGAGTCATTTGCTTCGCTAATGTGGAGCGCAAGTCTAAAAATCACGGGAGGCCGCCACATGAAGAGTCTGGCAACGTCGCAATCTTTAACCCAGTTTCGCGAGTGGTTGAATTCGCAAGGAATTCCCGAAGATGTGGCAAAGCCCCGACGTGCAGGATTTTTTATTGAAGAAGACGGAAGCATCGAATCACTCAATAAAAAGTGGCTTGCTGGCGAGGAGGTTTCCTGGCTCGGCGGGCCAGCACCCCTCGAGGGAGCTTGGCCTGTCAATGCAGATGGCAAACCGTTGGCGCATGTTGCGACGTTGTCTCTGCACGTGATGTTCGATGAAGAACTAGATTTCGACGACTTGGATGTAGGTGAGGTTGTAGACGGAAGCCCTCGATCGGGATATCTAACCGTCTTCCACGACCTCGAAGCCTATGGCGCTACCTGGGATGACCCGTCATCGTGGCTTGCGAAATGGTACACAGTCTATGACATTCCATCGCAGCGTTTCCCGCTTGTTTCTCCTCCAGCTGAGGTAGACACTCCCACTGAGGTGTTCCAAATGGGAAGATTCGTTCCTGGATATTCAATTGTCTCTCCAGATGATGTCCACGGAGAGATCTTCGAACGATATGATCTTGTCTACCAGGATTACCTTCGGCAATGGCAAAAATTGCGCAAACCAAATCAGGGACCTCCATTACGCGATGATTACCCAGTGCCGCTAACGGCACTCTATGCACATTCCTATGCTGGATTCGACACGGCAAACAACGAACTACTACCTGAGGTCTTACCCAAAGACATCGATAATGAATTCAATTACTACGTGTGCCTGGCGCAAATTGAATCCTGGACAACATTGACGGAATGGTTCGGAGACGCCAGCCCTCTCGAAGTATGGATAGCCTTCGCGGACCTAGGACTAGGCGATCTCCGCAAAAGCTGGTGCCTCACGCGAACCGAAGCCTGATTAGGCGATGGATTAGAATCTCGCCCGCGCCATCGCACGCCACGTGTGGTTCAGTGGTTCGGGAGGGAAGTTTTCAAGTCTCATTCCTGTGCCGGCGTAGGCCTGCAAAAGCTATTCTTCGTCTGATAGTTCTGAACCGTCAGGTTCACCGAACATACTAAAGTACTCAATTTTTCCAAATGGGCGAACTGACTCGGAGACTATTGCGTAGATTTGCATACCTAGAGTTTCCTGATCTTGCTCTCTAGCTGCTAGGAAGAAGAAATTGATTTGTTTTAGTTGGTACCCACCAGGTTCTGCAATCTGGCCATATTGCTTGAGCCAATAATCTTTTAGCTCCATGTCATCATCGTGAGGGGTTCCAGTCGTCACCCTCTGTAACCGCAGGGTTGGTTCGAGTTTTGAAAACTTGTTCTGCAGTAGTGTCCGAATCTCATCAATATCTTGTTCAGGGGCGTAGAGCAGTAGCGTTTCCACATTATGTTTCATAAGGGGCCATGAGCTCTAGGGTACGCAGCTTTGAAGTTCCCATTTCTTCTCTTGTATTCAGAGGGCGCAACCCCATACCGTTAGCTACGTGTTTCGATATATACCTACTGGACGGTTTGATTTAACCGACGAAGAAACCGAAGGAGTTCCACTCGCTCTTACCAAGCAACGGGCGTACATGATCGCAGTTTGGGCTGGGCCTTGGGGTGCTCATCAATTCTTTTTGGGAAATACTCCTGGCGGGCTAGCTCACTGGCTGGTACTTGGCACGATCGTCGGATTTCCGTCTTCGATGGGGTTCTGGACTGGTTTTCCGCTTGCGTTGCTTCTCAATATTGGGACCTGGCTTTTTGCAATTTATTCCATGGCCACCATCGACGAAGATGGCCCGAGGCTGCGGGCCAGACATTCGCACAATATGTTGATCGTATGCTCTGGTTCTGCAAGGTGTCACTGTGGGGTGTTGATTTTTGGAAGAAGTGCCGAGAGCCCCAGGAGAGGGATTTGAACTAAAAGCGGCCTATCGTTGTGTCTAACTTATGGCTATCTGCTTCCTCTTGTTCAACTTTCTGGATCGAGCGATCTAGCCGTTACAGCTAAAGGGATCGACTTTCAGAAGTGAAGGTTCCCCGCACTTTTTCTCTTGACGTAGTTTCGAGCAGGGTATCGGTATTGCTGTGGTGATTCCATTATTCGGTGCAGTGATTGCTCCCGGGTTTCCTGAAGCAATCACGTAACGCCTTTGTCATCCTCGAAAGTACTAAGAGCAGTACCTTTTAGAAGGTGGCTGCTTCCTGGCCGGCTGCAGCGCGCTCAGCAGTAATAGCGTTGATTCGGCCGCGGCAGGCGTACCATCCGGCGATGAGAATTGGGATGATGACGAGCAAGCCGGCAACGGTCCAAGTGCCGATTGGGTTGTCGAAGGCCATCAAAACAACGATGAGTGCGAGAGCTACCAGGACAATCCAGCTGGTGTATGGAGCG
The DNA here is from genome assembly GCA_030535535.1 of Corynebacterium casei. Taxonomy (GTDB): domain Bacteria; phylum Actinomycetota; class Actinomycetes; order Mycobacteriales; family Mycobacteriaceae; genus Corynebacterium; species Corynebacterium casei_A. Next base: position 14,768 of record JAUNRU010000008.1, read on the forward strand.
AAGGGCATTCGGAAACTTGGGCGTTGTAGCTGGCCACGTTCGGCTTTCTTAACCAGTGCGATGTGGCAGAGCATGATCATTCCCCACGAAGCGATGATGCCGATGGCGGCGAAGTTCAGCACAATTTCAAAAGCTTGGGCGGGAACGATTGCGTTGAGGACGACGCCGATGGCTGCCACGACAGTGGTGATGATGATTCCGCCATAGGGAACACCGTTGGCGCTGATTCGTCCAGCAAACTTTGGCGCGGAGCCATTCAACGACATCGAGCGAAGGATGCGACCGGTGGAGTATAGGCCAGCGTTCAACGAGGACATTGCTGCGGTCAGGACAACCAGGTTCATGACAACGTCCATGCCGGGGATGCCGATAGCGCCAAAGAAGGTGACAAAGGGGCTTTCACCGGCCTTGTACTCAACGTAAGGAAGTAACAGAGACAGTAGAATCAAAGAACCAACGTAGAAGACGGCGATGCGGAAGATTACAGTATTGATTGCCTTTGGCATGACCTTTTCAGGATTTTCTACCTCACCGGCAGCGGTGCCCAGCAGCTCAATGGATGCGTATGCGAAGACAACGCCCTGCATGAGCACTAGTACTGGCAGGATTCCGTTGGGGAGAATACCGCCATTGTCCTGGATGAGTGACCAGCCGGTGGTGTGGCCTTCAATAGGGGTGCCAAAGATGACGAAGTAGCAACCAACAACGAGGAATGCGGACAGTGCTACGACCTTGATGAGCGCGAACCAGAATTCCAGCTCGCCGAAGACCTTGACGGAAATGAGGTTCATTCCTAAGACCAGCAGCAGCGCGGCAAGTGCCCAGGTCCACTGCGGTACTGCCGAAATCCATGAGACGTAGCGTCCGAAGAAGTTCATGTACAAAGCGGCGGCCGTGATATCCACAATCGCAGTCATGGACCAGTTCAGCCAGTACAGCCAGCCGGAGGCAAATGCTGCTTTTTCGCCGTAGAACTCACGAGCGTAGGACACGAATGAGCCAGAGCTTGGGCGATACATGACAAGTTCGCCGAGTGCGCGAAGAATAAGGAATGCCAGTACGCCACAGATAGCGTAGCTGATGACAATGCCGGGACCCGCTTGAGCAAGCCGCCCGCCAGCGCCCATGAAGAGGCCAGTGCCGATGGCGCCGCCAATGGCAATCATGTTGACCTGGCGAGTGCTTAGTCCCTTGTGATAGTCGTTATCACCTGCGGTCAGTGCGGATTCCGCTGCAGGGCCCGCGGGTTTCTTTGCCGAAGAAGCGGATGAAGATGAAGCTGCGGATCCGGAGGCATGTGTTGTTGACATAGTTCGCCTTTACTTTGAGGAGATTCAAGCTGTAGTGATGCGCGTGTGGAAGTCACGCGCGAAGGTCATGGTTGCTTCTTGACGATTCCGTCGACAGCAACCCACACGGCGGAGAGGTGGTCAGCCATGGCGGCTTCGGCAGCATCCTTGTCTTGTGCAGCGATGGCTTCCACGATTGTCCGGTGCTCTTTATCGGAGGGTTTCCTGCGTCCCGAAACCACGTTGACGGTTTCTGACTGGCGGGCAAGGGATTCACGAATATCGCCGACGATCTTGCTAAAAACCGAATTTCCACTGGCACTAGCGATGGTGGCGTGGAATTCTGTATCCAGTTCTACCCACGCCACGTGGTCATCTTCGGCCTCCATTTGGTCCATGATGCTTTGCAGCTGCTTCAAGTCATCATTGGTACGACGAATGGCAGCAAGCCCGGCGGCCGGGACTTCAATGTGCGGGCGGGCTTCATGAATGTCGGTAGAGGAGTAGTTTCCCAGTACCAAGTCATTGGCGGGCGATGCCGAAATAACAAAAGTTCCACGGCCTGTTTCCGTTTTGGTCAGACCAAGCGTTGCTGATGAGCGCAGGGCTTCGCGGATAACGGAGCGGCTAACACCAAATGACGACGCCAGTGCGGCTTCGGATCCGAGTTTGGAACCGATTGGGATGTCCCCGGATTCGATTCCTTGACGAATTGAGTTGAAGACTTCCTCGGCAGCACTCGTGCGTGAAAGCACCGGCTGTCGGGGTGTCCAGCTGTCAGACAGGTTCATAGAGGAAGATTATGCACTGTGATGCGCCTTACGTCAACAGGAAAATGTATCAGGCTATCCACAAACTGGTTATTTGTGCTGCACGATCGCAGTCCTTGTGGTGTGAAGCACGTTTCAATTATTACTGGATATAGCGGGTACGGGGCTCGGCGAGCAGGTGCTCCGCCATGTAGGGCTGGGTGAAGCGTACATGCCCGTGTGAGGAAGGCTCGATGAGCTCTTGCTTAATCAACGCGGCGCGGATTCGGCTGATACCGGTGGTGGTTTTCTTAAGCAGCCCGGCAATTTCACCGATGGATTGTTCTTCGCCGCCAAGGCGCGCCATGGAGCGTAGGAACTCGCGCTGCAAGTCAGTGACGTGACGCAGCGCTGGTCGGTGGACCTGGGAGCCAAAAGTATCGATGGCCTCTTTGAGAATCTCCTCAATAACTGCTTCGGTGACTTCGCTGTTTGCATTGTCTTTCGTGACTCGCCATGCCAGCGCGCCTATGAGCTGTACTAAGTAGGGGAATCCGAAGGAAGCTTCGGCCGCGCGCCGGGCGGCGGCGTTGCCGAAGTGGATGCCGGAGCCATCGGCAGTAGATGCAAGAAGGCTCATGGTGTCATCGGCAGTCAATGGCCCTAACTCATAAGCGCTCGCGCGGCGCAGGAATGTGGTGCCCGGCAAATCTAATAAGTCCCGGGTGCCAACGGTTAGACCAGCAAATGCGAGTGCCACGGGAAGCTCATCTTTAATAAGATTCTGGAAAGCCTGTGCCACCGCGGCGAGATCCTCGCTCGGGGCGTCTTGTACTTCATCAATGGCAATGAACACGCCACTGCCACTGGTGTAGTCCAAGAGCTGACGGATACGTGTTTCCACCGTGGGGACCGGCTGCAGCTGCCCATACCGTGGGTCAAGTTCTGTTTCCACCCGGCCCAGGCCAGCGATACCAAGCGTTTTCAACCTGGTCTCTGCCTGTGGATTGAGCCTCGCTATATGCGACGGGATGGCTGTATTAATAAGGTGCTCAGCCATACCCGCACCGCCGATACCGCGCACCGAAATCCAGCCACGAGCTTCTGCAATATCTTCAAGCTCCGTCAGCAACACGGTCTTGCCAATTCCTCGCGTGCCGCTAATCAACATAGCCCGGTCGGGATGTCCCACCGGGCTATCAAGCGCTTCCGAAAAGCCCTCGAGAATAGCCTTCCGCCCAGCCCAAAAGCGCGGTGAAGCACCAAAAGTAGGCCGAAACGGATTCGGGGTTTCTGCAGGAAGCTCAGGATTCTTCGAACGCGGGGACATACGTACAAGTTACATAAATGCATAGTAGAACGGGCATTGGCTAAGCAGATTCAACGTAGAGGGTCGCCGCAGCAACCGACTACAGCTTCAAGATGGTAGTACTCCGTAAACGCGTCCTACCCAATGTTTGTCCTATCGATTTCACCAATGTTTATATACGCTCATGGTGGGATTCTTAGTTCAACAATATCTGAAAGCCCTGCTATCAAACCCTTATAAGCAACTGGGTTTATATAACTGTTTGTGAATCAATATTTATATTTTTGTCGAATTCCCGGCTGGATTTGTAGAGGTCTGTTATTCTACTTTTGCGCGGGAAATGCCAGCGCGAGAACTGAGGGTGGTGGGGGAAATGGGTATATTGAACCGCGTTATCGTGGGAGTGGCAGTGGGTGCATTGTCCCTGGGGAACACTGTTGTTGCTCAAGGTCAAGATGGAGAGACCGAATTTAATCGACCGGTGGAAATCCACGATGAGAGTTTCATTGAAGGTGGCTCGTCTCCAATTGTTGATGGGGTTGGAGGGTACAGTGAGCAGGAGCTGAATGAATTTCATGATGTAGTGCGAGCTGGCGAGAATCAAGGTGCGCCTTCAGATCACATAGCTGAAGGTGAGATGTGGTCGGATGAGGTTGGCGTGCCAGACGGGGTTGATATCTCGGAAGCAGATCAATCCGAGGTATTGATTGCACAGCAGTCCCAGAGCGTGAATCTAAGGGCTGTTGGGCAAAGATGTCGAACCTTTTGGCCCTCAACAATTCCCGTCTGTGGAGAAACGCTAACCCAATATGAACGTCTTGGAGCACAGTTGAGTTGGCTGCTAGACCCTGTAGAAGTTAAGAAGGCAAACCCTGGGGGTACAGGATTTCGTCAGAAGTTTAGGAACGGTTGGATCTACTGGTCTGCAGAACACGGAGCGCATGCCGTTGCAACTCATACGGCGACAGTGTGGGCGCGGCATGGATGGGAAGCAGGTTGGCTGGGGTACCCGACTTCTGGAGAAGTGCCTGTTTCCGGTAGCAATCCAATCGATGGAGAGCTGAATGGATGGGTTCAGCGGTTTGAAGGGGGAAACATCTATAGGTCCCCGGCATTACAGGGATTCCATGTTGCGAGTATCAATGGTGTAATCCTGGATACATGGATTTCACAGGGGGGTCCGGGCAGTAAGCTCGGGTTCCCTGTTGTAGATGAGAAGCCGACATCGTCTGGCGGTCGGGTTTCAGTATTCCAGCGAGGATCAATGTATTGGTGGCCGACCAAAGGCGCATTTGAATTGCCGCGTGGCATTCTCGACGTGTGGAAAGAAAATGGGGCAGAGACGGGAACCTATGGGTATCCTGTTGCGACACCAGTGCGTGACGAAGCATTTAAGGTGACGCAGAAGTTCGAGCGTGGCGAAATTGAATCGTTTGACTATCCGATATCTGAGTTCGCGCAGATGGCTGGGTTATCGCAGGAGGAGTTTGCTGAAACTTACGATCTGTTGCTGAATGATTTTCTAGATCGTGGTATTGATCCAGTTCAAGGATTTATAGATTCTTTTGAGCATTTGAAAGAATCATATGATTTTCACAATAATGAGCCCGCAGAGTTAGGAAATGCGAGTTTCCGCGCCGTCCCGGGAACATCATGTGGTGATGGTCCAGGACAGACTCCATTTACGAAACCCGGAAATGCAAATACTCAAATTGGAGATGTCTTTTACTCGACTGCAGTTAGGGCAAGAGTTGTAAACCACGGCCATAACGGAATATTTGTTAGCGTTGGGAACAAATTAGAGACAATTGAAGCAGTAAATCCCGAGAGAGGGGTGGAGAAACTTGGGGCAGTTCGGGCGGGGGTATGTAAACCTCGTCTTTTGCGTGTGAACGCAACCCAAGCGGAGCGGGTGGCTGCTGCGCGGTGGGCTGAGACCAAGGAAGGTGCACAATACAACGTGAACTTTGCTACCACTCGCATTGGGGCGTTAAACCGTGGTAGCTACAACTGTTCTCAGCTTGTTTGGGCTGCGTATAAGGCAGCGTCAAACGGCCAGATTGATATTGGCGAGAGGTATCCTTATCAGCCGTACAAAGCGGGGGTATATCCAATCGATATTTTGAAGTCCCACCGAACCGTCGAATATTCTTAGACGTTTCAGATTTGCTGGTCGATATGAAGAATTGTCGCAAAACGAAAATTCCTGTTGCCGCTTGTTGGTTGGGATCATTAATCGCGCTGACCGCCTGTACTCAAGAGGTTCCTCAGGCTGAAGACCTAAAATTGCAAGATGCGCAATACATAGGACAGACGATGGATATCTATAATTCTTGGGAAATTGAAAGCAGTGTTTTTCTTTCCGCTGAGGATGGCGTGGCTGGAAAGGAGCTTAAGAAGGCTGGGATTAACTATTTTCCAGCTTTACGGCGACTGGACTCCGGTTTTATAGCTACAGCTCCCGAAGAATTGATTTTGGTGGACGATGAGACAGGTGCGGTTAGGAATATTGCCATGCCTGACGGTGATAAGGGGTCGCTAACAAAAATTGCGGTCGCGGATAAAACTCCGCAAAACTCTACGGTAGCTTACGAATTCAATGAAACAGGTGACAATCCGGTGAGTGGATATGACTCAATTATTGTCAGGATTCACGATGGTGTCGCAAAAGACAGCGGCCGCCGAATTCATCCAGTGTCTGCAATGACAGCGTGCCCGGACGGATCGGTGCATTGGATAGAACGTGATATCGGGAGGGATGGATCGCGCTGGGATTTCGGACCTGCTACCTACATGTATTGGGCTTCTGATGCTGATGAACCAGCAGAATTTCCTATAGCGGGTCAAGAGTTAGGTGACTCGCCAGTTCCTCAAGGATCCCTAGGTTGTAATGGGGAAACAGGTTATTACGTCCGTGGCGATTTTGATGATGACCGAAGGGAATATTTTGCTACTTCCACGGAAATCACATTTAATGGCGCGAAAGTTGATGTGGGAGAGACTATAGATCTCGGTTATTTGCCAGAAGTACGGCTGTCACGCTTTGATGACGTAGATACAAAGACAAAGCGATACTCAGTGTTTGATGTTGATGGGAATTTCAGCACGGTTGATCTGAAAACCGGAGAGTGGAAATTCGATCGTGTCTCGGTTACGCCTCCCATGTGGGGCTATTCAATGACCTTCGACGAAAAAACTGCGTACATGGTAAAAAGTGCACCCGAAGGTGAAAAGAATGTTCTTGAGGTACTAGCGATACAGTTGGATGATCCAACCTGTAAGCGCAGCACTCGGGTATCTGCTTATCAGGGACATGAGAAATCAATTGGTGGTCTTATTGGTACCAATTCGATGGTGCCAGTAAATGTATTTCCCCCAGTGCCTGAGTCGAGTTGTGGGTAGAGCAGATTGCTCTAGCCACCACTGATAATGGAAGTGTCCGCCCTATCCTGATTGCTGTGAAGCACAGGGGAGGGCGGATATTATTTTGACTACTTCTCTAGTAACTTGAGCAGGTCTGCTTGGACCTCGCGTCGGCGGATCTTGCCCAGTTGGTCTTTGGCAAGGTCCTCGAAGTGGTAGAAGGTGCGTGGCACTTTGTAGCGGGTGAGCCGCTCGCGGGAGAAGTCCTTGAGGCCCTCGGGATCTAGGGCGGCGCCATCGCGAAGCGTCACGCAGGCAACGACATCCTCGGAGCCATCGTGGCGGGGGCGGCCAACCACGGCGACATCGGTGATATCCGGGTGGGTGCGCAGGATTTCTTCGACCTCAGCAGGGTAGACGTTGAACCCGCCAGTGATGATGATTTCCTTGATGCGCGCAACCAAGCGCACAAAGCCGTCTTCTTCCATAACGCCAACGTCGCCGGTGCGGAACCAATCACCGTGGAAGGCTTCCTCGGTGGCTTCGGGCTTGTTCAAGTATCCCTTGAACACCTGTGGTCCGCGAACAAGAAGCTCGCCTTCCTCGCCGTCGGGCATGGTCTCATCCAGATTATCTGGGTTGGCAATGCGCACTTCAGTATCAGGGAATGGCAGGCCAACATAGCCTGGGCGGGTTTTGCCATTCATAGGGTTGCCACAAATGACCGGGGAAGTCTCAGTCAGGCCGTAACCCTCCACCAACTTGCCGCCGGTGAGAGTTTCCCAGTCCTCAACGGTAGAGACCGGCAGGGTAGAAGCGCCAGAAAAGGCATTGTCAATGCCCTTGATTTCAATATTCTTCTCATTCGCAGCCTGAATGATCTTCTCGTACAAGGTTGGCACACCCGGTGCGAAAGTCGGGGTGTGCTTCTTCAACACATCAATGATCAACGGAACCTGCGGCGCTGGCAGCAGAACCATCTCTGCACCAACATAAGGGCCAAGTGTTGCCACCATGGTCAAACCGTAGACATGGAACATCGGCAAGGTTGCGAGGAAGCGCTGCTGCTTATCGCGCAAGCCCGGGACCCATGCCTCGCCCATGACACACATCGAAGCCATGTTGCCGTGGCTGAGCATGGCGCCTTTAGGCTGACCAGTGGTGCCCGAGGTATACAGAATCAGCGCGGTATCTTCCTTAGTAACCGCAGGAAACTCAATGTCTTTACCGGAGCCACCAATAGCGTGTGAGCACAAGGTAGACCATGGGACGGTATTAGGGGCATCGCCAGTAAGCGCGTCACGCTTGGACGTAATCGGCGGAACTGGGATGCGCAGCAGAAGCTGCATGCGACGTGGCATGGCTTCAGTCATATTGACGGAGATGATGGTCTCCAAAGGAGTAACGCCACGCAGCTTTTCCAACGTTGGCGCGGCCTTGTCCCACACAATAGCCACGCGTGCGCCATGGTCATTGAAAAGGCTTTCAAGCTCATGCGCTGTGTAGAGCGGATTGTGCTCAACCACCGTCCCGCCGAGCTTGAGCACTGCATAGAACGCGGCGATGTGCTGTGGACAGTTCGGCAGAACCAAGGCCACGCGGTCGCCCGGGCGAATGCCAAAAGCCTTGAGCCCAGCCGCGGCAGCACGTACCTGGTGGTCCAGGTCGCTGTAAGTCTGAGTGCGTCCAAAGAAATACGTAGCGGACTTGTTGCCGTTCTTTTCTAAGTTGTTGTCATAGAAATCAACCAGCGTGTCATCGCCATAGTCCAGATGCGGTTCGGTCCACTCAGCGTAATTATGGATCCAAGCCTTGGTTTGAAATGCCGACATAAGACGTCCTCCCAGGGATAATGTATCGATGGTGCATCTGCAACGGTCAGCGTGAAAATCTTGCGAGGCCAACCGGCAAGAAGTGGCAAAGAAGTGTTGTACTTCTTATGAGCTTAGTGCACCAAGTCCTATCGCTTGGGAGGACGAGTTAATTACTTATCGCCCAGCATCTTAAGAAGATCCTGCTGGACTTCGCGACGGCGAATCTTGCCCAGCTGGTCCTTGGCCAGTTCTTCAAAGTGGTAGAAGGTACGTGGCACCTTGTAGCGGGTAAGACGCTCGCGGGCAAAGTCTTTCAGGCCTTCTGGGTCAAGAGCTGCACCGTCGCGCAGCGTGACGCAAGCGACGACATCTTCAGAACCATCTTCACGAGGGCGACCAACAACGGCGATACCTTCAATATCGCGGTGATCGGACATGGCTTCTTCTACCTCTGCTGGATAGACATTGAAGCCGCCGGTAATGATGATTTCCTTGATGCGCGCAACCAAGCGAACGAAGCCATCTTCTTCCATGACACCGGCATCACCAGTACGGAACCATTCGCCGTGGAAAGTAGCGGCAGTCGCTTCCGGATTGTTGAGGTAGCCCTTGAATACCTGTGGTCCGCGAACCAGCAGCTCGCCTTCCTCACCATCTGGCATGAGTTCATCGAGGTTTTCTGGATTAACAATCCGCACCTCAGTATCCGGGAAAGGAATACCAACATAGCCCGGGCGGTGGTTGCCATCCATCGGGTTGGCACAAATAACCGGTGCTGTTTCAGTCAGGCCGTAGCCTTCCACCAGCAAGCCGCCGGAGAATGCTTCCCACCGTGCCACGGTACGAACCGGCAATGTTGCGGCACCAGAAAAAGAACTCGCAATCGGATGTTGGGTCTTATCCATGCCCTTTTCTTCAGCAGCGGCCAAAATCTTGTCATATAGAGTTGGCACGCCTGGTGCCCACGTTGGCGTGTGTTTCTTAATAACATCCATGATGAGCGGGATCTGCGGGGCAGGCAGCAAGATAATCTCAGCGCCAACATAAACACCCAGTGCTACCACGGTGGTCATGCCATACACATGGAAGAAGGGCAGTGCCGCGAGGAAACGCTCTGGCTTTTCACCCAGGCCTGGAACCCACGCCTTGCCCATGACACAGTTGGCCAAAATATTGGCGTGTGAAATCATCGCGCCCTTGGGCGCACCCGTGGTACCAGAGGTGTACAGAATTAGAGCGGTGTCATCAGGGGACATTTCCGCGTTGACAAAATCTCTGCCATTGCCCCCGATGGCCTGAGAAATCAGTGTTGACCATGGAACCGTGTTTGGGGCATCACCGGTTAGTGCTTCCCGCTTCGCGGTAATTGGAGGGATTGGAATGCTCAGCAGCAACTGCATGCGACGTGGCATTGCTTCCGTCATGTTGACGGAGACAATGGTTTCCAAATCAGTAGTAGCGCGAATCTTTTCCAGCGTTGGTGCCGCTTTATCCCAGGTAATGGCTACGCGTGCGCCATGGTCTTTGAAAAGCCCTTCGAGCTCATGCGCGGTGTACAGCGGGTTGTGCTCAACCACTATTGCGCCAAGCTTTTGAATAGCGAAGAAAGCCGCGAGGTGCTGCGGGCAGTTTGGAAGCACAATAGCGACGCGGTCACCCGGACGGATGCCAAAGGCTTTCAGTCCCGCGGCGGCAGCACGTACCTGCTGGTCAAGTTCTTTGTAGCTTTGGCCGCGTCCGAAGAAATAAGTGGCGGGTTTGTCGGCGTTGAGCTCCAAGTTGCGGTCATAGATTGACGCGAGGGTGTCTTCGCCATATTCCAGTTCGGGTTCGGTCCAAGGGGCGTAGAGCTTGGTCCAGGCCTTGGTTTCAGATGCTGACATGCGGGTCCTTCCAAATGTTCGGGCTCGCGTTAATGCGATTGTGTTCGGTTATTCAGTATGAATTGACGCCGAAACAATAACAGTGTGGAGAAACTGTATTTAGACGCCTAAATATTTTAGGCTCCATAATACAGAGTGAACATGATGGAAACCTCACCTTTGTTCGGTTTGTAGCAGGAAAACTTCTTCCACCCACCCCCAGATGTGAAAAAATCCCACATCGGTATCCGTTGGCTTTGGCCAGTTCTCGTGGCGAAAGTTGGGATGCGTCCGATGTGGGAAAGCCTGCGCAGTGAAGGTGCGCACGTGGGCGGTTACTTGTTTTGCTTCTCCAAGCGGTTGATCAGATCCTGCTGGACTTCGCGGCGGCGGATTTTGCCCAGCTGGTCCTTAGCCAGCGCTTCGAAGTGGTAGAAGGTGCGTGGAACCTTGTAGCGGGTCAGGCGCTCGCGGGAGAATTCCTTGAGGCCCTCGGGATCCAATGCGGCGCCATCGCGAAGGGTTACGCACGCAACGACATCCTCGGAGCCATCCTCACGTGGGCGGCCCACAACGGCTGCTTCTTCCACATCTGGGTGGGAGAGAAGTGCTTCTTCAACCTCAGCTGGATAGACGTTGAAACCACCGGTGATGATGACTTCCTTCAAGCGTGCAACCAAGCGGATGAAACCGTCTTCTTCCATGATTCCCAAGTCACCAGTGCGGAACCAGCCATTGTGGAAGGCCTGCTCTGTTGCCTCCGGATTGTTGAGGTAGCCCTTGAAAACCTGTGGGCCGCGGGCGATGATTTCGCCTTCCTCACCATCCGGCATGATTTCGTCCGGGTTCTCTGGATTAACAATGCGGATTTCCGTATCGGGGAAAGGGATACCCACGTAGCCAGGACGGCGGCTATCAGTCATTGGGTTGCCAATAAGAATTGGGGAAGTCTCTGTTAAGCCAAAGCCCTCAACCAGGCGGCCTTGGGTGAGTTCTTCCCAGTCCTCCACGGTGGAGACTGGAAGTGAAGCTGCGCCAGAGAATGCGCTGCGGATGCCCTTGATGGCAATGCCCTTTTCCTTCGCGGCTTCAACAATTTTGCCGTACAAAGTAGGAACGCCCGGAACCCAGGTTGGGGTGCGCTTTTTCATGATGTCCATGATGAGTGGAATCTGCGGGGAGGGGAGAAGGACCAGCTCGCCGCCGATGAACTGCGCCAAGGTGAGGTTCATGGTCAGGCCATAAGCGTGGAAGAACGGCAGCGCTGCCAGCATGCGCTCATCGGAATCACCCAACTCTGGAACCCAAGCCTTGCCCTGCGCGATATTGGCAAAGAGAGAGCCGTGGGTAAGTTCGGCGCCCTTGGGCTGGCCCGTGGTGCCGGAGGTGTACATAACCACGGCGGTGGTGTCCGTGGTGACTGATGGCTCAGATTCAATATCGCTGCCGTCGCCACCAATGGCGTTGCCGATCAAAGTGTCCCAGGGAACTGAATTGCGGGCTTCGCCGGAGAGCTGATCGCGCTTTGCCTTAAGCGGTGGAACCGGAATGCGTAGGGCAATCTGCTGCAACGTGGGCATCGCGTCAATCATGTTGACGGAAATAACGGTCTCTAAGTCAGTCGTGCCGCGCAGCTTCTCCAGGGTTGGTGCTGCTTTATCCCACGCGATAGCAATACGCGCGCCGTGGTCTTTAAAAAGCTTTTCCAGCTCCGGCGCGGTGTACAGCGGGTTGTGCTCAACTACCGATGCGCCCAGCTTGAGCACGGCATAAAAGGCGGCCACGTGCTGCGGGCAGTTCGGCAGAACCATCGCTACGCGGTCGCCCGGGCGTACGCCGAAAGCCTTCAAGCCGGCGGCCGCGCGGCGAACCTGACGGTCGAGATCGGCATAAGACTGGCTGCGGCCAAAGAAGCTCAACGCCGGCTTATGGCCATTGATTGCCAGGTTGTTGTCGTAGACGTCCAGCAAGGTGGTGTCGCCGTAATCTAAGGAATGGGGAGTCCATTCAGGGTAGTGCTGAAGCCAAGTTTTATTTTCTGTAGCAGACATTTAATCCTTCTAATCTCATATCGAAATCAAAGTATTGAGCAGCGCAGCATGGTCTGTGGGGCACGATCTGCCACACACCATACCGTTGGTTACGTAAGGGTTTATTGCGTCCAGTGTAGCTACTTAAACTTGAGGATTCCCTCAGTAACGAAGGTAAAATACATCACGCATTAAACTATTTCTCGAATAAATCAAGTTTATTTTCACAACTGCGGTGTGCGCTCATTGAATATGTCGCGGGCATCAATGTCGATGAGCTTGAGCAATTCATCGTGAGCAATGCGGTACTTGATGCCCAGCTTGCCGCCGCCGATGATGTAGGACTCTTCATTCAACAGGGAAGAATCTCCGACCACCTCAAGACCGTCTGGCAAACCGATAGGCCCGACGCTGTCGCGTTCCATCTGCGTCAATGCCAGTGCATCATCCATCGGCATGAAAGATGCTTTTCCACCCAGGGCTTGTTTCATGCCCTTGTTATCCAAGGTGTGGGTTGCAGGCACCAGCACTAGATAAGGTGTGCGCTCGCCGTTGCTTTTGACGGATACAACAATGGAATTGATGCTCTGGCTTGCAGAAACATCGTATTTCTCCATAAAAGATGCGGTATCAGAAACATCCGGGTTCACCGTGAGGACTTCGACAATGTTATCTGGAGCGTTGTCTGGTTTCGCAGCGGGGTTATTGGCGGAATCGGTGGCGGTGCTGTTTTCAGGCTGGCTCATGTGGCTTAGATTCTTTCACTCAAGGTGTATGGGGCGTAGTGAAAGTCTAGGATGTCCGGTATGAGAGTCGCCATGATTTCAATGCATACCTCGCCAATTGCTCAGCCTGGCTCCGGTGATGCTGGCGGGATGAACGTCTACGTGCTGTCCATTGCAACGCACTTGGCGCGCAAGGGCGTGGACGTGGATATTTTCACGCGTGCGACCCGTCCGAGCCAGGGCGAGATTGTGGAGATTGAGCCGCACCTGCGCGTCATTAACATTGTGGCGGGTCCTTTTGAGGGCCTGAGCAAAGAGGAGCTGCCAACGCAGTTGGCGGCGTTTTCTGGTGGCATGGTGCAGTTTATTAAGTGCAATAACTTGTTCTATGATCTCATCCACTCCCATTATTGGCTCTCTGGTCAGGTGGGCTGGCTGTTGCGGGATCTGTGGGGTATCCCGTTGGTACACACTGCCCACACCTTGGCGGCGGTGAAGAATGCTTACCGGGCTGCCGATGATTCCCCGGAGTCCGAAGCGCGACGTATCTGTGAGCAGCAGCTGTCAGATAATGCGGATGTCATGGTGGTTAACACCGAGGATGAAAAGCGTGAGCTGATCGCGCATTATGATGCGCAGGAATGCCACATTGATGTGATTACTCCTGGCGCGGACACGGAGCTCTTTACTCCCGGCACGGATCGCAATACTGAGCGTAGCCGCCGTGAATTGGGTATTCCGCTGCACACCAAAGTCGTGGCATTCGTGGGGAGGTTGCAGAAGTTCAAGGGGCCAGAGGTGCTCATTCGCGCAACGGCAGAATTGTTTAAGCGTGACCCGCACCGAAATCTCCGCGTGGTTATTTGTGGTGGGGCATCGGGTGAGGCATCGAACGTGCAAAGCTATCACGAACTAGCGCGTGAGCTGGGTGTTGCTCACCGCATTCGATTCCTTGATGCGCGCCCGCCGCAAGAACTAGTAGCGGTGTATCAGGCGGCGGATATTGTTGCGGTGCCAAGCTACAACGAATCATTTGGCCTGGTGGCTATGGAAGCCCAGGCCACCGGCACGCCAGTTGTCGCAGCGCGCGTGGGCGGTTTGCCGATTGCCGTGGACCACAATGTCACGGGCTTACTTATTGATGGCCACGATCCCATAACCTGGGCCGATTCGCTGGGAGAGTTGCTTGAAGATGACGAGCGGCGCATCGCCATGGGCGAGGAAGCCGTGGGTCATGCGGCGAAGTTTAGTTGGGCGGCATCGGCGCAGGATCTGTTGAAGGTCTACGAAGAAGCAACCAAGCTGGACATGTCCGAATGCCACGGCCCGCGCCAAGCTGCCGGAATCTAGAGCTTTTTAAATCACAAATATTAAAGGCGCATGGAGCCTGGTTTCGTGGCATGCTTGAGAGCATGACTAACGGAAAGCTAATTCTTTTACGCCATGGCCAGTCCAAGTGGAATGAATCCAACCAGTTCACCGGCTGGGTTGATGTTGATTTGACCGAAAAGGGCGAGGCTGAGGCCAAGCGTGGCGGTGAGATGTTGGTAGAAAACAACATCTTGCCTTCTGTTGTGTACACCTCCTTGTTGCGCCGTGCGATCCGCACCGCCAACATTTCCCTCAATGCAGCGGATCGTCACTGGATTCCAGTGATCCGTGACTGGCGTTTGAATGAACGCCACTACGGTGCGCTGCAGGGGCTGAATAAGGCAGAGACCAAGGATAAGTACGGTGACGAGCAGTTCATGGAGTGGCGTCGTTCTTACGGCACCCCACCGCCAGAGCTTGCCGATGACGCTGAGTACTCCCAGGCCGAAGACGTTCGTTATGCACACCTGGATACCGTCCCGCGCACCGAGTGCCTTAAGGATGTTGTTGAGCGTTTCATTCCTTACTTCGAGGAAGAAATTCTGCCTCGCGCCCAGCGCGGCGAGACCGTCTTGGTAGCGGCCCATGGCAACTCTTTGCGTGCACTGGTGAAGTACTTGGACAACATCTCCGATGATGACATTGCGGAACTCAACATCCCAACCGGCATTCCACTGGTGTATGAAATCACCGAATCCGGCGAGGTTGTCAACCCAGGCGGTACCTACCTGGACCCAGAAGCAGCAGCAGCCGGCGCTGCAGCAGTCGCAGCGCAGGGCGGCAAGTAAAAGAAGTTTCAGCTGGCACAAACACCCCAGGGAGCGCATAATTTCCCTGGGGTGCTTCAGTGCCCAGGGCTTCGGGCCAAAGAGATTGAGCCCTGAAGAGTTCTAGCCTTTTACCTGAGTAGGAGAAATAGTGGTAACGGCAATTGCATTCATCGCAGGCATCATCGTCTGCCTCATTGCAATGCCGGTTTTCCGATTCATCCAACGCCGGGTCTTAAGCTCCCGGCAATCCAGCTCGATTGAAGCTAACCAGGTCACCACCGTGAGCCAGGTGCTGCACTTGGCTATTCAAGGCGCTCCGACTGGCGTAACAGTGGTGGACCAATCCGGGGATGTCATTTTGTCTAACCCGGCGGCACACGAGATGACGATTGTGCATGATCGCTCGATCAACCCAGAGCTGTGGCGGGTTGCAGAGAAGGTCTTTGATGACAAAGAAGAGCGCATCATTGACCATTCCATTTCCAAACGCCGCACCGGCAACCGCGTGCTGCAGATTCGCGCACTGGTTAAACCGCTAACGCTTATTGATGACCGCTTTGTCATTATCTTCGCCACAGATGAATCTGAGTCCGCGCGTATGGAATCAGCTCGCCGTGACTTTGTGGCCAACGTGTCGCACGAACTCAAGACACCCGTTGGCGGTATCGCATTGCTGGCGGAAGCGCTGCTGGATTCTCCCGAAGACCCAGAGCATGTCGAATACTTCGGCTCGCGCGTGCAAAAAGAGGCCTACCGCATGGCGGATATGGTCAATGAGCTCATCGCACTATCCAAGCTGCAGGGCGCCGAGGCACTCCCAGAACTGGAACCAGTATCCGTGGATGCGATTGTGAATGAAGCAATCATTCGCAACCAGCTGACCGCCGAATCCCATGAAATTCAGATCACTCGTGGCATGAGCGTTGATGCTTTGGTTGAGGGTGACAAGGCACTGCTGGTGACCGCAGTTTCCAATCTAATTTCCAACGCGGTGCATTACTCACCAGAGGCAATGCCGGTATCCATCTCCCAAAAGCGAGTCAATGATGACATCGTTGCCATCCGCGTCACGGACCGCGGAATTGGTATCGCTCCTGAGGATCAAGCGCGTGTGTTTGAACGCTTTTTCCGTGTTGATAAAGCCCGATCGCGGCAAACTGGCGGAACTGGCCTAGGATTGGCAATAGTAAAGCACGTTGTTGCAAACCACGGCGGAAACATTAAATTGTGGTCTCGTCTTGGCACTGGATCAACATTTACAATTGAACTTCCTATTTATCACGAACCAAAGCCTGAAAAGATTCCGGCGGCGACAGATAATGAACATGAGAAGTCTCCGAAGGCTGACTTGCACTCTGCGGTAGCTCGGGTAGCTTCTCGTCGAAAGGATAAAACCTCATGACGACTATCCTCATCGTCGAAGACGAAGAATCGTTGGCAGATCCGCTGGCGTTCCTTCTCCGAAAAGAGGGGTTTGATCCCATCGTTGCGCACGATGGCAAAACCGCACTCGCTGAGTTTGGCCGCCACGACGTGGACATCGTACTGCTGGATCTGATGCTGCCCGGAATGTCAGGCACCGATGTGTGCAAGCAACTGCGTGCTACTTCTTCGGTTCCCGTGATTATGGTGACCGCCCGTGATTCTGAAATCGACAAAGTCGTCGGACTAGAACTCGGCGCCGATGACTATGTCACCAAGCCATATTCTTCCCGCGAACTCATCGCGCGCATTCGCGCTGTCCTACGCCGCGGCGGCGAGGCAGTTGAAGCCGAAGAAGAATTTGATGACCAGATTCTCGAAGGCGGACGCGTGCGCATGGACGTCGAACGCCACACCGTCTCCGTCGACGGCGAAGCAGTCTCCATGCCGCTGAAAGAATTTGACCTACTCGAGTACCTCCTGCGCAACGCCGGACGCGTACTCACCCGCGGCCAGCTCATCGACCGCATCTGGGGCGCAGACTACGTCGGCGACACCAAGACCCTAGACGTCCACGTCAAACGTCTACGTTCCAAGATTGAATCTGAACCTTCCCGCCCACAACACCTCGTGACCGTGCGCGGGTTGGGGTATAAGTTCGACGTCTAAGTGCTCGGAGCTTCGCTCCTGCGCTTTAGACGGAAACAACAATATGCCGAAAGTGCGGCTCTTGTGCTTTCGGCCCTGGCTGGTTGGTAAAAGCTTCTACCAACCAGCTTTTTTGCTTGCCGGGTGCAACGGCAACTCGACGTTGACAGTCTTGGCAGCATCGCGAAGCTTGGCACGCTGCTCGCAATGCGTACGAAGAATCTCATAAGACTCCTTGCCCAGCAACGCGGTGAGTTCTGAAACATGCGAACGCCACATCGGCTCAGGGGAATTGTGGCAGGCGGAGTCCGTGGTGCAATACCAATCAAAGTCCTCACCACCATTGCCCCAACCACGGCGGTCATATTCACCCAACGTGGTGCGCAGAATCTCCTGGCCATCGGTACGCTCTTCCCACTCTTCATGACGGCGAATAGGAAGCTGCCAACATACCTCCGGCTTAACCACGGTTAAATCGTGGTCCTCAGCCATAGCCCACTGGTGCAAAGCGCACCCCGCACCGGTTTCCCAGCCGGCACGGTTAGCAAAAATACAAGCGCCATCCAGCACCTTGGTCTTGAGCGCTGGCTCTGGTTCACCATCATCGCCATCGAGCTCATCCCACACCAGCCACGGCTCAACCTGGAGCGGATCTTCGGCCGCTAAGAACTCATCTACCCCCGCAGGGCGGTTTTGCCAGTATTTTGCTGGCATATTCGCAACAGCGTCATAGAGCTGATCCCGGTCAGTTTCATCAGCCATGAATGCACCATGACCACAGCAGCCCACATCAGGATTCTCAGAATCAATACCAAAGCAACGCTCAGTTCCGAACTGGCAGGTGTAATGCGACTCTAACCAGGTCAAATCCACGGAATAGACGTGGAACTCATCGTCAGGGTCGGTAAATTCAAACCACTCCCTGGGAAAATCCGGTGCTAACTCGCGGCCTGCGCGGATGGATGCGGCGGCCGGAGAGATTTCGGGAAAACCAAGGTGAACAGTTTTCGACGATGGTTGGTATTGCTGTAAAAAATCCGGGCGATTCACACTTACCCACGGTAGACCTACTACGCTGTTGGGTGTGCGATTAGGTGTATTAGATGTCGGAAGTAATACTGTCCACCTCGTGGCAGTCAATGCCACCAATGGCGGCCGTCCGACCCCGATGAGTGACTGGAAGACTCCGTTGCGTCTTGTCGAGCAACTGGACAAGGACGGCAACATTCACGCCAAAGGCGTGAAGAAGCTTGTCGCCTCCGTCGGCGAAGCTGCTGAGCTGGGCAAAAAGCTCGATTGCGATGAGTTCATTGCCTTCGCTACTTCCGCCGTGCGTTCCGCGCCGAACTCTGATGAGGTCTTGGACACCGTCGAGAAAGAAACCGGAGTCCGCCTGGAGGTGCTCAGCGGTGAGGAAGAAGCACAGCTGACCTTCCTGGCCGTGCGTCGTTGGTACGGCTGGTCTGCAGGACGAGTGACCAACATTGATATCGGTGGTGGCTCACTTGAGCTGTCCACTGGTTCAGATGAGCACCCAGAGATGGCTTTCTCCCTCGACTTGGGCGCAGGCCGGTTGACCCACAACTGGTTTGATACTGACCCACCAGCGAAGAAGCATGTTCAGGCTCTGCGCGACTATATTGACGCGGAGCTCGAAGGCCCTGCCTCTCAGATGAAGAGCCTGGGCCCTGCGCGATTGGCTGTTGGTACCTCGAAGACGTTGCGTTCATTGTCTCGCCTGACTGGTTCAGCACCGTCTTCTGCTGGTCCTTTTGTGCAGCGCACGTTGACGGCTGCTGGTTTGCGTCAGCTGATAAACTTTATTTCTCGAATGACAGCGGCAGACCGTGCCGATCTGGAGGGCGTAAGCTCTGATAGGTCGCACCAGATTGTTGCTGGTGCCCTCGTGGCTGAAGCTTCTATGCGTGCATTAGGCCTAGAAAAGTTGGAAATCTGCCCGTGGGCATTGCGTGAAGGCGTAATTTTGCGCCGGACTGACAAGGGACTGGATTAAGAACATGGCTGAGGAAAAGCAATTAACGGTTGCCGAACTGCTTGCTCGTAACGCCAAAGAGCGTGAGGGCCGTGCAGAAAAGCGCGCTTCCGCTAAGGAAACCGAAGGCGCCGAAGCGAAAGAAGCTCCGCGCCGTCGCCGTCGACGGAGCTTGGATGAGGGCGGAGTATCCGTCGCGGAGCTCACCGGCTCCATCAAGCGTGTCGAGGCTGAGCCTGCGCGTTCCCGTCACTCCAGCACAAGTGATTCCCCAGCCGCAGTAACCCGTGCTCCGAAGAAGGCTGAGAAGCCCGCTGAATCCAAGGCTTCCGAAGCCAAGGCACCAGAGGCCAAGCCTGAAGCTAAGCCAGCAGCGTTCAAGCCGGCTGCTCCTAAGGCAAGCGAAGCGAAGGCTGCTGCAAAGCCTGCAGCGGATAAGCCAGCAGCAAAGGCTGGTGAGAAGGCAGACGCAAAGGAAGCATCCAAGGGAACTGCTGCTGCGAAGTCTGCAGAGGCGAAGCCCACTGACGCTAAGCCAGCGGCGAAGGCTAGTGAGAAGATCGAGAAGAAGACTGAGAAGCCGGCCAATGATGACACGACAGTCATTCAGAAGGTCGACGCTCCTGCCAAGGATTCTTCGAAGGCTAAGTATGCTGCGGCGGGCTCGAAGGCTGCAAAGACGGATGAAACCACCGTTATGCCGGCACAGTCAGAAGCAGCGGCTGCCACTGGCACTAAGGCAGCAGAAACGAAGACGGCTACGGCTAGTCCTGCTGCCAAGGACACCGAGTCAACTGGTGAGATTCCCGTGGTTGAGGATGAGCGTCAGACTGATTCGGCCAAGCTCGCACAGCGCGACGACGCTGAGCTGGATGAGGCGGAAGATGATGGCAAGCTCAGCGCAGTATCCATCGTGGTTCTAGCACTAGTGGGCATCATCATCGGTGCGATTGTTTTCAAGGGCTTTGAAGTACTGTGGGGTCGCTTTGACCGCATTATCGTGTCCATCCTGGCGCTGGTTGTCACTGGCGCAATGGTTGGTATCGTCCATGCACTGCGCACCGCACGAGATGCAGTCTCAATGTCATTGGCGGGTGTCGTCGGTCTGATTTTGACCTTCGGCCCACTGCTTATCATCCTGCTGTAGGTCCATTCGCGGAATGAATCCAAACATGTTGAATTAAGGTCTCAATTTCGAGATATTTGCCGGCTATTACCTTCTGGTGGTGGCCGGCTTTGTCAATGTCTGGCACGCTGGAATACATGACTAAAATTGTAGTTATCGGCGGTGGCCAGATTGGTGAAGCACTCACCGGTGGTCTCATCGCATCAGGATTTGATGGAAAAGACATTGTTGTAACCAACCGTGGGGCAGAACGCCGCAAGGAGTTCGAGGAAACCTACAAGGTCAACACCACGGACAACAACCAGGAAGCAGTAAGCGACGCAGACGTTGTGTTCGTCTGCGTGAAGCCATACGCAATCGTCGACATGTTCGCAGAAATCAACGACAGCCTGCCTGAGGGTGCCGTTGTTGTGTCCATGGCCGCGGCAATCAATCTGGAGAAGCTCGAAGGCGCTGTGGGACCGAAGGTTCCAGTCGTGCGTTCTTTGCCTAATACACCAATGCTGGTACGAAACGGCATGAACATTGTGGTTCCGGGCAAGAACGTCACCAGTGAGCAGCTAGACACAGTTAAGGAACTGCTGTCCACCGTGGGCCAGGTATTGGAGCTGACCGAAGACAAGATGGACGTGGCGGCAGCCTTGGCTGGTTCTGGTCCGGCTTATTACTTCCTTGTCACCGAGGCCCTCATCGACGCAGGCGTGAACCTGGGTCTTACTCGTGATCAGGCATCGGAACTGGCAAATGTTACTGCGGCCGGCGCAGGACAGCTGCTGGTGGAGTCTGAGAAGAACGCCAGCAGCCTGCGCTACGGTGTTTCCTCCCCAGGCGGCACCACCGTGGCAGCACTGCGTGAGCTCGAAGAGTCTGGCATCCGTGGCGCATTCTTCCGCGCCATTGAGAAGTGCGTGGAGCGTACCCGCTCAATCAGCTAGACAATCCCCCGGCTATTCCGACAATGTGAACAATGTGACAAATCTGACTCAAGTGTCCTGAGCGCTTAAAGTTTCCCAGGGTACACGCAGGGTAAATAACGTACGTGTGATACCCGCGGGGGTGAAATGAATAGTTGTGACAGGAAATTTTTACACTTGAGTCGCATTAGTCACATGTTTCACGCTAGGCTGGTTCCAGCACGAACGTGATCATTTCTGTGGGAGGGGAAGCCTACAGCGCGTTTCGGGCTGAAAGGTATTGGATTATGGCTAATGAAGATAAGGGAACCTTTCTAACGGTCGCAGAGGTCGCAGATATCATGCGCGTCTCGAAGATGACTGTTTACCGATTGGTTCATGCAGGCGATTTGCCAGCTGTTCGCGTGGGACGTTCTTTCCGCGTTAACGACAAGGCAGTTCAGGATTACTTGAACAACTCGGTTTACGACGTTGGATAGTCCGCTCCTGCTTTAAGTCTCGCAGCGCCCTCCTCTTTGTGTCTCACTGTTTGTGGACAGAAGGTGGAGGGCGCTGTTGTATGCGTATTAGAGGGGCGTTTTGGGCGCTGGTGCTTCGACCAGTAGAATGATATGCATTCGTGTCAGCGCCCGCGCGCCGATTCTGGCTGCGGCCTGCTAAAGAGTGCACCTTGAGCGGGTAAGGAGCTGACAGGTTTAGTACGTACTAAAAGTTTGAAAGGAAACCTCCTATGGGTTCAGTTATTAAGAAGCGTCGTAAGCGCATGTCCAAGAAGAAGCACCGCAAGATGCTTCGCCGCACTCGCGTGCAGCGTCGTAAGCTGGGCAAGTAAAGCTTCAAAAGCCAAGGCTCTGAGTCTCCACTTCGGTGGGAACTCAGAGCCTTGTGTTATGTCCGAGCCTGCATGCGTAGGGCTCGTGCATGGCGTCTGGATTGGGCGGATCGGCCGGGGTGGCTTTGGGAGAGAGCGCCCTATTTGGTGTTCCTTGGACCCTTGGTGCCGCGCTTGAGAATCAGGCGCCAGCTGCCGAATGAGAAGACGGCGGTGAGAAGGGCTGGAAGGCCGTAGGCGCGGACAGCGCGGCGAACAGAACGGTAGTCACGGATGAGCCAGTCGTTGTCCTCGGCGTAGTCGCGCAGCTTCTTGTCCGGATTAATCGCCACGGCGGTGCCAACCATGGACAACATCGGGACGTCATTCGCGGAATCGGAATAAGCGGTGCAGCGGGCAAGGTCTAGTTGTTCAATGGTGGCAAGAGCGGCAACCGCATGGCGCTTGCCGGGGCCGTGCAAGATATCGCCCACGAGCCTGCCGGTGAACTTGCCGTCTTTGACTTCTGCGACGGTGCCGAGCGCGCCAGTAAAGCCGAATCGCTGCGCAAGAATCTGCGCCAACTGCACCGGGGTGGCTGTGACAAGCCAAACCTGTTGCCCGGCATCCAAGTGCATCTGCGCCAACTCCCGGGTTCCAGGATAAGCGCGCCGGGCCATGGAATTATCCACAATCTCTTCACACAAAGCCACCATGTCATCCACGGAACGGTCTTTGAAAAAATCCAAGGCTAGTTCGCGGCCTTTGTCCACGTCTTGGGCGTTTTCTTTGCCGGAGACTCGAAATTTTAACTGCTTCCACACAATGGTGCGGATTTGTTTGAGCGTCAGAAAGCGCTTGCGCGCAAGGCCCAGTCCAAATGAAATCAGGGAAGAGCCCTGAATCAAGGTGTTATCAACATCAAAGAATGCTGCCGCACCAGAATCGATCGGGATATCAGGGTCGGCGGCGGTGATGTGCTTGCTGCCAGCGGCGTCAAAAGACCCAGAGACCGAATCCACGCCTTTGGTGAAAGAGTCGAAATCTAGCCCGAAGACTTCTTCAATCGCGGCTCCTGCAGCAGCTTCACCGGCGGCGCGCTGAGCTTCATCATTGATGGGCGGCAGGTAGGTGTTTTCAACGAAATTGCGCAGGTTGCCGCGGCTTGCCGTCCAGTTCGACAGGAAATCACGAGGTGATTCCGGGAAGCCTGGAGGGGTAGGGTTAGAAGTCATCGCGTTCCTGGGGGAGTGGTTAAAACTTAAAGTCTTTCAGTAACGTTTCCATAGTAATGGTTTTAAGCCTGTGCGTCTTGCGGAGCCAAGACGCAAGAAGCCCTCAGGGTTACTCATGCTGTTGAAAAGGAGAACTGCCATCCACACCGTCGAATTGATGGTTCGCACTACCTGCGGATCGTGTAAACGCGTCCATGAACAAATCAAGCCAGTTGTTGCTCATGCTGGTGCAAAGCTTGTGGTGTGCAATGTTGACCATGACAAGGAGTTGGCTGCGGAATACGGGGACCGCGTTCCGGTTGTAGTAGTTGACGGTGAAGAATTTAGCGCCTGGGAAGTAG
>JAUNRU010000008.1:38639-43256 GCA_030535535.1 Corynebacterium casei
GACCGCGTTCCGGTTGTAGTAGTTGACGGTGAAGAATTTAGCGCCTGGGAAGTAGACAATGCCGAACTCGCTGCGGAGCTTGCGCAGTAAGCGCACATTGCAGCTGAGCAGAGCGCCGAGGGGCGCTCAGTTCGGGATCCGTCAACTTAAAGGGTATCCTTTGGGTTGATCTTAAATATCGTACTTTTTATTGATAAAAGGGGTGCGGTGTTCTAAGCGCTCACAGCCCCATGAATCTGCCAAGAAGACAGCTTTTAAAGTCCCCATTTTTAAAGCGGCCGCTGTGGCAGTGCACATTGTGAGCAGCTAACGCCGCATCCGCACGCGTGGAGGAATGTTCATGAGCATGCTCGTTGTGGGAATGTCCCACCAGTCAGCCCCAGTGGCGCTGCTAGAACGACTCAGCATGGATGACACGGTTCGTAATGACACTTGTGAGGTTTTGACTCAGAGGCCGTCATTGTCTGAGGCGATGATCGTGTCCACTTGTAACCGCCTTGAGGTTTATACCGTCACTAATTCTTTCCACACTGGTGTTCAGGATGTGGTGAAGGTGCTGGCTGCCAATTCAGGTGTGGATGAAGATGAGCTGCGCGGTTATTTGTACGTGCGCTATGCCGATGCCGCGGCGGAGCATTTGCTCACCGTTGCAGCGGGCTTGGATTCCATGGTGGTGGGTGAGCAGCAGATTATTGGTCAGGTTCGCACGGCCTACCAGCACGCGGCAGAGCAGGGCGCGGTTGGTCCGCGCATTCACGCGTTGGCGCAGTCGGCGTTGCACACCGGCAAGCGCGTGCATTCTGAAACAACAATTGATGAGGCCGGATCTTCGATGGTCTCTTTCGCTTATGACCAGGCCATGATGGCTATGGGGGCGGTGGATCTACGCGGTAAGACGGCGTTGATTCTCGGTGCGGGTGCTATGTCTTCGCTGGCAGCAACGCAGGCGGGTCGGTTGGGCGTGGATAAGTTGATCATTGCTAATCGCACGTTTGACCGTGCGGAGCGTTTGGCGGGACACGCCATGGAGGCAGGTGTGCAGGCAGAGGCGATTGACTTCGCGGACCGCGCGCGGGTGCTTCCCGATGTCGATTTGGCCATTTCCGCCACCGGCGCCCAAGACTTCACTCTGACTAAGGACGATATCCCAGCGGGCCACAATTTGATGATGGTGGACTTGTCTTTGCCACGCGATATTGATGATGCCGTGATGGAGCATGAGGGCGTGACGCTGATCAATATTGAGCGCCTCAGCAACTCTTTGGAAGCAGCAGATACCGAGGTCGCGGGCGGTACCGATCCGCAGGTTGCAGCGCGCAAAATTGTGCGCGAAGAGTTAGAGGCTTATAGCTCCGCGCAGCGTGTGCGCGAGGTTGTGCCAGCTGTAGCGGCTTTGCGCCGTCGCGCGGCGGACGTCGTCGAGTGCGAGTTGGGCAGGTTGCAGCAAAAGTCGCCAGAGCTAACCGATGAACAAATTGGGGACGTTTCGCAAGCGCTCAAGCGCGTGGTGGACAAACTGCTGCATGAACCAACTGTCCGCGCGAAGAAGCTGGCTGCGAACTCCGGTACAGTCAGCCATGAAACCGCACTGCAAGAACTCTTTGGCCTGCAGCTTGAAGGTTCCGGCGTTGCCGTTGATGTCAAAGAATTACCAGAAAATCTTGATGCTCAGGTATCAGGAAAGGATGTATAGGAATGTCTGAAACTACTCAGGACAAGCCACTGAAAAAGATTGGCACCCGTGGCTCCAAGCTGGCAACAACGCAGGCTGGGCACGTGCGGGACTGGATTACGGCGAATGGCACTCCTAGTGAACTGCACATTGTGACTACTGCGGGTGACGTCAACATGGCGCCCGTTGAGCGCATTGGTGTAGGTGTGTTTACCCATGCTCTGCGCGAGGCGCTGCATGAGCGCGAATGCGATATCGCGGTGCATTCTTTCAAGGACCTTCCCACGGCGCCGGATGAGCGTTTCCACCTCATCGTGCCAACCCGTGAAGATAACCGCGAGGCGCTTATCGCACGTGACGGCCTCACGCTTGAGCAGCTGCCAAAGGGCGCGAAGGTGGGTACCTCTGCACCACGCCGTGTGTCCCAGCTCAAGGCGCTGCGCCCGGATCTGGATATCCGCCCGCTGCGCGGCAACATCGAAACCCGCATGTCTTATGTCACCGACGGCGAACTCGACGCAGTCATGTTGGCTTATGCCGGACTAGTCCGCGCAGGTTATGCCGACCGCGCCACGGAGGTGTTCTCCCCGGATGTCATCATGCCTGCCCCAGCGCAGGGCGCGTTGGCTGTGGAGGTCAATGCTTCCGATGCCGAGCTGGTCAACGCAGTGAACTCAGTATCTGATGCCAGGGCAGGGCTGCAAGCTGCTGGTGAGCGCGCAATCTTGCGCCGTCTCGAAGCAGGATGCACTGCGCCAGTGGCAGCGACATCGGTCATCGATGGTGACATGATAACCGTCCATGGCGGCGTCTTCGCCCTCGACGGCTCCAAGCAGATGGTTGCCGCTGAGACCGGTCCGCTGGAAAACGCGTATGACCTGGGAGTCAAGGTCGCAGAATCTCTCCTCGAGCAGGGGGCAAGCGAAATCCTCGACGCTAGCTAAAAACTCTTCTCATACTCGCTGAGCCCCGCGTGGGGCGAGCATCCGGAGCCTGTGGAACTGTGTGACGTGGCACCTGTTATTGGTGTGGGTTTTGATTGCGGCCAGTTCAACTTATATGGTGTAAATATCACATGGTCTATTCCGGATGTTTTATCGGCTCCCTTTAAGAGCACCCAGGGTGGAAAACCCTGGGCTTTTGACCGTAATGACCAGTTCATATTTCCGTTTTGCACATTGGCTCAACGGTCTTTAGCGTCCAGCGTTTCCACCGGCACGATCTCTATGGTGGCGCGCGGTGGCAAAGACCACATTGATTGCCGTTGATACTAGAAAAGAACCTTTAATGAGCAATGCCGTGCCCCAGCTTGGCAAAGTCATCTTCGTTGGCGCAGGCCCAGGAAACCCTGAGTTACTGACCGTACGTGCCCGTGAAGTACTAGCCCATAACGCGATCGCGATCGTAGATTCTGAGGTTTTAAACGGTGTTCGGGACATAGTTGGCTGCGCTCTTCCAGTTCCGGAAGGCAAGCTCAAAGCATATGAAGCTCACTACGAAGAGCTCGTTGCAGAAGCCAAGGCACAAGGCGCGCGCCGCAAGCCGCCACGCCCAGTGGCACCAACTGCAGCGGATTTGCGCGAAGCAACCCCAACCAATGGGGAATCTGGCGTAGCCGCCAATGTGGAGGCTGTCACCAAGGGACTCGAAGAAGCCCAGGCCTTTGCCGTGGAGCATCACCACCCAGAATCCCTGGATGTCATCCGCCTCGTTGCCGGAAACCCACTTAACCGTGAGTCAATTAAGGCAGAGATCAACGCAGTGGCAGCAGCCGGCTTGGAATTCCAGGTTGTGCCAGGCATGTCTTTGCCATCCACCGTGCCTTCCTTTGCCGGTCTGGCCTTGGGCTCTACCTACACCGAAGCCGATGTCACCGACGGCGAAGTCGACTGGGACCGCCTTGCACAGGCGGCACAGCCACTGGTGCTGCAGGCAACCGCTGAGCATCTTCCACTGATTTCTCAGGAGCTGCTCTCCCGTGGTCTGCCAGCTGATACCGAAGCGTTTGTGACCGTGCACGGTACTACCCGTTTGCAGCGTACGTATGAGACGAACTTGGGGACCATCGGCAAGCTGAATGCGGAACTGGCTGGCCCGTTGGTCATTACTTTGGGCCGCAGCTTTGACGACCGCAACAAGTACTCCTGGTGGGAGAACCGTTCCCTTTACGGCTGGCGTGTGCTGGTGCCACGTCCAAAGGACCAGGCTGCGCCCATGTCAGCGCGTCTGGCATCCTACGGTGCCATCCCGCAATCCGTGCCCACCATTTCTGTGGAGCCACCACGCAACCCAGCGCAGATGGACCGCGCTATCAAGGGCATCGTGGAAGGCCGCTACAAGTGGATTGTTTTCACCTCCGTCAACGCCGTGACCGCGGTGTGGGACAAAATTGCTGAGCTCGGCCTCGACGCGCGTGACTTCGCTGGCGTCAACCTTGCCGCCGTAGGGGAGAAGACCGCCGACGCCATCCGCGAAAAAGGCATGCAGCCTGAGGTGCTACCAAAGCCAAACCGCCAAAACGCTGAGGGCTTGGTTGACGTTTTCCCGAACTTCGTTGAAGACATCGACGCCGTTGGCCGCGTGCTTTTGCCACGCGCTGATATCGCCGGTGAAGCACTCGTTACCGGCCTGGAAGGCTTGGGCTGGGAAGTTGATGACGTTGTTGCTTACCGCACCGTGCGCGCGGCACCACCATCATCTGAAGTTCGCGACATGATTAAATCCGGTGGCTTCGACGCCGTGGCGTTTACCTCCGGCTCGACCGTGCGCAACCTGGTTGGCATTGCCGGTAAACCACACCAGCGCACCATCATCGCTTGCATTGGCCCATCCACCAAGGCCGCTGCCGAAGAGATGGGTCTGCGCGTTGACGTCATGCCAGAAGTCGCCGATGTTCCATCACTCGTTGATGCCCTCGCCGACCACGTCGCAGCCCTGCGCGCCTC
>JAUNRU010000008.1:43356-54177 GCA_030535535.1 Corynebacterium casei
TAACGTAAGAGACTTCAAGCTGAAGGAGCCTGATCAAGGTGAGCAATTTTCCACATCGTCGTCCACGTCGTTTGCGCCAAAACCCTGCAATGCGGGAAATGGTAGCGGAAACCCAGCTTTCACCGCGGGACTTCATTTTGCCGATGTTCTTCGCGGATGGAATCGACGCACCGCGTGAGATTTCCTCCATGCCTGGCGTCTACCAGCACACCGAAGAATCCCTCGTACAGGCAGTGCGTGAAGCTTATGAGGCTGGCGTGCGTTGCGTGGACCTTTTCGGCGTACCGCGTGATGAAGACAAAGATGCGCAAGGTTCACCAGCGTGGGACCCAGAAGGTGTCCTCAACCGCGCGTTGCGCCTGCTGCGTAAGGAATTCGGCAATGACATGCTGATCATGGCTGATACCTGCCTGGACGAATTCACCGACCACGGCCACTGCGGCGTGCTCGATGATGAAGGCCGCGTGGACAATGACGCTACCTTGGAACTGTATGTAGCGATGGCGATTGCGCAGGCACGCGCAGGCGCACACATCGTCTCACCGTCCGGCATGATGGACGGACAGATTGGTGCAATCCGCGAAGGCTTGGACGCAGCAGGATTCCAGGACGTTGCTATCATGGCCTACTCGGCGAAGTATGCTTCTGCTTTCTTCGGCCCATTCCGCGAAGCAGTCGGTTCTTCCCTCGAAGGCGACCGCCGTACCTACCAGCAGGACCCATCGAACTACCGTGAATCAATGCTGGAAGTAGACATAGATATTGATGAAGGCGCAGACTTCGTCATGGTCAAGCCAGCGCTGCCATACCTAGACGTACTGTCCGGTGTGGCGGAGCGTTCCCCAGTCCCAGTTGCGGCTTATCAGGTCTCTGGTGAGTACGCGATGATTAAGGCTGCAGGCGCTAATGGCTGGGTTGATGAAAAGGCAGTTATGATGGAGTCTTTAATCTCCATTAAGCGCTCAGGCGCTGATCAAATCTTCACCTACTTCGCTACCGAAGCTGCCCGTATTCTGGCGAAGAAGGCTTAAATAGCTAGCTCAACAGCAACTAGAATCCGTCTCAAGGAGGCCTCCCCACCGTGATTCCCGTGCCATCGATTGCCGCACAGCAAACCAGCCCGAACCCACCGGGTTTAGGAGACAATCACGGTGAGGACTCCGCACCCCAGCTCAAAGACGACAAGCGGAACCTTCCCGAGCACCACGAAGCCGCGCCGAAGCCACCTGCCAAAGGTGATGAAGACGGACAGGGCAAGGACGCCAAGGGCCCGCTAGCGGGCAAGCCGGAATCCGTGCAGCTGCTCATCAAAATTATGGGTGGCGCAGTAATCCTGGAGTTCATCCATCAGATTTTCTCCTTCATCCTGGCCATTGTGAACTTTGACGTTCTTCGCGCCACTGCAAAGCGCACCATCGGTGAGGACTCGCAGCTTTCAGATACACTGATCAACCTCACTGCCTGGGGTTCATTGGCGTTGACCACCTTGATTTCTTTGACCATCATTGGCCTTCTGGCCGTGATGCTGCGGCTTTTGTACAAGAAATCCAAGCATGCGGGCACCGCGCGCCGCATGCTGTTCGTGTTCTCCTTGTACTTCACGTTCCGGCTTTTCCTGGTGTTTATGGCCAGGCCTGCCACCGGCACCAACTCCCCGGACTGGCTGTACGTGGTCGATGGATCCTTGCAGATCCTGGTCGGTGTTGCCGCAGTTCTCGTTCTGGTCTTTTCCTCCCGTGAGGAAACTTTGGAATACACCGGCGAGATGGAAAAGCTCCGCCAGTTTGAACAAGAGCAGAAAAAACTGCAGGAACAGCGCGCCCGCGAAGCCAAAGAAAAGCTCGAAAACGGCGGGAGCGGCAAGGGCGCGAAAGGCTCTAAGCGCGGCAAGAACGTGCAGGATGAAGAAGACTATGGCACCTTCAAGGGAATGCTTGGCCGCTGGACCAAGGGCGGAAAGAATGACAAGAAGAACAGCAAAAATGGTGCTGGCAAAAACGACAAAGACAAGGACTCTAAGTAAAGTCTTAATCAACTAAGCGTGGTGGCATTGCTGCTGCGTAAGTAGATTTCATAGGTGAAGGATCCGTGCGATGGCCGATTACGATCGACAACAAGGACCGGTTGATTACAACCGTAAGTACACCCCGCCGCGCGTTCCGCAGGAAGTTTCACCAGGCCCGCTGCGTTGGGCGTACTGGATTCTTGTCGTTGCCGCAGTGGTCATGCTGTGCGCTGGATTCATTGGCATCTTCGGAACGGGTGCAGAACCCGTTGAAGAACCAGGTGCGGTGAAATTCAACCGCTACCTGATTGCCGGAACCAACATCATCGGCGCGATTGTCTTCTCTTTGGTCTCCCCGCAGTTGGCGCAAGGCTCGAAACTTGCACGCCGCATTATCACCGGCACGGCAGTGGTAGTGCTCTTTGTTGTTGTCGCCGGATTCCTCATTGGAGTATCCGGATTCTTCCTCATCATCATCCCTGTCTTGCTGGCAGCGGCACTGTTGATGATGTTTAGGCCTTCCTCGAATGATTACATCGCGAAGAAGGCCGGCGATCCCACCTGGGACTGATCATCACCGCACCCTGCTGGACTCATACTTTTGTACGACGGTAAGGCATAATAGCAAGCATGTCGAAACGTAATCTGACCAATGCTCCCTTGCTTGATGCTGCTGCTGGAAAGACCCCATCGCGCCCAGCAGTGTGGTTTATGCGCCAAGCCGGCCGCTCGTTGCCGGAATACCGTCAAGTGCGCGAGGGCATTTCGATGCTGGATTCGTGCTTCATGCCAGAACTCCTCGCTGAAATCACCCTGCAGCCAGTACGCCGCCACGATGTTGATGCGGCAATCTTGTTCTCCGATATCGTTGTCCCACTCAAAGCTGCCGGTGTCGGAGTAGATATCGTTGCTGGTCGCGGCCCAGTCATGGACAAGGCTGTCACCACCCGCGAGGACGTCAAGAACTTCCCAATCTTGGACAATGACGTGCCAGAGGTTGCTGAAGGTATCAAGATCATCATTGATGAGCTCACCGACAAGCAGTCCCTTATCGGTTTCGTCGGCGCACCGTTTACCTTGGCCTCCTACTTGATTGAGGGCGGTCCTTCGAAGAACCATGAAAAGACCAAGGCTTTGATGCATTCGGAGCCTGAAACCTGGCACACCTTGATGGAGCGTCTGGTGCCCACGATTACCAACTTCCTGGACGTGCAGGTTGAAGCGGGTATCGATGCGATGCAGCTCTTTGACTCTTGGGCGGGATACCTCAACCGCGAGGATTACCGGAACTTCGTATTGCCGTACTCCACGCAGATTCTCAAACACGTTGAAGGCGTAGTGCCTCGTATCCACTTCGGCGTGGGCACTGGTGAGCTTTTGCCGGCCATGGCTGAAGCGGGTTCTGAAGTCATGGGCGTGGACTACCGCGTGCGCATGGACGAGGCAGCGGAGCGAATCCACGCGGCACACGGCGCGCACGCACTGCAGGGTAACTTGGATCCAGCATTGCTCTTTGCTGGCGAAGACGCCGTTCGCGGCGCCGTCCGCAACATCCGCGACCAGGTTTCCTCAGCGCAGGCTGCGGGCCACGCCACTGGACATATCTGGAACCTGGGTCACGGTGTCTTGCCAACCACTGAGGCTGAAGCAATTACGCGTGCAGTATCAATCATTCACGAGGAGGGCTAAATGAGAATTGCCATTGTTGGTGCAGGTCTAGCGGGGCTTACCGCTGCTTATGAGCTTCGTGAGGTAGCAGCAGCTGAGGATTCTCAGGTGGATGTCTTTGAAGCTTCTGACCGGATCGGCGGCAAGCTGTTCACAGTGCCGTTTAATGATGGCCCCGTCGACCTTGGCGCGGAAGCATTCCTGGCTCGTCGTGAAGATGCCGTGGAATTCTTTACTGAACTCGGCCTGGCTGATTCTCTCGTTGAACCATCCGGCAAGTCCTCGCTGGTGTACTCCGGTGGTGAATTACAGAATCTGCTGCGCGGTGGCGTGATGGGGATTCCGTCTACCTCTGCACCGATTGCGCACTTGGTCAGCGAAGACACCGCGCGCAAGATTGATGCTGAGGCAGATGCCGCGGCGATCAATTGGACGGTGGGTGAGGACCGCAGCATCGGCAAACTTGTGCGTGAGCGCTACGGCGATGAAGTAGTCGACCGCGTCGTCTCTTCACTGCTGGGCGGTGTTTACTCTTGTTTGGCTGATGATTTGGGTATCCGTGCGACTGTCCCGCAGTTGGCAGAAGCACTCGACGCTCTGGCTGAAGCAGGAGAGAAGGTCACCTTGTCTGGTGCGGTCTCCAAGCTTGAACAGTCCCGTCCGGCACCTTCTGATGGCCAGGCCAAGCCAGTCTTTAATGCTTTTGCTGGTGGCTATTCGGAGCTGTATGAAACCCTGGCGGAGAAATCCGGCGCGGACATTCACCTGGATACTTTCGTTTCAGGCATTACCTTTGACGCTAAGACCTCCACGTACACTATCGCCGGCCAAGGCGTTCCGGGTGATGCGGAACCTTATGACCGCGTGATTGTGGCAACCCCAGCACCAACCACCGCGCGCTTGTTGTCCAAGGCAGCGCCGGAAGCAGCGGAAGCGCTCAAGCCAGTGAAGCTGGCAAGCTCTGCGATTGTTGGATTCAAGTTTGATTCTGATGCTGGCTTGCCGGATTCTTCCGGGTTGCTCATCGCAGCGGACCAGCCGGGCGTGCACGCGAAGGCGTTTACGTTTAGCTCCAAGAAGTGGCCGCACATCAAGAACCGTATTGGTGATGGCGCAGTCATTCGCGCAAGCTTCGGCCGCTTCGGTGATGATTCCCTGGCGCGTGAGGATGAAGACAGCCTGGTGGATTACGCCCTTGATGACCTGCTGGCAATCACGGGCTTTGATGCCCGTGAAGCAGGTGTGAGTGAAATCTATACCCAGCGCTGGTTTGGCGGCCTGCCACGCTTTGACGAAAACCACCTCGCCACCGTGGCAACGGTTCGTGAGAAACTCACCGCACAACCAGGCTTGGATGTCACTGGCGCCTGGGCCGGCGGCGTAGGCGTTCCTGCCGTTGTCGCGGACGCACGTGCTGCGGCTAAGCGCATCCTTGAAGGTTAGACCAACTCTGCTGCGCACTTTGGCATAAAACTAAGCGGGCCCCGAGCTACAGGAAATCCTGTGGCCCGGGGCTTTCTGCGTGGGTGAGTTCTTGACGGAGCTAACTAGTCTTTGCGGTAGACGAAGATGGAGGAGAAGTCCTCATCACCGTGGCCAAGTTCTTGCTGGCGCTCAAAGTTCTTAATGGCGGCTTGCACGGCTGGCAGCTCTTGGTCAGCGGTGTCCACCATCAACTTGGAGTCTTTGCACAGCGCGTCCACGGTGAAATCACCAGGGGCGGTGTCACGCTCACCAAGAATGAATGGGGCCTTCATGTTCTTCATAAACGCCAGGCCGGTGATGTCCAGCATCTTTAGGACTTCTTCCTGAGCTAAGCCTTCGGATTCGCCGAGGTTGAGTGCTTCCAGAACACCCTGCGCGGTAACGGACAGCGCCAGGTTGGCCAGCAGCTTGCCGGTGGCGGCCTTGGCGGCAGAATCCACACCGATTAGCTTGTTCTCACCAGCCCAGGGGCGGGCGATTTCAAGAGCTACTTCGCGGCGGGCATCATCCGGGGTGCCCACATAAACGCCGAGCTCGCCATTACGCGCAGGAATCAAAGAACCTACAACCGGGGCGTGGACATATGAGTCCACAGCATCGGCGAATTCGCGTGCGGCCTCAGGGGAAACAGTGGTGGTATCAATCCAGGTAATGCCAGCAGGAATCAGATCCTGGCTAATAACAACGTCGCGGATATCATCCGGGCCGAACAGAGAAGTGATGATTACTTCAGCACCCTCAACCGCCGCGGCAGGAGAATCCGCCAAGGTTGCGCCCTCATCCACCAAGGGCTGCGCGCGCTCAGCAGTGCGGTTCCACACGGTAACGTCGTGCGATTTCATGACATGGCGCGCCAGTTCAGAGCCCATGCGTCCAGTACCTAAAAATGCAATCTTCATAGTTGCCTATTGTGCCAAAGATTTGCCAAAGTGGGAGTTTATGGCATAGATCATTCTTGTTCTCTCCGGCGCATTCGAATCCGTCTGGGCAATTGCTCTTTCTAGGTCAGAAGGCTTTACGCGCCTGTGGCCGTCAGTGACCTTCTTCGTGGCGGTCGTCATTTCCATGGGTGGGCTGGCCTGGGCTATGAAGTCCTTACCAGTGGGTACCGCTTATGCCGTGTGGGTTGGTGTGGGCGCATCTATTACCATCATTTACTCCTTCGCCACCGGCCAAGAAGCCGTAACTACGCTCAAACTTGTGTTCCTGCTCATGATCATCGCCGGCCTTATTGGCCTGCGCGTGGTCAATTAAGTGCCCTGCTGAATTAGGGGCTTCGCCGATTTAAGGAATCACGAGGCGCAGGTCCGGGATGTCGGAGCCGGGGAATTTCAGCACTGGGCCCTGCTTTTCTGGGGTTTGTGGCGGTGGTTTCGGGGTCTGTTTCGGGGCAGGTTGCGGTGCCGGCTGTGGAGCTGGCTGCGGTGCGGGCTGTGCTGGTGGCGGCGTGTACGCCGGGGTGGCAGGTGCAGCCGGCGCGGCCGGGGCAGGGGTCTGCACAATCGGGGATTGAACTTGGGCAGGAGGAGCTACCGCAGCGGGGGAATCCACCGGTTCAGATGCGGGACGCGACGCGGCGTCATCATCGTCCGGGGCAGCGGTGCTGGTTGCCGGTTGTGATGTCGGTGACGTTGAGATGTTCTCACCGAAGCCTGCACGCCGGGAGATTGGCTGCGGCAGGTGCGCCGGTTGCCATGCATGGGAGGAATGCGCGGCGGTGTTTTCGATCGGCTCCTCTTCAGCCGAGCATGCAGTCAACATCGATGCTGACATGACAACAATGGCGCCAATGAGCAGCGGAAACCTCCCACGGCGGGTGGTGGTGTGGTTGGTCGATGGAACATCGAAAAGCATTGCAAAACCCCCAAATGCAACCTGAAATATAAATAGATTCCCCCGGAACTTCTTCCCCTTAACCTTCTAAGAGTCTAGCGCGCTTGTAAAGCAGGCGCATCACAGCGTTTATTCAAACTTTCGTATAACGGCAAAATACGTACAATGAGGGCTATGGCTTCTTCCCCGGACTCCTCACATTCAACTAAAACTTCTAACTCTGCGCAGTGGTTTTCCCGCGCCAGCAATGTCACCCCGGGCGGTGTGAATTCGCCGGTTCGTGCGTTTGGCTCCGTTGGTGGTCAGGCCCGCGTTATTGCATCCGCGAAGGGCTCCAAGCTGATTGACGTTGATGGCAATAGCTTTGTTGACCTCGTGGGCTCTTATGGACCAATGATTCACGGCAATGCGCATCCTGACATCGTCAAGGCTGTACAAGATGTGGCTATTGATGGTTTGAGCTTTGGT
This sequence comes from Corynebacterium casei, assembly GCA_030535535.1. GTDB lineage: Bacteria > Actinomycetota > Actinomycetes > Mycobacteriales > Mycobacteriaceae > Corynebacterium > Corynebacterium casei_A. Next base: position 50,816 of record JAUNRU010000008.1, read on the forward strand.
GCCCCAACGGTGGGGGAGACCTTGCTGGCGGAAGAAATTATTTCCCGTACCGCTGCGGAAAAGGTGCGTCTGGTCAACTCCGGCACGGAGGCAACTATGTCCGCTGTGCGTTTGGCACGTGGCTTTACCGGCCGCGCCAAGGTCTTGAAGTTTGATGGCTGCTACCACGGCCACGTGGATGCGTTGCTGGCCGCGGCAGGTTCCGGTGTGGCAACGCTGGCGCTGCCAGATTCCCCGGGCGTTACCGGTGCGGCGGCAGCGGATACCATCGTGGTTCCTTACAACGATATTGAGGCAGTCAAGAAGGCTTTCGCTGATAATCCAGGTGAGATTGCCTGCATTATCGCTGAGGCAGCAGCGGGCAACATGGGAACCGTGGCGCCGGAAGAAGGCTTCAACCAGGCGCTCAAGGAAATTGCGCACGCTGATGGCGCGCTGTTGATTTTGGATGAGGTCATGACTGGCTTCCGCACCTCCCACAAGGGTTGGTTCGGTGTGGATGAGGTGGCCGGTGACCTGGTGACCTTCGGCAAGGTTGTCTCCGGTGGTTTGCCAGCGGCGGCATTCGGTGGCCGCGCGGACATCATGGATTACCTGGCGCCCGTCGGTCCGGTTTATCAAGCAGGCACGTTGTCCGGAAACCCGGTGGCCATGGCTTCAGGTTTGGCATCGCTCAAGCTTGCCGATGAATCCCTGTACCCACGCCTTGCCGCCCACGCCGATAGGCTCTCCGACATGATTTCGGCAGCACTTGAAGCTGAAGGCGTGGCGCACCACATGCAACGCGCGTCTTCTATGCTGTCCATCCGCTTCGCTGAGGGCGAGGGCCGCAACTTTGATGACATGAAGGCGGCGGATACCTTCCGCTTTACCCCGTTCTTCCACGAATTGTTGAACGCTGGCGTCATGGTTCCACCAAGTCCATTTGAGACCTGGTTTGTATCTGATGCGCTAACGGACGATGATTTTGAGGTAATCGAAAAGGCTCTAAAGCCTGCTGCCAAGGCAGCTGCTCAAGCGGAAGGATAATCCAGCTGTGACGAAAACTATCGTCCACCTCGTGCGCCACGGCGAGGTCCACAACCCCGATAAAATTCTGTACGGCCGTATCCCTGGCTACCACCTCTCGGCCCGTGGACATTCCATGGCAGCGCGCACAGCGAAGGCCTTCGAAGGCCACGATGTGACCTACCTAGCCGCATCACCTTTGCAGCGCACCCAAGAAACTGCACAGCCTTTTGCCAAGGTCACAGGCCTTGACGTGGAAATTGATAAGGCCCTGATCGAATCAGGAAACCGTTTTGAGGGTCTGCACGTCAAAGGCGTACGCTCAGCGCTGTGGAATCCACAACGCTGGCCACTTCTACACAACCCACTCCAGCCAAGCTGGGGCGAGCCATTCACAGAGATCGCATCTCGCATGATGGATGCCGTGGAACGCGCCCGCGTCAACGCCGAAGGGCATGAGGCGATTGTTGTCAGCCACCAGCTGCCAATCGTCATGGTGCAGCGCACCGTCCTTGGTTTGCGTTTGCCGCATGCGCCGTGGAACCGCGAATGTGATCTGGCGTCGGTGTCTTCCATCGTGTTTGACGGCGACAAGATCGTCGATATTTTCTACTCTTCACCAGCACAAAGCATCTAAGCTTTTCTGCACCTTCTCACGTTTTAGAAAGTCTCTTTCATGTTTGACTCCAAGCGCCTTGCGTCCGCAGCACTTGTTGCTGCCGCCAGCGTGCTCCTGGCCTCGTGCGCCCAAGAATCCGACAATGCCCAAAACGCTGTTGCCGTTGGCGGCACCTTCGAATTCATCACACCCGGTGGCCAACAAGAGATTTTCTATGACGAGGCTGAGCGCAAGCCACTGCAGACCTTCTCTGGTGAATCCTTGATGGAAGAATCAGAGACTATTTCTCTGGATGATTATGAGGGCCAGATTGTTGTCCTCAACTCCTGGGGGCAGTGGTGTGCACCGTGCCGTGCGGAAGTAGATGACTTGCAGCGCGTCCAAGAAGACTTGGAAGAGCGCGAATTGGGCACCGTGTTGGGTATCAATGTGCGCGATTACAATCCGCAGATTGCCCGTGATTTCAAAGAAGATAACGGTGTGAGTTTCCCGTCCATCTATGACCCACCGTTTAAGACGGCGGCAGCGCTCGGCGGCGTGCCCACCTCGGTGGTGCCAACCACCATCGTGTTGGATAACCAGCACCGTCCGGCCGCAGTCTTCTTGCGCGGCATTACAGACAGTGACATCTTGACTGTCATTGATGACCTCGAGCAAGAACAAGCGAGCTAACACGTGACTGATATCGGAACCGCCTTCGCAGATATGGCCGCTAGCGGCCCGCTGCTCTTAGGCATCTTGGCAGCCGCTGCCGCCGGCTTGGTGTCTTTTGCATCGCCATGTGTGGTGCCACTGGTACCGGGCTACATGTCCTACTTGGCAGGCCTTGTCGGCGGCCAGGTGGAATTCAAGGGCAACAGCCCAGTAGTGACCAAGCAACGCCAATGGGCTGTGGTTGGTGCGGCATTGTTGTTTATCTTGGGCTTTACTGTCGTATTCGTGCTCGCCACCGTTTCGGTATTCGGTGCGATTTCGATGTTGACGCTCAACGCCGAAATGCTCATGCGTATCGGCGGCATCATCACCATCTTGATGGGGATCGTGTTCATGGGCGGCATCGGCTTTATGCAAAGTGATACGCGCATGGCTCCGAAACGCTGGACCAACTGGCTCGGCGCGCCATTGCTGGGTGGTGTGTTTGCACTCGGTTGGACCCCATGTTTGGGCCCAACGCTCGCTGCCATCATTTCTGTCTCAGCAGGAACCGAAGGCATGACTGCCGCCCGTGGCACCATGATGATTATCGGTTACTGCCTGGGGCTCGGCTTGCCATTCCTGCTCGTCGCGCTGGGCTCGGCGCGTGCGATGCGCAGCATTGATTGGATGCGCAAGCACTCCCGCAAGATTCAGATTATTGGTGGTATCACCATGATCATTGTTGGTGTTCTGCTCACCTCTGGCGCGTGGGCATACTTCATCAACTGGGTTCGTCAATGGACCGTCGAATACGGCATGACGCTGATTTAAGCGTAGAAATAGGAGACTGTCCCCGCCATGAAGAATATCCGCACTTGGCTTCGCCGTGCCTGGCACTGGCTCACCAGCATGCGCACCGCACTCGCGTTGCTGTTCTTGCTCGCACTCGCTGCCATCCCCGGCTCGCTGCTGCCGCAGCGCGACTTGAATGAAACCAACGTCAATGAGTTCATCGCCTCCAACGGCCGCGTTGCAGAAATCTATGACAAGCTGCAGCTGTTTGATGTCTTCAACTCCACCTGGTTTACCGCCATCTTTG